>CAKUFI010000093.1 GCA_934647305.1 uncultured Clostridia bacterium | reverse complement strand
TTTGAGCCGTCGGCAGTTTCGCCAAGGGCGAAACCTGAAAACCCAAAGGGTTTTCAGCCTTCCTGCCACCCTCTCCAGTCTCCGCTAAAAATCGAAGATTTTTCGGGCGCGGAGCCTGCAAGGAAACGATTTTTTCTTTGGAAAATGGGATTTTCCGACGCAAAATCGCCCCGTGCCCACACCATGTATTTGCACTGCCAATCTTATGGAAAAGCGGTAGCAAGTGGAGCCGGGCACTGCCCGGTCGAGAGGGCTGCGGCCCTCTCGAGCTCTCTTGAGGGTTTTTGACAGTCTGAGATTCGCCCTCTCCGGCGGCTCTTCCTGCGTGAAATGGGGGAAAACGAAATGCTGAACGCATGCGTGCGCTTTGTGAAGAAGAACACGGTGCTGGCGATTGCGATGGCGGCGGCGCTGATTACGATGTGCATCGTGCCGCCGGACGCGGCCTACGCGGGCTACCTGGACTTTAAGACGCTGACCTGCCTGTTCTGCGTGCTGGCGGTGGTGTGCGCGCTGAAAAACGTGCGTTTCTTCACCTTTCTGGCGCGCAAGATCGTGCAGCTGACCGGCAACGCGCGCATGGCGATCCTGGCGCTGGTGTACATCACGTTCATCGGCTCGATGCTGATCGCCAACGACATGGCGCTTCTGACCTTCCTGCCGCTGGGCTATTACGTGCTGGCGGCAACCGGGCAGATGAAGTACCTGGCCTTCACGTTCATCATGCAGAACATCGCGGCCAACCTGGGCGGCATGCTCACGCCCTTCGGCAACCCGCAGAACCTGTACCTGTACACCCGCTTCAGCATCCCGAACGGCGAGTTCGTGTCGATCATGTGGCCGCCGTTCGCGCTGGCGGTGGTGCTGATCACGGTCTGCTGCCTGTTCGTCAGGGGCGAGAAGCTGAGCCTTGCGCGGGACGAGAGCCCTGCGCCCCCGCGCGGCCGGACGGCGATTTACCTTCTGCTCTTCGCGCTGGCGATCGTGATCGTGTTCCGCGCGATCCCGTACTGGATCGGGCTGATCGTGATTCCGGCGGCGCTGCTGATACTGGACAGAAAGGCGCTTAAGCAGGTGGACTACGCGCTGCTGTTCACCTTCGTGTGCTTCTTCCTCTTCGCGGGCAACATGGCGCGCATCCCGGCGGTGCGCTCCTTCTTCAGCGCGGCGCTTGAGAAGAGCACCCTGCTGATGAGCGCGGCCTCCTGTCAGGTCATCAGCAACGTGCCCACCGCCATCCTGCTTTCCCAGTTCACGGACAACTACCGCGAGCTGCTCTGGGGCGTGAACATCGGCGGCACAGGCACGCTCATCGCCTCGCTGGCCAGCCTCATCACCTTCCGCGAGTACACCCGCATCTACCCCGGCCGCGCGGGCTATTACATCGCGCGCTTCTCCGCGTTCAACTTCGGCTTCCTCGCGGTGATGCTGCTGTTCTGCCAGCTTTTAAGGTAGCAAAGAAAACGCGCAGGCGGTTGACAAAGCGCGGACAATGGTATATGATTACGGGAAGAAGAGCTATCAGGAGGATTCAAGCATGTCCGAAGAATGTACTCACAACTGTGAAACCTGCTCGGCCGCGTGCGCGAGCAAGGGTCAGCCGGCCAGCCTGATCGAGCCGGCCAATCCCCACAGCCATGTCAAAAAGCTCATCGGCGTGGTGAGCGGCAAGGGCGGCGTCGGCAAGTCGCTGGTGACCGCGCTGATGGCCGTCAACATGCAGCGCGCGGCCTACAAGACCGCCATCCTGGACGCGGACATCACCGGCCCCTCGGTGCCGCGCATGTTCGGCCTGAAGGAAAAGGCGATGGGCAACGACGACGGCATTTTCCCCGTGGACACGAAGACCGGCATCCGGGTCATGTCCATCAACCTGCTGCTTGAGAACGACACCGACCCGGTGGTCTGGCGCGGCCCGGTCATCGCGGGCACGGTCAAGCAGTTCTGGACCGACGTGTGCTGGGGCGACGTGGACTTCATGTTCGTCGATATGCCTCCGGGAACCGGCGACGTGCCGCTGACCGTCTTCCAGTCGCTCCCGCTCAGCGGCATACTCATCGTGGCCTCGCCGCAGGAGCTGGTGGGCATGATCGTGGAGAAGGCGGTGCGCATGGCCAACCTGATGAACATCCCGATCCTGGGCCTGGTCGAGAACATGAGCTATGTCGAGTGTCCCGACTGCGGCAAGCACATTAACGTCTTCGGCGAGAGCCACGTGGACGAGATTGCCGCGCAGTACCACATCTCCCAGGTGGCCCGCATCCCGATCAACCCCAAGCTGGCCGCGGCCTGCGACAAGGGCTTGATCGAGCTGTACGAGGGCGACTGGCTGGACGGCCTCACCCAGAGCCTGATCGCGCAGGACGAAAAGTAAATATGATAACCCCCTTCGGGTGTGTGCCCGGAGGGGGTTCTGTGTATGTGGGGGAGCGGCGGCAGGTGGCTGTCGGCCCTTCTGACCGGGAGAACCCCTCAGTCGCCTGCGGCGACAGCTCCCCTTTCAGGGGCGCCTTGACCGCGCATACCCATGCCTCCCTGAAAGGGGAGGTCAGCTTGTCAAAAAAGTTTTGACAAGCTGGTGGACGGGGGAGCAAGCTCCCCCGCCACTGCCACCCCTACCAGTTTTTGCTGAAATCTGAAAGATTTCCGGGCGCAAAAACTGCAAGGAAACGCTTTTTTCTCTGGAAAATGGGATTTTCCGGCGCAAAAAACGCCCCGCGCCCGCCGCACATGTCGCCGGGCACGATTGAAAGTTCGAAAGGGCTGCGGCCCTCTCGAGCTCTCCGGGGGGCGACAGTCTTGCCTCCCCTGAAAGGGGAGGTGCCCGCGAAGCAGGCGGTGGGGTACAGGTTCGGCCCTGCCGACCGGCAGCAGGTGGGTGTCGGCCCTGCCGACCGGCAACGCCGGTATGTGTTTTCTGGGGAAGCCCAGAAAACCGGAGAACCCAGCCGCTCCAATTTATGGCGGCTGGGTTCGTGTGCTGTTTGGCGGCAGCAAGTGGCTGTCGGCCCTGCCGACCGGCAGCAAGTGGCTGTCGGCCCTGCCGACCGGCAGCAAGTGGCTGTCGGCCCTGCCGACCGGCAGCAGGTGGGTGCAGGCTCAGCCTGCTTAGCAGCAGTAGAACCGGCCGCCGCAGCAGCAGGAGCACAGCGTGTTGAGCAGACAGCAGGCGAGGAAGGGGTTCTGGCAGAGTATGGCGGGCATGGAGCCGAAGCCGTAGCCCTGGCCGGCGGAGCGGTAGGCCTGACTGCCCGACTCGAGCTGGCTCAGGAAGCGGCGGAACTCGAAGTTGTCCGGATCCATCTGGCAGGCGCGCTGGGCGAAGTCGAGGGCGTTTGCCTTGTTGCCCAGGCCGTATTCTGCCTGCGCGCTGACGAAGTACCATTCGGCGGTGCGGTTGGTGACGGTGCGCAGCAGGTTCTGCGCCTCCTGATAGTGACCGAAGCGCACGTAGTTGCGCGCGGCCTGCATCTCGGGCGAGGAATAGGTCTGCTGCTGGCGCTGCTGATACCCGCCGAAGCCGCCGAACCCGAACGGGTCGAAGCCGCCGAAGGGGTCGTAGCCGCCCTGTGAGGAGCCCTGATACTGGCCGTAGCCCTGCCGATAACCTCCCTGCGACGCGCCCCTGTAGCCGCCCTGAGAGCCGCCCGCGGTATAGGAGGAGCCGTTCTTTTTCATGTTGGTGATCTGCGCGTAGGCGTCGTTGATCTCCTTCATTTTAGCCTCGGCTTCCTTGGAGCCGCCGTTGCGGTCGGGATGGTACTTGAGGGCCAGCTTGCGGTAAGCGGCCTTGATTTCGTCCATCGAGGCGTTGGGTGAAACGCCCAGGGTGCTGTAGGGATCATTCATGGTCTTTTTCCTTTCGGGCGGATTCTTTCTTTTTCTGCAGGATCGCGTACTTGCTCCACACGCCGGAGTAGAGGATGTTGCGCAGGATGTTGATGTCCTGCACCAGCGGCAGCTTCTCAAACTCGGCGGTACACTCGGCGATGGTCATCGTGAGCAGGCGCTCCATGAAGGGCTCGTAGTCCACCCGCTCGTGCAGGGCGACCAGCGGGTTGTAGCGGTGCTTTTTCAGGTCGCCGGGCAGGTCGTCGTAGGCGTCCATCAGATAGACGAACCGCCCCAGCGCCTCGCCCATCGAGCGCAGCGTCTCGCTCCACAGGTCGTCCTGATAGGCGAACATCTCGCCGAAAATCTGGCCGGTCAGGTTGGTCGGCCGGTCGATCTGGGTATCCCCGCTCTTTTCCACCTGGGAGAGCTGGTCGATGCAGTCGGCGACGAAGGCACATTTTTCGGGATAGCGCGCCTCTACCTGAAGATAGGCCTTGTCCAGCAGCTTCTTTTCGGCCAGGGACAGTACGCTTTTGTCGTCCGCCCAGTTGTCGCGGCACTTGTGCCAGGTCATGGCGACGTTCATGTCGGCGGCGTACTGATTGACCGGCGTGATGACGCACTCGTGCTTTTTAAAGGGGTGCAGCAGGCAGCGCTCGCTTCGATTTTCCTCCTCAGGCTCGTACAGCGAGGCGAGCAGCAGCTGAAGAAAGGTCAGGTCGTAGCTCAGCGTCGCGCAGCCGGACAGGCCGTACTGCGTGTACAGCTGGTGGCACAGCCCGCAGTAGTGGGCGCGGAAGCGGGTGAATTCGGCCTCGCTCAGCGCGTCGCGATTGATAATGACATACCCGAACATGCTTAGTCTTCCTTCCGATAGGTACCGCTCTGCGCGCCGTCATCCTCGTCGGGCGAGGGCGCGCTGTCCTGCGGCGGACGGGTGGCCAGCAGCGCGGAGAGCTCTCCGGTCACGCTCTGGATTGCGTAGAGATCCTTGTCGCGCACGGCCTTCTGGCCGCGTTTGGTCAGCTCGTGCAGCTGCTTCTGCTGCTCCCGCGTGAACTGCTTTTTCGAGCGCTCGGCCTCCAGCATCAGCTGCTCGAGGTTGGCCGAGGCCTCGGTCTGCTCGCGGCGGGCCTTGTCCTCGGCGGCGTACTGCTCCGCGTCGCGGATGGCGCGCTCGATGTCCGCGTCGGACATGTTCGAGGAGCCGGTGATGGTGATGTCCTGCTGCTTGCCGGTGCCCAGGTCGCGCGCGGTCACCTTGACGATGCCGTTTGCGTCGATGGCGAAGGTGATCTCGATCTGGGGCACGCCGCGCAGGGCCGGACGGATGCCGCCCAGCTTGAACTTGCCCAGGGACTTGTTGAACGAGGCCACCTCGCGCTCGCCCTGCAGCACGTTGATCTCCACGCTGCGCTGGAAGTTGGCGGCGGTGGAGAAGATCTGGCTGCGCTCGACCGGGATGGTGGTGTTGCGGTCGATCAGGCGGGAGAACACGTCGCCCACCGTCTCCACGCCCAGCGAAAGCGGGGTCACGTCCAGAAGCAGCAGGTCCTTGACCTCGCCCTCCAGCACGCCTCCCTGCAGTGCCGCGCCGAGCGCCACGCACTCGTCCGGGTTGATGCCCTTGAAGGGCTCCTTGCCCGTCAGGCGCTTCACCGCGGCCTGCACCGCCGGAATGCGGCTCGAGCCGCCCACCAGCAGCACCTTGGACAGCTCCGAGGCGCTGATGCCCGCGTCCGAGAGCGCCTGATTGACCGGCCCCATCGTCGCGTCCACCAGGCGGCTGGTCAGCTCGTCGAATTTGGCGCGGGTCAGGCTGATTTCCATGTGCGCCGGGCCGTTTTTGCCCACCGCCAGGAAGGGCAGGCTGACCGTCGTGCTCATGACGCTGGACAGCTCGATCTTGGCCTTCTCGGCGGCCTCGCGCACGCGCTGCATGGCCATCGGGTCGCGCGTCAGGTCGATGCCCTCCGTGCGGAGGAATTCATTTGTCAGGTAGTTGACCACGCACTGATCGAAGTCGTCGCCGCCCAGGCGGTTGTTGCCCGCCGTGGCCAGCACCTCGATCACCTGGCCGGAAATCTCCAGGATGGACACGTCGAACGTGCCGCCGCCCAGGTCATAGACCATGATCTTCTGCGCGGCTTCCTTGTCGATGCCGTAGGCCAGCGCGGCTGCGGTCGGCTCGTTGATGATGCGCCGCACGTTCAGTCCGGCGATGCGCCCCGCGTCCTTGGTCGCCTGGCGCTGCGCGTCGGTGAAGTAGGCCGGCACGGTGATGACCGCGTCGGTGACGGTCTCGCCCAGGAAGGCCTCCGCGTCCTGCTTCAGCTTGCTCAGGATCATCGCGCTGATTTCCTGAGGCGTATATTTCTTTCCGTCGATTTTCACGGTATAGTCGCTGCCCATCTCCCGCTTGATCGAGGAAATGGTGCGCTCGTGGTTCGTAATGGCCTGCCGCTTGGCCACCTGCCCGATCAGGCGCTCGCCGTCCTTCGCGAAGGCGACCACCGAGGGAGTGGTGCGGCTGCCGTCGGAGGACACGATGACCGAAGGCTCCCCGCCCTCCAATACGGCCACACAGGAATTCGTCGTGCCCAGGTCGATACCGATTACATGCGACATGGTGTCCCTCCGTCTGTCTTTTTTTCTCTACGGGTATATCCTAACACGAAAAGATCAACGGAGTGTGAACATTCTTGAAGTGTCACAAAAAAGACCACATCTGCGGGGTTACGCTGGGGAGGCCGCCTTTTTGAAAAAGGCGCCTCCCCAGACCTCTCCCGGAAAACACTTTGATCCACGAAACGTATGTCAACGCTGGCAGGTGGTACTCCGAACTCAATCGCGGGTCGGCAGTGCCGACAGCCGGTTGCTGCCGCGGGCGGGCAGTGCCCGCACCCACTTGCTGCCGCCGAATAGAACACGAACCCAGCCGCCATACATTAGAGCGGCTGGGTTCTTCGAATCCGCAGGCTTCCCTGCGGATTGTGGGGCGGCGCTGCCGGTCGGCAGGGCCGACGGCCAGCTGCTGCCGCGTATCCTATCGACGAATTCGGGAACCACAAATTGGAGTTCCCGAATTCTGCGAATCCGCAGGAGCATCCTGCGGATTAAGGGCGGCGCTGCCGCCTCGGCCGGGGGAGGCTCCGCTTCGCTTCGCGCTCCCCCGGAGCCCCCACCGAAGTTTGCGCGCTGGCTGCCCGGTCAGAAGGTCGGCCTCCCTGGCGTTCCTTTGCGTATCTCTCCCGGCGTGGCGCCGCGGTATTTTTTGAAGGCGGCGGTCATCTGGGCGGTGGAGGAATAGCCTGCGGAGAGGGCGACCTCGAACAGGCTGAGGCCGGGGCGGTCGCGCAGCAGCTCCTCGGCGTGGTGCAGGCGAGCGCGCTGAATCCATTCCTGGGGGGACATTCCGGCGGCTTTGCGGAAGACGCGGAAGAGCTGCGAGCGACACAGGCCGACGAAGGATGCAACATCCGTAACGGTTACGCCCTGGGTCAGGCTGCCCTCGATGAACCAGGCCGCCTTGCGGAAATAGGCCAGGGAAAGGCTCTCGTCGGTCTGCGGCCCGGGGGCGGGATTGTGCTGGCCGATATGCGCCATGAGCCTGAGCAGCGCGCCCAGCGCTCCCAGCTCGCCCAGGCGCAGCGTGCGCATTTCCTCCTGCGCCCTCCGCAGCAGCGCGCAGGTTTCCTCGATCTCAGGCAGGTTGAACACCAGCCTGTCGCCCGAAAAACCGGCCTTCAGCGTCAGTTCGGCCGCGTCCTTGCCGGTATAGCCGATCCAGACGTAGTGCCAGGGCTCCTTTTCGTCGGCGCGATAGGTCGTGATCTCGCCCGGCAGGATCAGAAAGCCCTGTCCGGCCAGCACCTCGTGCCGCTCGCCGTGGGCCAGGTATTCTCCGCAGCCGGAGAGCACATAGTGTATCAGGTAATAGCCGCGCACGGCCGGGCCGTAGGTATGCCCCGCCGGACAGGCCTGTTCGCCCAGGTTGCACACACTCAGCCTGCCGCCGCTCTGCGTCTGCGCAGCGCAATCGTTCCACATATTCGCTTCGCCTCACGATGCAACATTTTCACACCTATTATGCAACAAACCGGACTGTATTTCAAGGGGGAAATGCGCTATAATGACATTGTTAAGGAAAGCTGGCGCAATCAACGCGGGCTTTATATTGTGCACCCTGCGCGGCGGTCTGTCGCGCGAAAACGATCTTTATTAAAGGAGGAACCCCCATGTCCAAGAAAATCGCCTTTATCGGCGCGGGCAGCTTCGGCTTTACCCGCGCGCTGGTCAGAGACCTGCTGACCTTCCCGGCCTTCAGCGACGCGACCATCGCGCTGATGGACATCAACCCCGAGCGCCTGGACTACATCCGCCGCGCCGTGGAGCGCATCGTGGCCGAGGGCAAGTATTCGGCCAAGGTCATCGCCACCCTGGACCGCAAGGAAGCGCTCATGGGCGCGGACGGCGTCGTGACCACCATCCTGCACGGCGAGGTGGACGTCTGGCAGCACGACATCCTGATTCCCAAGAAATACGGCGTGGACACCAACGTGGGCGACACGCGCGGCCCGAGCGGCATCTTCCGCTACCTGCGCACGATCAACCCCATCATGGACATCGCGGCGGACATCGACCGTTACTGCCCGAACGCCATCTACCTGAACTACACCAACCCCATGGCCATGCTGTGCCGCACCGTGCAGGGACGCTTCCCCAAGATGGTGTGCAGCGGCCTGTGCCACAGCGTGCAGGGCACCGCCAGCATGCTGGGCCGCTGGATCGGCGCGGACGAGAAGGACATCTCCTACACCTGCATGGGCATCAACCATCAGGCCTTCTATACCGACTTCCTGTATAAGGGACAGGACGCCTACCCGCTCATCCGCAAGGCCATCACCGAGAACGAGGCCATCTACAACGAGGAGCAGGTGCGCAACGAGATGTTCCTGGCGCTGGGCTACTATGTCACCGAGTCCTCCGGCCACAACAGCGAGTACAACGCCTGGTTCCGCAAGCGTCCCGACCTGATCGAGAAGTACTGCACCCACGGCACTGGCTGGAACCCCGGCGAATATGCCTATATCCTCAACGAGTACCGCAAGCGCGAGACCACCTGGAAGGGCGAAATGGACAAGTGGTTCGTCGAGCCGCTCGAGCTCAAGCGCGGCTTTGAGTACGCCGCCTACATCTTCAACGCCATCTTCGGCGACAACGAGATGTTCAAGTTCAACGGCAACGTGCGCAACTTCGGCCTGATCGACAACCTGCCCTATGGCTGCTGCGTCGAGGTGCCGGTGCTGGCCTCCAAGCGCGGCCTCGAGCCCATCGCCGTGGGCAAGATGCCTGCCCAGCTGGCCCTGCTCAGCGGCACGTCCGCCCAGATCGAGGAGATGGCCGTCGAAGGCGCGCTGACCGGCGACAAGGAAATGATCTACCAGGCCATCTGCTACGACCCGCTGACCGCCTCCGTGTGCTCTCTGCGCGAGATCCGCGACATGGTCAACGAGATGTTCGAGCAGAACAAGGACTGGCTGCCCCAGTTCAACGGCGGCAAGCTGTAAGAAAACTATCCTCTGGGGAGGCCCTGAAAAGGGGTCTCCCCGTTTTGGCGTAAGGCGGCGGAAAAGGAGGGAGGCGGCAGATAGACGGGTGTCCGTAAAACAGTTAATCCTCCGTATGGCTTAGACCATGCGGAGGATTTGTTTATGTCTAATCTT
>CAKUFI010000092.1 GCA_934647305.1 uncultured Clostridia bacterium | reverse complement strand
GCCCACCGTACACGCCGCTGGGCACGATTGAAAGTTCGAAAGGGCTGCGGCCCTCTCGAGCTCTCCGGGGGTTTTTTAACAGTCTGGAGCCAGTCGGGTATTACCCGGCTGGCTTTTCCGCGCCCTTCAGGAAGTTTTCCTGAGGGGCGCGGCACCGGGCGGCGCTGCCGCCCGGAAAGTGGACTTGCGCGGCGCGAAATGATGTGGTAGAATAGAGATGGATTGCTACATATACGGAGGTAATTCACATGGTCAATAAACTGCCCGACTGGCAGAACCCCGAAATGCTGCACATTAACCGCGAAGCGCCGCGCGCGACCGGCATTCCCTTCTGCTGCGAGGAGACCGCGCTGAACGGTTCCCGCGGCGGCTCGGCGTTTTATCGCCTGCTCAACGGCTCCTGGGACTTCTACTACGCCGAGGACGGCGAGGCCCCCGCGGGCTTCCAGGATCCCGACTACGCGATGGACGAGGTCTGGGATCAGCTGGACGTGCCCTCGAACTGGCAGATGCAGGGCTACGACCTGCCGCACTATACCAACGTCAACTACCCGATCCCCTTCAACCCGCCCTTCGTGCCGGACGACAACCCGGTGGGCTGCTTCCGCCGCACCTTCACCCTGCCCGCCGCCTGGAATGACAGCGAGGTCTTCCTGAACTTTGACGGCGTGAACTCGGCGTTCTACGTCTGGGTCAACGGCGAGTTCGTGGGCTTCAGCAAGGTCACGCACATGCCCTCCGAGTTCAACATCACCCCGTACCTGGAGCAGGGCGAGAACCTGCTGGCGGTCATGGTGTACAAGTGGTCGGACGGCACCTACCTGGAGGACCAGGACTTCTGGCGCCTGAGCGGCATCTTCCGCGACGTGTACCTGCTGGGCGTGCCCAAGACGCACATCCGCGACGCGCACGCGATCGGCACGCTGGACGAGACCTATACCAACGGCCTGCTGAAGGTGAACTGCGAGCTGGCCAACTACGGCGACAAGGCCGAAGACATCGAGTTCAAGGCCAGGCTGCTCTGGCAGGGCCAGGCCGTTCAGGAGAAGACGGCCGCCGTGACCCTGGAGACCGACGGCCCGACCGCGCTCGCCTTCGATATGAAGGTGCCTTCCTGCGAAAGGTGGACGGCCGAGACCCCGAACCTGTACGTGCTGCTGCTGGAGATCTTCAAGAACGGCAGCGTGGTCGAGGTTCAGCGCGTCAACGTGGGCTTCCGCACCGTGGAGATCAAAAACCGCCAGCTGTACGTCAACGGCGTGTCGATCAAGATCCGCGGCGTGAACCGCCACGACACCCACTGCGAGCTGGGGCACGTGACCCCGATCGAGACCCTCGTCCGCGACGTGGTGCAGATGAAGCGGCACAACGTCAACACCGTGCGCACCTCGCACTACCCGAACGACCCGCGCCTGCTCGACCTGTGCGACAGCTACGGCCTGTACGTGATCGACGAGACCGACCTGGAGTGCCACGGCTGCGAGATGATCCCCGGCGACCACTCCATCAACCGCCTGTCCGACGACCCGCAGTGGAAGGCGGCCTACGTCAACCGCTGCGAGCGCATGGTGGGCCGCGACATCAACCACCCGGCCATCATCTTCTGGTCGCTGGGCAACGAGTCGGGCTACGGTCTGAACCAGGCCGCGATGCGCGAGCGCATTCTCGAACTGGATACCACCCGCCCGATTCACTTCCACTATTCCGACAGCTGGAAGGCCGGCTCCAAGGCCGAGAAGCTGGGCGTGCTCATCAGCGACGTAAAGAGCTGGATGTATCCCTCCGTCGACTATCTGGAGGAGGAGGGCGCCAAGGCGCCCGACGCCGATCCGACCGCCTGCCAGCCCTACTTCATGTGCGAGTACGCACACGCGATGGGCCTGGGGCCCGGCTCGCTCAAGGAGTACTGGGAGACCATCTACCGCCACGAGCGCCTGATCGGCGGCTGCGTGTGGGAGTGGGTCGACCACGGCATGCTCTGCGAGGACGAGGAAGGCAACGAGTACTATGCCTATGGCGGCGACTTCGGCGAGTATCCGCACGACGGCAACTTCTGCGTGGACGCGCTCAACTACCCCGACCGCACCGCGCACACCGGCCTGATTGAGCTGAAGAAGGCCTACGAGCCGGTCAAGTTCGAGTGGGCCGACGAGGCGAAGGGCGAAATCCGCATTCGCAACCTGTTCGCTTTCCGCACGCTGGATACGTTCGACGCGGGCTGGACGCTGCACAGGGACGGCGAGCGCGTCGAGGGCGGCCGGCTGGATCTGTCCGGCGTCGCGCCCTACGGCGAAAAGATCGTGAAGATCCCCTTCACCCGCCCGCAGGACGGTGAGTGCCTGATCGAGATTCACGTGTCCGAGGCGATGGATCAGAAGTGGGCCGAGCGCGGTCACGAGGTGACTGCGGCCCAGCTGATGCTCTCCACCCAGCCCAAAACTACCTACTATCCGGTCAATTACCTCGAGGACGTGACCATCGATGAGAGCGAGGAGCACGTCGAAATCCTGGGCGAGGACTTCTCCATGCTGTTCGACAAGAAGCATGGCGACCTGATCAGCTGGCTGGCCGCGGGCAACGAGCTGGTGGCCGATCCGCTGCGCGTGAACGTGTGGCGCGCGCCCACCGACAACGACCGCAACTACCGCAAGCAGTGGGAGCAGTGCGGCCTGGACCACATCGAGGATCGCCTGGAGAGCCTTCAGGTCGAGACCCTGACGCCCCAGAGCGTGCGCGTGACCGTGACCAAGGTACACGCCGCGCCCGCCCGTCAGCCCCTCCTGCGCAGCGTCATGACCTACACCGTGTACGGCTCCGGCGATGTGCGCCTGCATACCCGCTTCGAGCCGCTGGGCTCGCTGGAGTACAAGTATACGCACTGGGACGGCACCACGCACGACCTGTTCCTGCCCAAGCTGGGCCTGCAGATGATGCTGCCCGCCCGCTATGACCGCGTGACCTGGTACGGCAAGGGCCCGCATGAGAATTATCCCGACCTGGGCGAAAGCGCGCTTCTGGGCTGCTACGAGGCCAAGGTGGCCGACCTGCACGAGCCCTACATCCGTCCGCAGGAGAACGGCGCGCGCGGCCAGGTGCGCATGATGGCGCTGACCGACATCCTGGGCGCCGGATTGATGGTGCAGGGCGAGCAGACCTACGAAAACGCAGGCTTCAGCTTCACCGCCCACAACTACACCGACCAGGCGCTCAACGCCGCCGAGCACACCAACGAGCTCTACGAGGACGACGTGACCGTGCTGTCCCTCGACTGGCGCATGGGCGGCATCGGCTCCAACAGCTGCGGCCCCCTGCCGATGGACAAGTACAAGGTCATCCTGCGCGAGCCGGTCGAGTTCACCCTCGTGCTCACCCCCTATAACCGCCAGTCGGGCGAGGCCCTGCGCCGCATGCGCATCCTGCCCAAGGCAGACTGATGACAGGCAGACGCCGCACCGCGGCTGACCGGGGGAGGAGACCCTCCCCCGGAACCCCTACCCGCAAAGCGCGCAAAACATCAGTTTTGCGCGCTTTGTGCCGCGTCGCTTCGCGGCGCGGCTCCCCGGGGAGGGCGGCCTGAACGGCGCGCGCCTCCCCGCACCCCACCCACAGGCCTGCCGGCCTGCAAGGAAGCGATTCCCTGAAGGGAATCGCGTTGAACGGGCGGCTGCGGCCGCCCGCGTCGTTTGGGACAGCGCTCATCGTCAACCTGACGCAGGAGGCTGCCAGTTCGCGCTTCGCAGTCCTGGGATCAAACGTAGGAGGGGGTCCGGGGGAGGGTGCGGCCGCAGCCGCACCTCCCTCGGCTTATCCGCCGCCCGGAACGGCTCCATATGAAAAGGGGCGAAGCACAACGCTTCGTCCCTCTTTCCTCTGCGATTATTCCTCTTCCTCGGCTTCCTTCATGATGCTGCGCAGGCCGACCACGTCCTCGACCGGCAGCGAGAAGAGCACGGTGTGCGCCTGGGAGTGCGCCCCGGCGCCGTCCATAATGGCGCGCATGATGGCGTCCTTCTGCTCGTGCCGGGTGACGATCAGGATCATTTCCTTCTCGGCGGCGATCGAAAGCCCCAGGAACTTCTCGGCGTACTCCTCGCCCAAGCCCTTGGCGTGCACGACAGTGCCTCCGCCCGCGCCGGCCTTGCGGGCCATGTCCATGACCGTTTCGGCGTAGCCCTGCTGCGCGATGGCCAGTATCAGGTCGAAGGGATAGGCTCTCTTTTCTTCCATTTGATCCACCTCACCGTTTTCGTCATTCTGCGGTCTCATAAAGTAGTTAAGGCTGCTTTGCCCGCCGATACTGCCCACGGGCAGGCTCAGCGCGATGCCCGTGCCCGAGATGTTGATGCCCATTTCCGTCACCATTCGCCTCATCAGGCGGGCGGCCCGCCTGCGCGCGGCCATGCACAGCAGCAGGGTTTTGTCCTGACGCTCCAGGCCCAGCAGGTTCAGCAGACTGGGGGTGGCGGTGCCCTGCGCGGGCAGGCTGAACACCGGCTGCACCTGGTTTTCGCGCAGCAGCGAGACGAAGCCTTCCTCCCAGTCTCTGCGGACGATCACCATGAGCAGACTGATTTGATTCATTGCAGCGACCTCCTCACAGCTCGATAATGTTCTCTTCCGGACGCACGACCGGCGCGGACTTGATCAGCCGCTGACGGCGCTTGTAGTGCAGGCCCAGGATCTGTATAGTAATCAGCGGGGTCATGGCGACCATGGCCACCACGCCGAACGCGTCCGCCGCGATGTCCCCGCCGACCGCCGTGCACGCGCCCATCGCCAGCGGCAGAAGAAACGTGGCGGTCATCGGGCCGGACGCCACGCCGCCCGAGTCGAACGCGATCGACGTAAAGATGGGCGGCACGAAGAACATCAGGATCAGCGCGATCAGATAGCCGGGCACCAGCAGGTACATGACCGGCAGCCCGGTGATGACGCGCACCATCGACAGTCCGACCGAAACCGACACGCCGATGCACAGGCTGTTCGTCAGCGACTTTTTCGAAATGGAGCCGGCGGTCAGCTCATAGACCTGCTTGGCCAGCACGTGCACGGCCGGCTCGGCGGAGACCACGAAGAAGCCGATAATCATGCCCAGGGGCACCAGAATCCAGTTGTAGCTGAGCGCGCCCAGCAGCTGACCGATATAGTTGCCCACCGGCATGAAGCCCACGTTTACGCCCAGCAGGAACAGCACCAGGCCCAGATACGTGTATATCAGGCCGATCAATATCCGAATAAACGCCTTGGGGCGCAGGTGCAGCGTGGTAAAGTGCATCGCCAGAAAGAAAATCACGATCGGCGCCAGCGCCAGCCCCACCTCCTGCAGATAGCGGGGCAGCTCACTCGCGAACATCCGCCACAGCTCCACCGAGGTCGCCGCCTGCACCGGCACGATAGCCGAGTAGGCCGTCTCCTCCGGCCGGTAGATCAGCCCCAGCAGCATGACCGCCAGGATCGGGCCGATCGAGCACAGCGCGACCAGGCCGAAGCTGTCGTTTTCCGCGTCGGCGTCGTTGCGGATGCTGGACACGCCCACGCCCAGCGCCAGGATAAAGGGCACGGTCATCGGGCCGGTGGTCACGCCGCCCGAGTCAAAGGCGACCGCCAGAAAGTTCCCCGGCACGAACTGCGCCAGCAGGAACACCAGCGCGTAAAACCCCAGCAGCAGCCAGCGCATTTTGACCTTCAGCAGGATGCGCAGCAGCGCCACCACCAGAAACAGGCCCACCCCAATCGCAACCGCCAATATCAGCGTCAGATTGGGTACGCCCGGCACCTGCTCGGCCAGCACCTGCAGGTCGGGCTCCGAAATGGTGATCAGTATGCCCACCAGAAAAGCGATCAGCGCAATGACCCAGACCTTTTTGGACTTCGTGAGCGTCCTGCCGACCGCCTCGCCAATCGGGGTCATCGACAGATCCGCGCCCAGCGTGAACGCGCCCATGCCCAGGATCAGCAGCACCGCGCCCAGCACAAAGGCCATGAGCGCGCTGGTCGGCACCGGAACCAGAAAAAAGCAGATCAGAAACACCAGCACCGTGATTGGCAAGACGGAAGAAATCGACTCCTTCCATTTTTCCTTGAGAATGTTGTGCGTCTTCTTCGGCATTCTCTCCATCCTTTCTTTGTGAATTGACCGGCGCATAGTCGGCCGGCACGCCTGATTAACTATATTATATGGGAATTTTCGCCCGGGCGCAAGGCTTCCCCAGCGGAAAGAATACGAAAAAAATCAGGCGATCTCGTGAACGGCCGGGAAAGCACGCTGTTGCGCGGCGGGCGTTTGTGTGGTACAATGAGACTGGAAGTATTTTTGCGAAGGGTGAGAATATGAAGCGCATCGGGGTTGGCGTCATCGGCTGGGGATTCATGGGGCGCACGCACACGCATTCGCTGCGGGCGATTCCGCTGTTTTATCAGGGACTGGACTTCGAGCCGGTGCTCGCGGGCGTGTGCTCGCGCAGGCTGGAAAAGGCGAAGGAAGCGCAGGAGCAGTTGGGCTTCGGGTTTGCGACCGACGACTACCATGCGCTGCTCGCGCGCGAGGACATTCAGGTCGTGAGCATCTGCACGCCCAACGCGATGCACGAGCAGATGGCGATCGACGCGATGCGCGCCGGCAAGCACGTATACCTGGACAAGCCGGTGGCGGTGACGGCCGAGGCGGCCGAGCGCATGCTGCGGGTGCAGCGGGAGACCGGGGTCAAGTGCCAGGTGGTGCTCAACAACCGCTTCTTTCCCTCGACGATGCGCGCTCATCAGCTGATTGAGGAGGGCAGGCTGGGCGAAATCCTGTCCTTCTCCTGCCGCTACCTGCACTCCGGCTCGGTCGATCCCCATCGCGCGATGGGCTGGAAGCAGGGCCTTGAGGGCGGCGTGCTGCTGGACATGGGCAGCCACGCGCTCGACCTTGTCTCCTGGCTTCTCGGCCTGCCCGAGGAGGTGCTGTGCGCCGAGCGCACACTGTATCCCGAGCGCCCGACCGCGCAGGGAGACGTGTGCCGCGAGCTGTCCGAGGATCACGCGCTGATGATGCTCCGGATGAAAAACGGCGCGCTGGGCACGGTCGAGGCCAGCAAGATCGCCACCGGCACCAGCGACGAGATGACGCTCGAAATCTGCGGCACGAAGGGAGCCATCCGCTGGAACCTGATGGAGCCCAGCTTCCTGGACTTCTACGACCAGACGGTCGCCGATTCGCCCTATGGCGGCGTGCGCGGCTACACGCGCATCGAGTGCGTGGGCAAGTATGAAAAGCCGGGCGGATCGTTCCTGCCGGCCAAGAACACCGTGGGCTGGGATCGGGGACACATTCACTGCTACTACAGCTTCCTGGACTGCGTGGCGCACGACAGACAGCCCGCGCCCTCGCTCCGGGACGGCGTGGTGCTGCAGCGCCTGATGGAGGAAATGCACGCCTCGGCGCGCGCCGGAGCGTGGGTCAGGAGCAAAGCGGGGGACATCCATGATTGAGAAATACGCGGACGCGCTGCTGTTTGAGATGCGGGACGCCGCCGCGTTCACGCTGCTGCCGGACGAGGACGACCGCGCGGCCTGGGCGCAGATCGACGAGCGCGACGCGCAGCGCATCCTTCGCCGGGCGCAGGAGCTGGCGCAGGCGAATGAGGTGCCCGCCCTGCGCGCCTCGTCCTACATGGCCTACCGCCGAAAGGGCGACCTGTCGGGCTATCCGCAGGTGTACCTTGCCCGCCGGGAGGCTCTGCGCACGCTGACGCTGGCCCAGTGCCTGCAGCCGGACGCGCGCTATATTCCCCTTTTGACCGACCTGATCTGGGCGATCTGCGAGGAGACCAGCTGGGTGCTGCCCGCCAACAACCCCAGCGCTCTGGGCGACGACGCGCAGCCGCTGCCCGACCCGTTCACCCCGCTGGTGGACTGCGCCGCGGCCGAGACGGCGGCCGACCTGTCGCTGTGCGCGCAGCTGATCGGGGGCACGCTGCAGGAGACCGCCGCGCAGCTGGTGCGCCGGATCGTGTTCGAGGTGCGCACCCGCGTGATCGACCCCTTCGCGACCTACCGGGAGCTGGAGTGGATGTGCGGCCCGCGCGCCACGGTGGGCAGGTGTGTAAGCGGCGTAATGCAGGCCTTCCTGACCCTCGAGGAGGACAGCCGCCGGCGCTGGCAGTGCATGCGCAAGGCGCTCTTTCTGCTCGACCGGCAGCTATGCCAGCTGCCCCTGGACGGCGGCGTGCCCGGAGGCCTGTCCGCCTGGCAGGAAACCGTGCAGCCGATCGTGGACTGCGTGCACATGATTCGCCGGGCTTCGGGCGGGCGGGTCGACCTGCGCGCCGAGCAGCAGATTCAGCTGCTGTGCCACTTCCCGGTGCTGTGCCACCTGGCGCGGGGCTGGTTCGTCAACCCGGGCGAGGGCGGCATGCGTCCGGCACTCCCTGCGCGGGCGATGTACCGCGTGGGCCTGACGATGCGCGATCAGGCGCTGTGCGACTTGGGCTGCTTCCTTCACAAGAACGGCCAGGCCGAGGAGGAGCCGAACCGCACGCTCTGGGCGCTGGCGCAGGATCTGTTCAATGCCCGCGCCATGGACGAGGCCGAGCCGCGCCCGCCCTTCCGCCGCGAGGGGTACCTGCCCTCCTGGCAGCTCATGACCGCCCGCACCGCCGAGGACGAGAGCGCCGGGCTGGCCGTGGTCATGCACGGGGGCAGCAACCGCCGCGTGGACGGCCATGCCGACGTGGGCGACGTGCTGCTGTTCGCGGGCGACAAGCCCGTGCTGTGCGACGGCGCGGGGCGCGAGAGCGAGTGGCATTCCCTGCCCGTCGTGGGCGGCGCGATGCAGGCCCTGGGCGCGAACCATCAGGCGGTCGACGTGATGTGCGAGCTGCAGAAAAACTACGACATGATGAGCATGAACCTGGCCCCCGCCTACCCCGCCGACAGCGCCGTCTACGCCTGGCAGCGCACGCTGGTGTTCGACCGGCTGGAGGGCGGCGCGCGGCTGATGGAGGTGTTCGACCTCAAGGGCTACGAGACGGTCGCCTTCCACTTCATCACCGCCCAGCAGCCCCGCATCGGGCAGGACTACGTGCAGCTGGGCCCGGTGCGCATGCGCTGGGAGGGCGACCTGGTCGCCGAGTGCGACGACGCGCCCGCCCAGGATCCCGCCTTCGAGGGCAGGCTCTATCGCCTGCGCTTCACCACTCCGCAGCCGGTCAACGGCGGCCAGTACGTCTTCACCTTCACCCCGCTGAGGACGTTCGGGTAGGGGGAACGCTGGGGAGGCCGCCTTTTTGAAAAAGGCGCCTCCCCAGACCCCTCCCGGAAAACACTCTGATCCGCGAAAAAAACCACGGCAGACAGGCGCAGTTCCCCGAATGAAACCGGTCGGCAGTGCCGACAGCCACCTGCTGCCGCCGGTTCGGGCGACGAATTCGGGAACCATAAATTCGAGTCCCCGAATTCTGCGGATTTCCAGAAGTTTTCTGGAAATCATAAGTCGGCGTTGCCGACTGCCGCGGGATAGAGCGCGAAATCGGGAACCACAGGTTCGAGTCTCCGAATTCTTCGTTGGCGAACCCCTCCGCTCGCACTGTAAGCCATCCCTATCAAGGGGGAGGCATATTCGGTAAAGCGCAAAGGCTCTCCTGAAAGGGGAGCTCAGCTTGTCAAAAAAGGTTTTGACAAGCTGGTGGACGGGGAAGCAAGCTCCCCC
>CAKUFI010000091.1 GCA_934647305.1 uncultured Clostridia bacterium | reverse complement strand
GGGGAGCTTGCTTCCCCGTCCACCAGCTTGTCAAAACCTTTTTTGACAAGCTGACCTCCCCTTTCAGGGGAGGCATGGGTGACGTGTTTCCCGAAGACAGAAGACACTTCATTCGGGGAACTGCATCGGTTTATTTTAGTTCGCCGCGCGGATCAAAGTGCTTTCCGGGTAAGGATGCGCAAAAGGATGTAATCTCCCTTGCACCTTCATAAACAGGCAGATTTCGGCAACGCCGACGGAAAATCCGCCCAGAGAATTCTGGACGGATTCGAAGACCTTGGCCGCTCCAGTTTATGGCGGCCAATGGTCGTCGATAGAATACGCGGCAGCAAGTGGGGCCGGGCACTGCCCGGTCAGAAAGGCCGCCTCTCGAACGTTCCTCCCCCAATGTGGCCTGAGCGCGGCAAAAGGAGAAATAAACCGGCCAAGGCTTGAAAACGCGGCGTTTCGTGTTATAATAGAAACATGAGAACGTGCGTTCCGCTCAAGGAGGTCTGTGCATGCCCAAGACGAAGTACAGCAAGGAATACCTGAAGAATCACTTTTTTTACAGCCGGTGGGTGTACCTGGTGGTGGTGCTGGTGGCGCTGGGCGCGGCCGAGATCACCTTCACGGTGACACGCTATCAGGCGCCGAACGCCCGCCGCGTGGACATCGAGCTGCTGGGCGGGTATGCCGACCTGTCGAATACTGCGGACGCGGAGAAGGCACTGCTGGCCGCCGGTCAGGCGTATGAACTGGCCAGGGACGAGGCAAATGGCGTGGACACCTCCGCCTCGGATTATGAGGTGCCGCTGCAGGAGGTGGGCATCTACAACATCAACTACTCCGGCACGGTGTCGGATAACGACGACTACTACGCCGGGCAGAAGTACATGGTCATGCTGGCGGCGCAGGAGGGCGACATTTACATCGTCACCCGCGAGATGCTGGAAAGCCTGGTGGACGAGTGCGGCATTGCGCCGCTCGACCCGTTCATCGAGAGCGGCTTGCTGAGCACCGAGGGCGTGGACCTGGACGACGTGACCTTCGACGAAGCGCCCTATAACGAGGGCGACGAGCCCAGCGGCAACCGCTATGTCTACGCGCTGCCCGCCGACAGCCTGGTGGGCCTGGCGAGGAACTATTCCTACCCGGTCAGCGGCCGGTACATCGTCATCATGGCCTATTCCCAGAACCAGGACACCGCCGCGGCGGTCGTCCGCGAGCTGTTCACGCTCTACGGCGGGGAGGTGCAGGCCGAATGACGCAGCAGATTGTGCACGGCAAGCGCCTGGAGGGCTTCAAGGGGTTTGCGTGCGTGCTGGGCGCGGGCGCGGCGCTGTACATCTTCGCGCTGATTATGCAGTCGGCCGCGCGGCGCTCCGGCATGGGCGCGCTGCAGCTGATTTCCTGGGCGCTGGCCATCGTGCTGGTGATCTTCGTGATGAAGCGGTTCATTGCCGAGTACCGCTATACCCTGTCGGACGGCACGCTGGTGCTGGAGCGCACCATGGGCTCGACCCACGGCCGGGTGCTCTACGCCCTGCCGGTGACCGACCTGCTCGCCCTGGACGACGAGGCTGCGCTCAAGGCCCGCTTCGGCGAAAACGCGCATGTCGAGCACCTGACGCTTGCGGGCTGCACGCTGCCCCGGCGCGCGCTCGCCTTTAAAAAGGACGGGCAGACGTGCATCGCCGTGCTGCAGATGGACGCGCCCTTTGAGGAAGCGCTGCGCGAGGCGATTGCCAACCCGCCGCAGCCCGAGCCGGAGGCGCAGGAGGCTCAGTAAAACCATATACGAAAAAAGCGGCCGCACACAGCGGTCGCTTTTCGCATGCCCGTATTCGGGTCTGCGCGGCTGTAAGGCCGCTTTTCCGGCCGGCGGAAGCGCCCTGCGGAGCCTGAAAAACGGGCACGGACGGGGCATACCTGCGCCGCGAGGGGCCGCCTACAGCGTCAGGGCGAGCTCGATCTCGTCGTCGTCGACCACGCCGGTCGGCCGGAAGCCCAGCGCCTTATACAGGGCGAGTGCGGGGGCGTTGGCCTGGCTGCAGGTCAGAGCCACCCGGTTCGAGCCGCCGAAGGGTTTGGCTGCGATATACTCCAGCACCCGCTGCATCGCGGCCCTGCCATAGCCCTTGCCCTGCTGCGATTCGTCGATCATCATGTGCCAGACGTCGTACTCGGGCACGTCGTAGTCGTAGATCACCATCACGTAGCCGACCATCTCGTCGTCGTGATAGACGCCGAACGGCTGGCACTGGCTGCGGTAGACATAGGCCTGCGCCAGGCTGCGGATGGGGTGCGAGACGAATTCCTCCTGTTCCTTCTTCAGCTTCAGGTGGAACGCGTCCAGAAAGTTGTCCTCGGTAATGGGTTTAAGCGTAACTGCCATCGGCAAAGAACCTCCGCTGTATTTTGGCGCGAAAATGAAAGAAGCCTCCGGACGATTGCTCATCCGAAGGCCTGGTGCGGGAAACAGGACTTGAACCTGCATGTCCTTAGCGAACACTAGAACCTGAATCTAGCGCGTCTGCCAATTCCGCCATTCCCGCACGGAACGATAGGTATTATACCATGCAATTCGGCGCGTGTCAATACATTTTTTGTGTAAATTGACGCGTCGGGCGCGGAAAAGGGAGGGAACGCACCGGTTCCCTCCCCGAAGGCGCGCTACATCTTCCGGCGGCAGCCGTCGACGATGTAGTTCTGCCCGGCGACGTAGCTGGCCTGGTCGCTGGCCAGGAAGCAGATCACCTCGGCGCACTCGGCGAAGGAGCCCGCGCGGCCCATGAACGAGTGAACCGGCATGCTGGCGGGGTCGTCGTCGATCGAGCCGGGCGAGACGGCGTTGACCAGCACGCCCTGAGAGGTGACCTCCTTGGCCAGGGCGTGGGTGAAGCCGATGATTGCGCCCTTGGTCATCGAGTAGTCGGCCATGTTCGCGATGCCGTACACCCCGGCCACCGAGGCCAGGTTGATGATCCGGCCGTAATGGCGCCTGAGCATCCCCGGCAGCAGCGCGCGGGTGAAGTACATCGTGCCCAGGATGTTGACCTCGATCTTGTCGCGCCAGAACGCGCTCTCCGACTCGGCAAAGGGCACACAGTGGGCGCGGTAAATGCCCGCGTTGTTGACCAGTATGTCGATCTTGCCCAGCTTTTCCTCCGCCTCCGCGCAGACCGCCTGCACGCGCGCCTCGTCGGACACGTCGCAGGGATAGGTCAGCACCCGCGCACCCAGCGCTTCGAGCTGCGCCTTCGCGGCCCGCAGTCCCTCTTCGTTCAGGTCGACCAGCGCCAGCGCCGCGCCGCCTTTGGCCAGGTTGAGCGCCGTGGCCAGGCCGATGCCCCTCGACGCGCCGGTGATCAGCGCCGCTTTTCCGTGAAAGTCCATGAAAATCCCCTCCGTCCGCGTATTTTGCAGGCTCATTATAGCACCCGCGGGGGCGGGAAGACAATGCCTGAAAAGCGCCGAAGTTTATCTGAAACGATCCTTCTGTTGACGGGCGGAACGCGCTCTGCTACAATGGGGCGGGAGGGATGCGGTATGGAGCTTGAACAGATCGTGATCAGCGAGCCGCTGGGCGTGATGCGGATTCACGACAGGCAGGGGCGCAGACTGGAGATGCGGGGGCGGTATGCCTCGGCGCTGATCGTGCCAGTGGCGGGCAGGCTGCGCTTTACCCAAAACGAGCGCGAGATCATTGCCGACGCGCAGCATCCGATCTTCGTGCCGGAGGGGAGCTGTTACCTGAACGAATGCCTGCTCGAGGCGGACAGCCTGCTCTTCAGCTTTCACGCCCTGCAGGTTCCGGCGGACATACTGCCCCTGCGCCCGATCGACGCGGGCGCGGCCTGGGGTTTCTGCGAGCGGCTGGAGGTGCTTGCGGCGCACGCCTCACCCGACGCGCGGGCGCGGATGCTGGGCGAGACCTACGCACTCCTGGGCGCACTGCTGCAGGGCGAGCGGAGCGACCGCACAGACGAGCTGCTCTCGCCCGCGCTGCGGCTGATGGCGGAGGAATACGCCCGGCCGGATCTGTCCTGCGCCGAGCTTGCCCGGGCCGCGCACCTGAGCGAGGTGTACCTGCGGCGGCTGTTCGTGAAAAGGTACGGCAGGGCGCCATTTCAGTACCTGACCGGGCTGCGCATGGATCGCGCCCGGAGCCTGCTGCTCGAGGGACGAACCGCGACCGAGACGGCGGTTTTAGTGGGCTACGCGGACGTGTACTCCTTCAGCCGGGCCTATAAGCGCCGGTTCGGTCATGCCCCCGGGCAGACGCGCAAATAAAAAAGCGCCCTCCCGAGCCGCTCGGGAGGGCGCGGTACGCGTTCGGGATTTCCGAACGCTACCGGGGCGCGACCGGAACCCAAACCTCATAATAGCGCTTTTTCCGGCGGAGCGCCCGATCAGTCCACAGGTGCAGCACCTCGACGACGAGCTCCTCCCTTTGGCAATAGCCGGAGGAGGGCAGCCAGCAGTCGAAGATCAGCTCAAACAGCCGGGGGAGCTCCTCCCACGCGAGCCCGCCGGGCTTCGTTTTGAACGCGGCCCAGGCGCCGGCGGGAAGCGTCCGCGTCTCCAGCCCGCCTCCCCGGACGGCGGATGGATCCCGGGCGATCATGTAGCCGCCGTTCTGCCACACGCCGTACCAGACCCCGTCACAGGCCGTGCTGCCGGGCTGATTCCAGCCGTCCCCGCAGAGCAGGCGGGGAATGTCTTCGCAGTGCTCCGACCACATGCGGTGGCGCAGTTCCTCCCGAGAGGCGTACCCCTGCCCCTCGTAGGGCATGGAAACGCCGCACACCGGGGTGTTTTCCAGTTCGATCATTCTAAAGTCCATTTCCTTCGCTCCTTTGACGGTGATGTGAAAGGAGACGGGCGGATAGAGCCTGAGCGAGCCGCCGCTTTTGCGGAAAACGGACGGGGCGACGCCGTGCTGCCTGCCAAAGGCCCTCGAAAAGGCGGCGGCGCTGTCGTAGCCGTATTTGACCGCCAGGTCGACGATCGGCGTTTCGCTCTGCCGCAGCTCCTGCGCCGCGAGGCTCAGCCGCCTGCGCCGGACGTATTCCGTCGGCGTCATGCCGGTCATATAGCTGAAAAAGCGGGCGAATGTGTCCGCCGTCACGCAGGCGATGCCGGCCGCC
This sequence comes from uncultured Clostridia bacterium, assembly GCA_934647305.1. Lineage (GTDB taxonomy): Bacteria > Bacillota > Clostridia > Christensenellales > Aristaeellaceae > CAKUFI01. The sequence continues at coordinate 4,599 of CAKUFI010000091.1, read as the reverse complement.
CTGTCCAGATCGGGCGCCGCGTCCAGATTCGCCTCCAGGTAATCGATCGCCGCGTTGAGCTGCCGGAGCATATCCATCTGTCTCACCTCCGCGTTGAGTCTATCAAAAAAGCGCCCGGAGCGCGTGACTTTTTCCGGGCGGGATGGGCGCGCTTTCGGGCGGCGCTCAGGTTCGCGTGGGGTCGGGCGCGGTGTGCGCGCCGCCGTGATTGCGCAGGAAAAACAGCAGCTCGAGAAGGCTCTCGTGGTAGGGGATGAACGCGCCTGCGCGAACCATTTCCAGGATTTCGGGCAGGCTCGCCCAGCGCACGGCCTGTACCTCCTCGCTCTGAAGGGTCAGGCCGGCCGGGTCGACCTCGCGTTCGAGGACGTACACGTCGTCGAAGCCCTGATCGAAGTGCACCGTCAGCGCGGGCCGCACGCCCTCAAGGGACAGCGAAAGCCCCAGTTCCTCGCGCACTTCCCGCTCGGCCGCGGTTCGGCTGCTCTCGCCCGCCACGGCGCTGCCGCCCACCGTCAGATCCCAAAAATTCGACCAGCCGCTCTTGAAGCTCTGGCGCTGCTGAATCAGCATTTCGCCCCTTGAATTGAACAGGCAGATGTGCACCACAAGGTGGCAGGTTCCCTCGGGCTGTTTTTCGCCGCGCGCCATCGTGCGGCCCAGCAGCTGCCGGTCGCGGTCGTAAAGATCCCAAAGCTCCATCGTTTGACCTCCCTTACTCGCGGACGAACGTCCGGTCGGCCTGGGGCGGCTCGTCGGGCACGAACCGCTCGACGCGCATGTGCAGGTCGTACTTTTCGCGCAGCTCGGCGATTGTGCGCATCATCGGGGTGCGGTGATGCGCGTCGACGGCCTCCTGGCTCGCCCAGCTGTCGATCAGCAGCACGGTGTGCGGGTCGTCCATCGGGAAAAAGTACTCGTAGCGCAGGCAGCCCGGCTCGCTGCGGATGGCGGCGACCGTGCCGCTGCGCGTCATTTCCTCGGCGAACGCGCGCGCGGCGTCGCCCTCGCCGGTGTAGTAGAGGTTGACGGTGAGCGGCATGAAAAATCCCTCCTTACCGGACAGAAAGAACGGGCAGTCCCGCTCCGGACTGCCCATCAAAAATCGGATCAGTACAGCTTCGCGCCGGCGGGGATGTGGGGATCGACCATCAGCAGGTGCAGCTTTTCCTTGCCCTCCTCGGTGTGTACCGCGGAGATCAGCATGCCGCAGGAGTCGATGCCCATCATGGCTCTGGGCGGCAGGTTGACGATGGCGATGCAGGTCTTGCCCACCAGCTCCTCGGGCTCGTAGTACTCGTGAATGCCGCTGAGGATGATGCGCTCGGTGCCGGTGCCGTCGTCCAGGGTGAACTTCAGCAGCTTCTTGGACTTCTTGACCGCCTCGCAGGCGAGCACCTTCACGGCGCGGAAGTCGGACTTCGAGAAGGTCTCAAAGTCGACGGTGTCCTTGAACAGCGGCTCGATCTCGACCTTGGAGAAGTCGATCGGCTCGTCCTTGATTTCGATTTCAGTCGTCCCCCTGGCGCCGCCGATAACGGCGGTTTCCTCGGGCTTTTCGGCGGCCTTGGAGCAGCCAACCTCCTTCATCGTCGGGAAGAGCAGCACGTCGCGGATGCTGGCCGAGTCGGTCAAGAGCATCACCAGACGATCTACGCCGAAGCCCAGGCCGCCCGTGGGGGGCATGCCGATTTCCAGCGCGTTGAGGAAGTCGTAGTCCACCTGGGCGCGGCTGTTGGGATCGAGCGCCTTGCGCTCGGCGACCTGGCGCTCGAAGCGGCCGCGCTGGTCGAGCGGGTCGTTCAGCTCGGAGAAGGCGTTGCCGAACTCGGTGGCGTTGATGAAGTACTCGAAGCGCTCGGTGAAGGCGGGATCGTCCGGCTTGCGCTTGGCCAGCGGGCTGATCTCGACCGGGTAGTCGTAGATGAAGGTGGGCTGGATCAGGTTTTCCTCGACGAAGGCGTCGAAGAACTCGGCCAGTATGGTTCCCTTCGAGGGCACCTCGGGCAGCTCGACGTGGTGCTCCTTCGCGGCGGCGATGGCGTCCTCGTCGGTCTTCCAGTCGTTGTAGTCCACGCCGGAGTACTTCTTGACCGCCTCGATCATGGTCAGGCGCTCCCAGTGGCCCAGGTCGATCTGCTTGCCCTGATAGGGCACGACCAGACCGCCGCACACGTTCATGGCCACCGTCTTCATCATGTCCTCGACCAGGTCCATCATTCCGTGAAAGTCGGTATAGGCCTGATACAGCTCGATGGTGGTGAACTCGGGGTTATGCTTGGGGTCCATGCCCTCGTTGCGGAAGATGCGGCCCACCTCGTAGACGCGCTCCAGGCCGCCCACGATCAGGCGCTTGAGGTACAGCTCGGTCTCGATGCGCAGCACCATGTCCATATCCAGCGTGTTGTGGTGGGTATAGAACGGGCGGGCGGAGGCGCCGATCTCAAAGGGGGTCAAGATGGGGGTCTCGACCTCCAGGAAGCCGCGGCCGTCCAGGAAGGAACGCAGCTCCTTCATGATCATGCTGCGCTTGACGAAGGTGTCGCGCACCTCGGGATTGACGATCAGGTCGAGATAGCGCTGACGATACCTCGTGTCGGTGTCGGTCAGACCGTGGAACTTCTCGGGCAGCGGGTGCAGCGCCTTGGTCAGCAGGGTCAGCGTCTGCACGTGCAGCGAGATTTCGCCGGTCTTGGTCTTAAACGGCACACCGGTCACGCCGATCACGTCGCCGAGGTCATAGTCCTTGAAGTCCTTGTAGGCCTCCTCGCCCACGTCGTCGCGGCGCACATAGATCTGGAACCTGCCGTTTCTGTCCAGGAGGTGCGCAAAGCTGGCCTTGCCCATCACGCGGCGGCTGACCATGCGGCCGGCCATGCTGACGGTCTTGCCCTCCAGCTCGTCATAGTGCGCGACGATCTCGCCGGAGAGGTGGGAACGGTCGAACTTGGTGAGAATATAAGGGCTCTTGCCCGCCTCGATCAGTTTATTCAGCTTGTCCAGACGGATCTGGCTCTGCTCGGACAGGTCGCTTGCGGGGGTCTGGTTCACGGTTTGATCGGCCATGGGAATTGCTCCTTCCGTATTTCGTTATGCCTTGCGCACGTCCAGCACGCGCAGCTTCAGCAGGCCGCCGGGGGTTTCGACGCTGATCGAGTCTCCCTTGCGCACGCCCAGGAGCGCCTTGCCGATCGGCGACTCGTTGGAGACGTACAGCTTCTTGGGGTCGGCCTCGGTCGCGCCCACCAGGCGGTACTCGTCCTCTTCCTCGTATTCCTCGTCGAACACGCGCACGATGCTGCCGATGCTGGCCACGCTCGCGTCCTCGTCCTCCTCGACGATCACACAGTGCTGCAGCTTGTCCTGAATGTCGAGAATTTCGCCCTCAATGCGGGCCTGCGCCTCGCGGGCGGCGGTGTACTCGGCGTTTTCACTCAGGTCGCCGAAGCCCTTGGCGATTTCAATTTCCTTGCGGTTTTCCTCGCGGCCGGTGGTCAGCAGGTAATGAAGCCTTGCCTCCAGCTTGGCGTAGCCTTCTTTAGAAAGGGAAATGACGTTGCTCATGTCGAATCCTCCTCAATATATAACAAAACAAACACTGAGCGCATTCGCTTCAGTGCTTACCTATTGGGAACGGGTCAAGTATAGCACGCCGCCTGCCCGCTGTCAACCGCAGTCGGAGTAAACTTTCGCGCGGACGGCGGCTTTTCTACCTTTTATGGTCTCTATCTATGGCCCTTACGGCAGCGCGTGCAGCTTCGTATTGAAGCGCTCCGGAATTTCCGCCAGCGGAAGCGCATAAGGTATAGAGCAGCCGATCGGCGCGCGGGCGGCGCAGTTCCCGTCCAGCCACAGGGGATGCACCCCGTGAGAATGCCTGAAGACCACGATTTGGCCGCTGCTGCCCGCGAAGGCATGACTTTCCTCGGCCCAGGCCAGCAGGTTCTTGAGCAGGCTCTTGAGCTGCTCGTCGGGCATCTCGCACACGCTGAGTATGTCGGCGGCGATCATCGCGCACAGCGCCTGGTTATAGGTAAAGACCTTCGCGCCGGTCAGGCCGCTGATCTGAATCAGGGGACGCGTCACCCCCTGCAGGCGGATCAGGTCGGTTGATTTGTAGGTGCGCTCGGGCGGAAAGAGCGATTTCTGCAGCGCGGTCTGGCTGCATCGCCCCCGGCTGCCCAGGATCATCTTCACCCGCTCCACGCTCTGCTTTCTCGGCAGAAAGGTCTCCTGCCCGGTCGCCGTGGCCTTTTTCACGAACCAGCTTTCAGGAATCAGGCCCTCGCGCTTCCAGCGATACAGCTGCCCATAGGAAATGCCGCACTCAGCCAGCAGTTCCCGCTTCGAAATCCACTCGTTCATCCGTCATTCGCTCCCTTCAAGACATAGTATAACAGAACATTGTTTTATTGTCAAGCTGCACTTTTTTAGAAAACGTCCGAAAAGTATATGACATTCAGTGCGCGCATATTATAGAAGAAACTCATTTTAAAAACATCGTTGACAAACGGGCGATTTCTTGGTATACTAATCAAGCCGTCGAGCGAGAGGCAAGCGCGAGCGAGGCTCTGGCCAGACGGGAGCGATCCTTGAAAA
>CAKUFI010000090.1 GCA_934647305.1 uncultured Clostridia bacterium | reverse complement strand
TGCGCCTCTCGCACCTGCGCGATCGCGCTTTCCAGCTTCTCCACGCCGTCCACGAGTTCGTAGTTCTTCTGCTCCATGACGTTCACTCCTTCATATTATTCAGTGTTGTATCCAATTGCCCGTTGAGGCAAGCCAGGGACAGAGCCAGGTTTTCCTGCTGGTACCAGACGCCCTCAGGGATTCGCAGCGGCCTGGCTGCGAAGCTCCAGACGGCCTTCACGCCGCTTTGTGCCAGGCGGTCGAGCGCCTCCTGGGCGGCGCCCTGGGGAACGGTCAGAATTCCGATCAGCGCCGGATGCTCGCGAACGAAGTCATCCAGCTCGGAAAGGGGATAGATGGGCTTGCCGCTGTCGGTCACGCCCAGCTTGGCCGGGTCGCTGTCGAAGGCGGCCAGCAGGTGCACTCCGTAGGCGTCGAAGCCGTCGTAGTCCAGCAGTGCCTGCCCGAGCTTGCCCGCGCCCAAGAGAATCGCGGAGCGCTTTTTGTGGTAGCCCAGCCGGTCCTCCATGGCGGCGATCAGCTCCTCGACCTGGTAGCCGGTCTTGGGCTTGCCCGCGCCGCTGATGGCGCTTAAATCCTTGCGCACCTGCACCTCGCCCAGGCCCAGTGCCCGCGCGATGGCGGTTGCGGAGGTGTTCGGCACGCCCTGCTCCCTGAGCTCCCTGACGTGCGCCAGGTAAGTAGGAAGCCGCCCGAGCGTCGCCCGCGTCAGTCCGCATGCCACAGTCGATTCACCCTGCCTCTCCGGTCGATCTTCTTCCGACCGACATTATTCTACCGCATTGCGGGGGATTCCGCAAGTATCAGTTCGGCATATCGGTACTGTACTTATCGATATGCCTTGTTCTGAAAACGGCGAATCCTAAACAGGGCGAAACACGGGATTCACAAACGGAGTGCGGACGGGGAATTCGCGGCGCTTTTCAGGCACCTAATCCGGCATACACTCCCGGCGCACGGCGCATAGCTGGGTGAGAAAAGCCTGGTCCAAGCCGGTGAGCTTGTAGTCCCTGCGGTGGATCAGCACGTCGCGGTACACCCTTCCGGCGTCGGGGCAGGCGCGCTGCATCAGGCCGCAGCGATCGAGCAGCGCCTGGGGGATGGGGGAGACCCACATGAAGGTCTCGGGGTTGTCAGCCAGGAGGCTCAGCTGGCTCGCGCGCTCATAGACGAAGATGCGCCGTTCGATGTTGTCGGCGAGCTCTTCCTTTTTCACCTCGGTCTGCGGCAGAGAGGGCACGTAGTGGTCGGCGTGCGCGATCTCGACGTAGGGCGCGAGGTCGGCGGGGGAGAGGCTCTCCTTCGCCGCGAGCGGATGCTTTTCGCTCATGACCAGCACGCAGGTAAACTCGGCCACCAGCTCGTAGGCGAAGCCCTTTTCCTCGAGCATCTCCTTAAAGTACCGGTCGAACGCGGTTCGATAGCGCACTACGCCCAGCTTGTAGTCCTCGCACAGGATGTTCTGGATGGCGCGCATGGCGTTGGTTTCCTGATAGTGGATTTCGGCGCGGTCTCGCGTGAGCGTGCGGGTGAAGCGGGTAAAGGCCTCGGCGATGTAGCTGGCGCGGGGCACGGAAATCGAGAAGCGCTGCCGGGCGGGCATGGCTCCCTTGTACAGGGCCTCGACCTCGTCGATCTGGCGCAGGATCTGGCGGGCATACGTGAGAAACTCCTCGCCCTCGGGAGTGGGCACCATGCCGCGGGCGCTGCGGACGAACAGCGTGATGCCGAGCGAGGCCTCCAGCTCCTTGATCGCGCGGCTGAGGTTGGGCTGGTTCATGTACAGCGCCTCGGCCGCCTTGCTCAGCGAACCGGCCTTGGCGGTCTCCACGGCGTATTTCAGGTGCAGGATGTTCATGGGCACTCTCCGATCTGTCGTTTCTCCCCTCCATTATATCATTAATTGCATGGCCTGTCATGCATTTTTTGAAAGGTTTCGCGCGAAAATGAACGGAAAATCTGCGGCGGCCCTTGACAAACGGGCCGAAAAGGACTAGACTATCTTCGGAAACAGTGCGTATGCTTCAGGACGGGGCGCAATTCCCCACCGGCGGTACAGCCCGCAAGCCGCAAGGCTGACTCGGTGAGACTCCGGGGCCGACAGTTACAGTCTGGACGGAAGAAGAAATTTCGTCATTCCTTCCCACACTTCAGGACGGGGCGCAATTCCCCACCGGCGGTACAGCCCGCGAGCCGCAAGGCCGATTCGGTGAAACTCCGAAGCCGACAGTACAGTCTGGATGAAAGAAGAAATCTCGTCATTCCTTCCGCTCCTGGGCGTATGCGCAGGGGTTTATTCATATTTTGAAGGAGTGACGAGACACATGAACAGAAAACTCAGAAACCTGGTTCGAATCGCGATTCTGGCGGCCATCTCGGCCGTGCTGGCCCTGATTCCGGGCATCCCGATCATCCCGCCGATCTACAAGCTGGACTTCAGCCTCCTGCCGGTTTTGCTGGCAGGCTTTGCGATGGGGCCGGTCGCGGGCACGCTGGTGGCGCTCATCAAGGGCGTCATCAGCCTGATCAAAACCACGTCTATGGGCGTGGGCGAGCTGGCCGACTTTTTGATGGGCGCGGCGATGATGGTTCCCGCGGCGCTGATCTATCGGACGCACCGCACGTTTAAGGGCGCGCTGTGGGGCCTTCTGACCGGCGTCCTGTGCACGACTGTCGCGGGCGCGCTGTGCAACTGGCTGATCCTGATCCCCTTCTACCAGACCGCCTTCCACATGCCCGCGGAGGCCATCGTCGAGATGATTGCCAAGGTCGTTCCGGCGGTCGACAGCATGCTGACGCTGATCCTGTTTGCGACCGTGCCGTTTAACCTGCTCAAGGGCGTGGTGCTGTCGCTTCTGACACTGCTTCTCTACAAACGGCTGTCCTTCCTTCTGAAGGACGCGAAATGAGGCCATGATGAAATACGAAACCTGCTCCGCCGAGGAGACCTTTTCCCTGGGACGCGCGCTGGGCGAACACCTGCGCGCGGGGGACATTGTGCTTCTGCACGGCGATCTGGGTGTGGGCAAATCGGTGCTCACGCGGGGACTGGCGCGCGGCTGCGGCATTGACGAGCCCATGCCCAGCCCGACGTTTACCCTGATGACCGCCTACAAGGGGCGCATCCCCTTTTACCACTTCGATCTGTATCGCCTGGAGGGCCCGGACGAGTACTTCGAGGCCGGCCTGGACGAGTTCATCGGCGGGGACGGCGCGGCGGCGATCGAGTGGCCGGAGCAGGCCGAGCTGGCCTTTGACCAGTGCCTGGAGGTGACCATTGCGCGCGTGCCAGGTAACGACGACGCGCGCGAGGTGACGATCTGCCTGCGCGGACTGGACGCGCGAGCCGATGAGCTGCGTGCGGCGCTTGAGAAATGGGGGGGAAGGCATGAACATCCTGTGCATTGATACCACCGGCCCGGTCGCCGGCGCGGCGCTCATGCAGGACGGCGCGATCACCCACGAAATCACCGCCTCGCACGGCCTGACCCACAGCGAGACCTCGCTGCCTATGGTGGACGACATCCTCTCGGCGGCGGGCATTGAGCCGAAGGATATCGACCTGTTCGCCGCGGTTGCCGGGCCGGGCTCCTTTACCGGGGTGCGCATCGGCGTGTGCACCGTCAAGGGGCTGGCGCACGCCTGGAATAAGCCGGTCGTGGCCGTTTCCTCGCTCGAGGCGCTGGCCGCCGGGGCGTTCGGCTTCGACGGCGTGATCTGCCCGATACTGGACGCGCGCCGCGCCCAGGTCTACGCCGCCGCCTACCGCTTCCGGGAGGGTGAGCTGCCGGTCGAGGTGCTGCCCATGCAGGCCGTCGCGCTGGATGAGTTCGCCGCGCAGCTGCCCCAGGGCGAGCGCCTGCTGTTCCTGGGCGACGGGCTGAGGGTGCACTTCCCCCGCCTGCGCGAGCTGCTGGGCGACCGCGCCGTCGCCGCCCCCGCGCATCTGTGCTACCTGCGCGCCGCCGCCGGCTGCTACCTGGCCGAAAAACGAGCGGCTGAGGCCGTGCCCTCCCACGCGCTGGAGCCGGTCTATCTGCGCCTGTCCCAGGCCGAGCGGGAGCGCCGGGAAAGGGAAGCGCAATGACGGAAATCACACTGATGACCGAATCTGACCTCGACCAGGTCACGGAGATCGAACGGGCATCCTTCGACCTGGAGCCCTGGTCGCGCGACGCCTTTGAAAAGGAGCTGACTAACCCCTGCGCGAGGTACCTGCTGCTCAAGGAGGACGGCGCCGTCCAGGCCTTTGCCGGCGTGTGGCTGGTGCTGGACGAGGGCCAGATCACCAACATCGCCGTTCGGCCCGAGGCCCGAGGCCGGGGCTTCGGCGAGCGGGTGACGCGCGCGCTTTTGCAGCTGTGTGCCGATTCAGGCATGAATTACGTGACGCTCGAGTGCCGCCGCTCGAACGCGGTCGCCCAGAACCTCTATCACAAGGTGGGCTTCATCGACGTGGGCTACCGCAAGCGCTTTTATCAGGGTATTGAGGATGCGCTGATCATGCTCAACCAGCACCTGCCCGAGGGCAATCCCGACAACGATCCCTTCCTCCGGCGGGAGCCTGCCGAATAACAGAAATCGCCTCCGAGACGAATGCGTCCCGGAGGTTTTTCGATCAATCTGGGGGTTGAAGTATCCCAAACAAAGCGTATAATGGAGCCTGTCAAGCGCTTGATGAGAACATTTTCAGGAGGTTCACGGATGAAGGTATTTCCCATCAGAAGGATTGAATCGGAAGGCGATGAAACGAGAATCGTGCTGGACGAGGCGTGGCGAAGCGGCCTGAAGGGGCTGGAGAGCTGCGGCCACGTGCAGGTGCTCTACTGGCTGGACGGCTGCGATACCCCGGAAGGGCGGGGAAAGACTGTGGAAAAGAAGCCCTACGCGCGCGGCCCGGAGGCGCTTGGCGTGTTCGCGACGCGCTCGCCCGAAAGACCGAATCCCATCGCGCTGTCCACGGCGGAGGTCATTTCCGTGGATGAACGGGCGGGGGTGATCGAACTGACCTGGCTCGACGCATTGCCCGGCAGCGCGGTGCTGGACGTCAAGCCCTATATCCCCGGCGTCGACCGGGTTGAGCGGGCGCTTACGCCGGCGTGGTGCACGCACTGGCTGCAGTCCCTCGAGGCGAGCGGCGGCTTTGACTGGGATGCGGAGTTCGCCTTCCGGTAAGCCGAACGCTTCTTCAAGGCAGTCACCTCAGGCGTTTTCTGGCGCGGCTATAATGCCGCTCTAATGAAAAATGACGCGAAAGCGGTTATAATAAAAGCGATTTCAAAGAGGACGCGGAGAGGAAGGTACAGAGGATGAAAAGACACTCGCGATACCGTGTGGCGCGGGGGTGGCTGCTGTTTTGGACGCTGTTTATTGGCCTGGGCGCGGTGGCAGGCGCGCTGTGCATGCTGATCGACCCGTCGGGCCGGATCATGGGCATGGACGCGATGCTGCCCTACTTTCAAAAGCTGCCGTTTGCGCAGGTCGTGTTTCAGGACTTCACCTTTTCTGGTTGGGCGCTGCTGATCGTCAACGGCCTGACCAACCTGACCGCGGCGGCGCTGCTGCTGATGGACAGGCGGTCGGGCGCGGTGCTGGGCGGCGTGTTCGGCGTGACGCTGATGCTGTGGATTTGCATCCAGTTCTACATGTTCCCGGCCAATTTCATGGACATATCGTTTTTCCTGTTCGGCCTGGCGCAGGCGGCGACCGGCTATGCGGCCTGGGTGTTTTCCAGGCAGGAGGAATTCGCCTCCTACCTTCGCCGATACGACCGGGTTGGAACGAATGAGAAGCGCCTGGTGGTGTACTTTTCCCGGCTGGGCGCGGTGCGTCAGGCAGCGCTTGAGGAGGCGGACCGCACCGGCGCGCAGGTGTTTGAGCTGCGCACGAGCGAGCGCACGGAGGGTACGCTGGGCTTCTGGTGGTGCGGCCGGTTCGGAATGCATCGCTGGGAGATGCCGCTGAAGGCCCTGCCGGAGCGCCTGGAAGACTACGACCACGTGACCATCTGCTCGCCCATCTGGGTGTTCGACCTGGCCGCGCCGGTGCGTGCCTTCTGCCGCCAGGCGGCCGGACGGATTCGCGAGGCGGACTACGTGCTGGTGCACTATCAGAAGCTCCGCTATGCGCGCGTGGCCGACGAGATGGACGCGATGCTGGGCCTCAGGCGAACCGGCCTGCGCAGCATCTGCTTCCGCCGCGGCCGCCGGGTGCGCGAGGAGATCATCCGGTAGGGGAGGACGCCCGCCGGAAAGCGGCGCTGATCCGCGCAGCGTCCTGCCATCAGACAGACACCCCGCATCATGCGCTTTCGGGACGCAGGACGCGGGGTGTTTTGGCGCAGGCCGTTTTGACGACTATTGCATCTTCAGCTGTTCAAAGTGGTAACGCGGCTTTCCGACGCTCTTCTTTCCGTACTCGATTGCCTTCGTCGGGCAATAGCAGATACAGGCCATGCAGTGCGTGCATTCCCTGCCCCATACCGGCCTCCCGTTCTCGATTCTGATGTTGTTCATCGGGCAGTTTCTGGCGCAGAGCCCGCATCCGACGCAGGCGTCATTCGCGTGAAAGGGCGAGGCTTTGACAAAAAAACGGTAAAACACGGGGTTTACCGGGCCGCTCATCACGCGGTCGTATAGATTGTTCCGGGGCGCGGCAAAGGGCTGCCCCGCTTTGAGCTGCACAAGGACGGCGTCGAGAACCGGTTCCGCTTTTCGGACAATTTCCCTGGCTTTTTCAGGCTCCGGCGCGTTAAACATGGCAATATAGTTCTCCGGCATGACGATTTGCGCCGTACCCATGTAGCGCAGGCGCTTTCGATCGGCGAGCCGGCGGTTGTATTTCGCCGCGTTTCCGATCTCGCCGCCGCAGTCCATCACAAACCATATGCGCTGCGCACCGGCCAATTCCGTTTTGTCGAGCCATTCGGATACGATCCGCGGAATACGCCACGCGTATGTGGGCGCAGCGACGATTACATCGCGCCCTGTCTGCAGCCGGGAATGGTCGTTTGCCCTGATTTTTGCGTTCAGGTCAACCGTTTCATCCCGCAGTGCCTCCGCAATTCGCCCCGCGATATAACGGCTGTTGCCGGTTCCCGAAAAGCACAAAACCATCTCTGAGCGCCTCCCCCAAATTTCGCCCCGCGGGCTCCAATGGCCGCGCGGCACAGATTCAATGACAGCCCTGCGCCGCGCGGAAACGCAGCACAGGGCCGTTGTTTTTTTACAGCTGAGTCTCCAGGCGCACGCAGCGGCCCAGAATCAGCACGTTTTTGAGCTCCACAGTGTCCAGGCGCAGCGCATGGTCGTAGGTCTGCAGCAGCAGCTTGCCGCCGTCCAGCTTCTTGATCTTGCGCACGGCGCGTTTGCCGTTCAGCTCGATGAGCATGATCGCGTCGTCGACCGGGGTGGCGGTGGGCACGGTGAGCAGCAGGTCGCCCGCGTGGATGCGGAAGCCGCGCAGCTCGTCGTCCTCGACGCGGAAGTAGATCACCTTGTCGGGGTTGCCGCCCTCGATGCGGCCGCCGATGACCGGCAGCAGGCGGTGGTCGATCACCACGCCGTCCGCGCCCATGATGGGCACGCGCTTGACCACGCCGCCCAGCGCGTCGAGCCAGGCGTCGGTGGCCTTCTGGGTGGCCTCCTGCTCCTCGCGGGTGGGGGAGGGCTGTGAGGGCTCGCGCACCGGCATGACGTAGGGGCGGGGACGCGGCGGGGGCGTGAACTCGGGCTCGCTGGCCACCTCCAGCTCGGTGGAGACCGGGTTGGACACGCCCAGCACCTTCAGCATGCGCTGCGCCTGGTCATCGGACAGGATTCGGCGGCCCTGCTCGACTTCGTTGACGAAGGACTCGGACACGCCGCACTTGCGGGCCAGCGCCTTGGGGGTCATTTTGGCCTTCAGGCGCGCCGCCTTGATGGTTTCACCTAAACGGGTCATAGGGGTTCCTCCTGAAAAAGGCTCAGCGAATAATCAGCTGATCGCGCTCGGCGCCCACGGAGACGAAGGGGATCGGGCAGCAAAGCTGCTTTTCGCAGTAGAGCACGTAGTCCTGCGCGGCCTGGGGCAGATCCTTGAAGCGGCGGCAGGCGGAAATATCGCAGTGCCAGCCGGGCAGGTATTCGTACACCGGCTTGCAGGCGGAAAGCTCGGGGGTGTAGGGGAAGCGCTCGGTGCGGGTTCCGTCGGCCTTTTCATAGGCGACGCACACCGGGATGCGGTCGAGGTAGCTCAGCACGTCCAGCTTGGTCAGGGCCAGCTCGGTCGCGCCCTGCAGCTTCACGCCGTGACGGGTGGCCACCAGGTCGAGCCAGGCCACGCGCCTCGGTCTGCCGGTCGCCGCGCCGTACTCATGGCCGGCCTCGCGCAGGTCGTGCGCCTCGTCGCCGGTCAGCTCGCCCACGAACGGGCCTTCGCCCACGCAGGTGGAATAGGCCTTGGCCACGCCCACCACGCGGTTCACCTTCACGCTGGGATAGCCGCAGCCGCAGGGCGCGTATGCCGCCAGCGGGGAAGAGGACGAGGAGAAGGGGTAGATGCCGTAGTCGATGTCGCGCAGCGCGCCCAACTGGGCCTCGAAGAGGAACTCCTTGCCCTGGGCCTCGGCCGCCTCCAGCAGCTCGCCCGCGTCCACGATGTAGGGGCGCAGCTGGGAGCCGTACTGCTCGATCCAGGCCATGGTCTCGTCGAAGTCGATCGGCGGCTGGTTATAGGCCTGAGAGAAGACCGCGTTCTTCCAGTCGATCAGCTTGTGCAGGTGCTTTTTGAGCGATTCGGGATAGAGCAGGTCGCCCATCTCCAGCGCCTTTTTCATGTATTTGTCGCCGTAGATCGGGGAGATGCCGCGCAGCGTGGAGCCGTAGCTGTCCTTGCCCAGGCGCAGCTCCTCCAGCTTGTCCTGCAGCGGGTGGAAGGGCAGCACCATCATCGCGCGGTCGGAAATCTTCAGGTTGTCCGGCGTGATGACGACGCCCTGACTGCGCAGCCGGTCGATCTCGCCGCACAGGTGCTTCAGGTCGATGACCGTGCCCGCGCCCAGCAGGTTGATCTTCTCCGGGCGGAAAATGCCCGAGGGCAGCAGGTTCAGCTTGAACTCGCCGTACTCGTTGACCACCGTGTGGCCGGCGTTGTTGCCGCCCTGATAGCGGATGACGACGTCGTAGTTTTCGGCCAGGTAGTCCACCATGCGGCCCTTTCCCTCGTCGCCCCAGTTGATGCCTACGATTGCGCAATGGGTCATATAAAAGCCTCCAATTCCGTACATTCGGTCGGGTTGCGATAAAAACATTCTATAATATGCGCGCGCCTGAACGCGCACTGTTATCATAGCAAATTGCGCCCCGGAAGGCAAGCAAAAAGCCGAAGTTTCCACAGAATTTACCGCAAACGCAGAACAATTCGCACGGGAAAAAAAGGAACGTTCAGCTTGTCAAAACCCCGGGAGAGCTCGAGAGGGCCGCAGCCCTTTCGACCGGGCAGTGCCCGGCTCCACTTGCTGCCGGTCGGCAGGGCCGACACCCACTGGCTACCGCCGGGCAACACACGAAATTGGGGACCATAGATTAGAGTCCCCAATTTCTCTGGTTTTCCGAAATTCTCCGAAAAACTTTTGTCGGCGTTGCCGACTCGGGCAGTGCAAATATATAGCGTGGGCACGGGGCGGTTTTTGTAAATCCCATTTTCCAGAGCAAAAATCGTTTCCCTGCAGGCTCCGCGCCCGAAAAATCTTTGATTTTTAGCGGAGACTGGTGAGGGTGGCAGGGAGGCTGAAAACCCTTTGGGTTTT
>CAKUFI010000089.1 GCA_934647305.1 uncultured Clostridia bacterium | reverse complement strand
GTGCCCACCGTACACGCCGCTGGGCGCGATTGAAAGTTCGAGAGGGTTGCGACCCTCTCGAGCTCTCCGGGGTTTTTCGACAGTCTGAGGCGGCTTTTCTAAGAAAAGCCCCTCTCGAGCTCTCCCGAAAAGTACTCTGATCCGCACGGCAAAACGGCTGCAGAAAACTGATTCCCCGAATCCGGCGTTTCTCGTAAGCCCTCATTCGGGAGCCGAATATCTACTTTTTCCTCGCTGCGCGGATCAAAGTGTTTTCCGGGTAGGGGCTGGGAAAACGTAATATGCCGCATGCCGCGGCGGTAAGTGCTCCCGAACACAGCCCGGCCAGAAGTACCGCCTCCGGCCTCGCAAAGCGCCTTCGCAGCCACCCCTCATTCGGGGAACCACCTATCTGCTATTCTTTCATTTCGCGGATCAAAGTGTTTTCCGGGTGGGGTCTGGGGAGGCGCCTTTTTCAAAAAGGCGGCCTCCCCAGCGTCTCCCCAACGTTCCCTTACACCTCCACGCGCAGGACGGCGGCTTCGGCCTGGCGGAGCAGCGCCTTGAGATCGCCGGGGACGGGGCGCATTTCGTCGAGCGGCTTGTTCATAAAGGCCTGATACGGCGCCCGGCGGGTTTCCTCCGGCACGCGCACCCACTCGCCGCGGTTGTTTGCCCGAACGTTTTCCTTCACCCAGGCGAAGTAGACCTGCTGCTCGGGCAGGTAGAGGTTGTTCCAGGGCTCGCAGGCGGCCTGGCGGCAGTAGCCGTTGACCAGGTTGTGCTTGAGCGTGGGCTCGAAGACCGGGTTGACCGGCGAGACCCGCTTCAGGCCGTCCATCGTGGCGTTCATGGAGTAGTCCTCGTGGCAGGTCAGGAGCCTGCCCAGGATTTCGGAGGTCGCGTAGATCGCGTCGCACTGCGCCAGAATCCTCTCGCCCACGTCCTCGCCCGCCTGGAACTGCGCGCGCCACAGCGCCATGCGCAGCATGCCGTAATGGGCGATCTGCTCGAGCAGCGAGTGGGCCAGGTCCATCAGGTCGCGGCGCACGAAGGGGTTGTCCAGCGCCTCGTCGGGCAGGGTGTAGAGCGCCTGCAGGGTGGCGGAGATGTTCTCGCGATAGGGCTTCGCCTGGCCGAGCAGGTACTCCCAGCGCGCGCGGTTGGCCGCCAGCCGGCTCTTATGCTCGCCCGCCACCCAGGAGGTGTTTTGCTCGGTCTCCTCCAGCGCGAACATTTCCCAGCCGCTGAACACGTCCACCAGTGTGGAGCGGTGATCGCTCCAGCCGTGGCAGTACTTGACGTAGTCCGGGTCGTCCGGCGTGCGGCGGGAATAGTGACCCCAGCTGACCAGCTTGATCAGGGGCAGATAGGCCTGCCAGGCGCGGTTCATCTGCTCGCCGAACTGGCTGTAGCGCGCCAGGCTGAAGCGCTCGGCCAGCGGCTCGATGGTCAGCTGCTCGGGCTTCCAGGCGTTCTCGACCAGGTATTCCAGCACCAGCGGGTCGCTGTGGGACAGCTCCGGCCAGTAGATCATGCCCTTGCAGAACGGATCGTCCTTGGCGATCTCCAGGCGCTCCTTCGTCGTGTCGTACATGCCGCGCAGGCAGTTCTGCGCCTCGTAGGCGTGGAAGATGCCGAAAATCCACGGGAACTTGCCCACCAGACCCCAGTTGGGGAAGCAGCGGTCGGGGTCGTCGTGGTCGCTGGTGTAGTCCAGGATGATCGTGCGCTCCGGGTCGAACTCGCGCATCAGCTGCTGCACCTCCTCCGGGTACCACCAGCCGATGAAGTCCCAGGAGGCGATCAGCGTCTTGGCCAGCGGATACCTCTCGTGTACGCGCTGCAGGATGCGGCGGTAGGTCAGCAGCTTCATGTTCATGTTCTGCCTGCGGTCGTCGAAGATCAGGCGCTCGGCCAGGCCGATCGTGTGGAACAGCTCGGGCCGGCCGTACTGCTCGACATAGGTCTCGGTCAGCCTGAAGTAATTGTCCAGGTTCTCCTTCACGCGCGGATCCCAGCACAGGCCGGTCTGCTCGCTGTAGCCGGAGCTGGCCTGCGCCAGCAGCCTGGGCTGCTTCTTCTCCAGGTACTCAATCGGCGTGCGGGAGTACCAGTGGGTCATCGTGCCGCAGTCCTCGCTGTGGATCAGGTCGCGGTCAAAGGCGTAGGCGAGCAGCTTCTGGCGCAGTATGCCGCGGTACTCCAGCGACCAGAACAGCGTGCGGTCGTCGTAGCCCTCCGCCGTGGCCTCGGGCAGGCGCTCGGTGGCGTTCGGATAGGACACCACGTCCGGGAAGGCGCGCTGATACAGGTCGTCGATGCCGATGCGCAGCATGAAGTAGTTGAGCCGCCGCTTGACCATCCAGTCGATTTCGCGTTGCCAGTCCTCGAGAGACCAGTGCTCCGCCTGATAGCGGTGCAGCCCCCTGTGGGCGAAGTAGCGCAGGCCGCGGTACTCAAACCGGGGCTGCTCCGTCACGCTCAGGCCGCGAAGAGACAGCTCGCCGCGGTGCGGAATCACGTCGCCGTCCCAGTAATAGTGACAGCCCGCCGCGCGCTCAAAGTAGTCGTACACCGCGTACAGCGTGCTCCGGCCCCGCCCGCCGGCCAGGAACAGGAAGGCGCGGCCGTCTTGCTCCATCGAGCGGATGGCGTAGTCGTCCGTGCCGTAGCGGATGTCGAAGGAGTCGATCCAGCCGCAGGCAAAGGCCTGGGCGGCGAAGTCGTTCACCGCGTCCGAGCCGATCACGATCAGGTCGCTGAGGCCGTCGTCTTCGGTGATCAGGGGCAGGCGCGCGCCCGTCACCTTCTCGTACATCTCCTGAAAGGCCAGCGCGGCCGTCTGGTACGCCTTCTCGCCGCTTTCGGGCAGAAGAATCTTATACATAAAGCACCTCCGAGTATTCTGTGTTGTGGGAGCCTCTCCCGTTGCGAAAATTATAACACGCGTGCGGGTTCATCGCAATCAATTTCGCCATGTGAAGTGAGTAACATCGACCGTGATGTTATGCCTCCTGCAATTTTTCATCGTAACTTAACGTCCGGTCGCCGCCGCATCCCTTATAATGAATGGTGAAAAGGGAGATGAGCCGGGTGAACATACAGGACATCATGTACGACGCGCGCAGAAAACTGGCCCTGACCCACATCAGTATGGGCATCGCCTCAGACGTCGCCAGCGAAACCTACCGCGAAAACAGCGCGCAGTGGGATCGCTTTGTCTATGTCCTCAGCGGAGAACGCATTTTTGACTTCGGCAAGCAGACAGTGTTTCTGCACACGGGCGACATGCTGCTCATACCGGTCGGCCTGCCCTACCGCAGCCGCAGCGCCGGACGGGAAACCTGCCGCATGGGGGTCATCAACGTGCAGCTGCGCGACGAGGAGAGCGGCGAGGCGGTGCATTTCTGCGACGCGCCCACGCTGCTGTTTCACGACGAGCACGGCGTATACAGCGGCCTGATGGAGGAAATCGAGCGAAAGCAGAACGCCGGAGAGCCGTACTACTGCCTGGAGCGCCTGGGAAACGCCGCAAAGCTGCTGTGCGACTTCATGCGCGAGCACAGCCGCAGCCAGTACGAGGAGAACATGCGGCGCATTTACAACGGCCTGAACTACCTGGAAAACAACCTGAAGGAAAACAACTCCATCGAGGAGCTGGCACAGATGTGCGCGCTGAGCGCGGGCAGCTTCCGGCGGCTGTTTTTCGAGTGCAAGGGCATGTCGCCGGTGGACTACCGCAACTCCCTGCGCGTGCGCAAGGCCGGCGAGCTGCTGGCCAGCGGCAAGTACACCGTCGGCGAGGTCGCCGAGGCCGTGGGCATCCCGGACAGCAAATACTTCTCTAAGACCTACAAGCGCTATACCGGCATGCTGCCCAGTCAGGTGCGCGTCCGGGCACGTGAAAAGTAAGCCGCAGAAAAATTTTCTCGCTATTTTCGTAAAACAGCTATTGACAAGGCGTTCCGTGTGTGTTAATATATAAGTGCAAAGAGAGAAAGGGATCAGAAAAAGACGCATCGTCGATGCGAACCCCCTCAATCAGCAATTAACCGTAAAGGAGGCGATGCCATTGAACCAGACGGAAACGCACTTCTTCTCTTGCCTCGCCCCGTTGATCAGATAGATGGATACCTCTCGAAGCATGCAGAAATCAAACAGTCTACACTGACCAACCGATCACTTCGTGTTTCCCCTGACATCCACTTCCCCGATGGGACTTCGCAGGATTCCGGGGCGAGGCAGGCATTACAACTTCATAGAACAGCAAGCGACATCATGAGAACGAGGCAATGCAAGACAATCAAAATCGATGAATCTTCATAATACCTCCTTTCATTAGTAAAGTAATCATGTTGTGCGAGAAGCCTTAATCAGCGACGCGGCCGGCCTGTGATCAGGTCGGCCGTTTTGTGTGTGCTCGGGATACGCTTTTCTCCCCCCAAAGATAGGATGAGTCAGGCGCTGACCCATCCCGCTTCAAACCGCATCTGTGCGCTTCACTCCACTCCGCCGTACATCGCGGAAAGACTCGGCCAGGTGGTCTCGACCGTGTAGCCGTCCAGGCGGCGCGTGCCATAGACATTGGCCGCGTCCGCGTCGGGCATCATCTTGTATGTGATCGCGACGCGGGCCGGATTGTGCGTCTCGGGGAAGACAAAGGCCTCTCCCCGCTTCAGGCGCTCGACGGCCCGGCGCGCATGCTCATAGACGAGCTCCTGCCCCCTCGCGGGCGACAGGCACAGCGCGCTCTGCCGGCCGATACCCCACTTGACCTGAGCGCACTCCACCTCGCCCAGCCACTCCTGTGCCTCGGCGCACAGCTTGTCGTCGCCGGACACCATCACGACCGGCACGCCGTACTCGGCGGCGATCTCCGCGTCGATGCCCAGCTCGCCGTAGGGGCGGCCGTCGACGCAGAAGCGGTGCCAGGCGGCGCTGGTCATCGTGTGCTCCAGGTTCGCGCCCAGCGTGCCCGCCATCGCGTGATAGCCCAGCAGGAACAGGCCGTCCGAACCGCGCAGAAAGGGAAACCTCGGCTGGTGCGGCACGCCCGCCATCAGCATCGCGCGCGGATCCAGGCTCTCCACCAGCAGGTTGCCCGACCCGCCGTGCATGTCGGCCACGATCACCTCGTCCGCGCCGCCGTCGAACGCGCCCCGAACCGCGGCGTTTGTATCGGCCGTCGCCAGGCGCTGACCCACGGCGTACAGCCTTCCGTCCCGCGTCACGTAGTCCGGGCAGTTGATTCCGCTGACGCCCTCCATGTCCACCGAAATGTAAATCTTCATGCTTCCATTCTCCTCTTTTTCATTCAGTCGGGTAAGGCAAGCCTCACCTACGCCCCATTCGGGGAATTACATTGCTTCTCGCGCCTTCTTATGTGGATCATAGTGCTTTCCGGGTGGGGTTTGGGGAGGCGCAAAAAGCACCCTATGGCCGCGCTTGATTTGTTTACGAATTGCATTTCTTAAGGCTGCGCGGCAGCAAGTGGGTCCGGGCACTGCCCGGTCAGAAAGGCAGCCTTCCCAGCGTTACCCCAGCGTTACCCCAGCGTTCCCCTCACCGCGCGCAGCAGATAATCGCTCATGACGAGGTGACCCTCGACGGTGGGGTGTACGAAGTCGGCGCTGAGGTACTTTGCGTCGGGCAGCATTTCGCGGCCGTTGATGTAGACGAAGTTCGGGTTGCCGAGCTGCTGAAGGCAGGCCCTCACCTGCCGCCTGCGCGCCTCGTGGCCCTCGCCCAGAATGATGAGGTCGTCGATGACGAACAGCGGCTTGTCCGGGTGCGCCTTCGCATAGGCCGACAGCAGGTACTTCACGCGCCCGCAGAATTCCTCCTCGCTCATCGCGTCGGGGATGTTCGAGCCCAGCTCGTACACGGCGAAGTCATAGTCGTCCCGCGCGGCCAGGTAGTCGGCGACCGCCTTTTCCATCAGGCAGGTGCCGGCCATGCCCTTGTTGATGCGATCCATGCCCAGCTGCGCGCAGACGCGGGTGGCATAGTCGCTGCCGGGCAGGTGGCTCAGCGAACCGTGAGTGATCGAGGAGCCGTAGAACAGCACGCGGCCGCGCGGCGTTTCGTCCGGCCGGGGCGGGCGCACGTCGCCTTCAAGGCGCACGTCGCGCAGTCGTCCGCTGCGGATGCACAGGCGCATCACGTCCGGCGAGAAGGCATCTCCCCTCTCCCCCGCGACCTTGCGCAGGCGCTCGATGTTCTCGGGCCGCGCGATGGGCACCCGGTTTTCGCCCTGGAACAGGCCGTAGCTGCCCAGCCACTGCCAGCCGCCCTGAAAGCAGCCGTAATACAGTCCCAGCGTCACGAACTCGTTTTCGCAGTACGCCTGCAGCTCGGCCCTGTCGCAGCCCTCGTTGAACACGAACCGGATCTCCGCGCCGGTCGCGGACAGCGTGGCGACGTTCTGCGCGGTCTCGCTCATCTGCGCGCGCACGGACAACGGCACGCGGGAGTAGCAGGTTCCCTCGGGCGTATGCAGCGCCTCTTCCTCGTTGAAGAACTCAAACCGTCCGTCGATGATCATGCACATTCTCCTTTGCACAGCTTTTCCTCATTATACACGGTTTTCTCCGCGCGTGCAATTCCCTTTGACCCGCCCATCGCAAATTCCCCGGAAAATCTGCCGTATGTTGTATATTCACCCACACTCGCGCACATAATTTTTAGCAGTAAGCAAGTTTGGAGGAATATCATCATGGAACAGTCTGCGCTTTCCGAGAAGAGTCGTCACTCAGGCTGGAGCGAGTCCGAATCCAAGCTGCTGTGGGAGACCGCCGACGAGGCCCAGCAGCAGGGCCTGCCGCTCAAGCAGGTCTTCGAGCAGATCGCCCGGCAGACCGGCCGCCGTCCCAACAGCATCCGCAATTACTACTATGCCCAGGCACGCCTTCGCGAGGACGGAACCCATCGCGCCGCGCGCTTCGTGCCCTTCACCGAGCCGGAGGTCGAGCAGCTGGTCGAGAACGTGCTGCGCGGCCGGGCGAAGGGCCAGTCGGTGCGCGCCTGTCTGCAGGAGCTCTCGGGCGGCGACCACAGCCTGATGCTGCGCTATCAGAACAAGTACCGCAGCGTGCTCAAGAACCGCCCCGAGCTGATCAAGTCCACTGCCGAAAAGCTCCGCGCGCAGGGCATTGCCTGCGACGAGACCCAGGTGCGTTCCCGCGTGCGCGCCACCTTGCCCGACGCCGCCGAAAAGCTCGCCTCGACCGCCCGCGAGGTCTCCGACCCCGAACTGGTCAAGGCCTGCGAAACCTTCTGCCGCCTGATCCGCGAGCGCTCAGAGCCACAGGCCGCCCCCAGTGTTCAGGTCGATCGCCTCAACGTCCGCCTCGACCTGTGCCGCCTCAACCTCGCCGAGCAGGCCGAGACCATCCGCCGCATGCGCGACGCCGCACACGAGGTCGAGGTCACCGTCAAGGATTTCGTGCTCCAGTCCCCGCAGGATCGCGCCGAGCACCTTTCCGCCTTCTGCGACTCGCTCGTCCAGCGCCTGGGCGCGCTTGAGTCCGCCGCGGAGTGACGAGGGGGAGGAACGATCGAGAGGCGGCCTTTCTGAGAAAGGCCCCTCTCGAGCTCTCCCGGAAAGCACTATGATCCACAGAATGGAATTGCAAAAAGAGATGCAGTTCCCCGAATGCGGCGTGGGTTGGAGCCGAAGAAGGCGAAGCGCGGTTCCCCGAATGTGGCACGGCGGGAGTCGTGGAAGGCGATGCGCGGTTCCACCGAATGCGGCGTGAGCATAAGCGCTCCCCGCAACAACACATACGAAAAGCGGCCTTCATATGGAGGCCGCTTCAGACTGTCAAAAAACTTGGGAGAGCTCGAGAGGGCCGCAGCCCTCTCGACCGGGCAGTGCCCGGCTCCACTTGCTGCCGCCTCTCCATAAGATAGGCAGTGCAAATACACACCGTGGGCACGGGACGGTTTTTGCGCCCGGAAATCTCTTAGATTTCAGCAAAACTGGAGAGGGTGGTAGTGGCGGGGGAGCCTGCTTCCCCGTCCACCAGCTTGTCAAAACTTTTTTGACAAGCGGATCGTTACCTGAACAGCTCGTACTGGCCGATATAGGGCAGCGGACGGGCGTCGCCGCGATAGCAGTTGATCGCGCCGTAGATCATCACGCCCAGCACAACCAGGCGGCACAGCGTATCCACAATTTTGATCAGCGTACCCACGACCGGAATCCAGCCCAGGATCAGATTCACAATCCAGAACGCCACCGTCACTGCCAGCATGGCCAGGAAGCCCAGCAGGCCTTGATTGGCTGCGTAGCGGCCCAGCCTGGAGTGCGGGCACACGAGCAGCGGAATGAAGAAAATCACGTAGCCGAACGACGCGGCCAGGCGATTCTGCTGATAATCGGAGGGCTCAAAAATCGTCATGTTCTATTCCCCTTTCGTTCTTTCATGCACACATTATATCACCGCCGCGCCCGGCGCACAATATCAACTTCAATTAGAATTTGCTTATGGAATGCCGAAATCGCTTCCATATTGAGCGGACACGTGTTATAATGATTGCAAATAAAATGCCAAGTTATGAGTGTCAGGAGCGAGAGAAACATGAGCAGGCGCAAGGATCAGTTTGAAGTAGACGGCGGCTGGATAGGCGCAGCCATTGTGACGGTATTCTGCCCGCCGGTGGGCCTGATTATGCTCTTTAATAAGCTGCGAAAGAGCCACGCTACCTCGGGCGACGCGCGCCAGCTTCGCCGCATCGGCACCTCGCTTCTGGCGGCGGGCGTGGGACTGACGGCGTTCGGCGCGAAGGGCGGCGTGTTCTGGCTGGCGGCGGGCGGCGCGCTGCTGGGCGGCACGCGGCTGCTCAAGAAGCGCGAGCAGCGATACTATCAGTACCTTGCGGTGCTTTCCGGGCGAAACGCCATGTTCCTGGCCAACCTGGCCACGACGCTGGATCTGACCGTGGAGCAGGTGACGCGCGACCTGAAGCGCATGCTCGAAAAGGGCTGGTTCCGCAGCGAGGCCTATCTGGACATGCAGTCGGGCCGCATCGTGCTGTGCCGCGAGGGCGCGACCGACTTCTCCGGCTTTGCCGAGGCGCAGCGAAACGAAAAGGAGCACAAGGTGCGCCACGAGAAGGTCGACACAAGCGATCCGAAAAACGTCGAAGAAGCTGTGCGCAACGCCGGCGCATACTTTGCCGACTTTTTCCGCCCGATTGCGAAGGACGGCCAGGTGACTGCCTCTGAGGCGCAATCCGCGCAGCCCGAACCCCAGCCTGCCCAGTCCGCGCAGGCGAAGGATACAAAGGAAAGCGCCAAGGCCGACGCTCCCCTCTTTGAGAGCGAGGAATACGACAAGATCATCCGCGAAATCCGCGAGCTCAACGACCGCATCGCCGACAAGGTCATTTCCGACAAGATCGACCGCATCGAGCTGCTGACCACCCGCATCTTCCACCTGGTGGAGGAGCGCCCGGCCATGAAGCCGCAGATTCGCAAGTTCATGAACTACTACCTGCCCACCACGCTCAAGCTGCTCGACAGCTACGCGCTGCTCGAGGCGCAGGGCATCGAGGGCGACAACATCACCGCCTCCAAAAAGGAAATCGAGCGCACCATGGACACCCTGATCGCCGGCTTCGAGAAGCAGCTCGACCGCCTCTTCTCCTCTCAGGCGATGGACATCACCGCCGACGTGGAGGTGCTCGAGGGCATGATGGCGCAGGACGGCCTGGGCGACAACAAGTACACCATGAAGACCGGCGGACACTAAAGACAATGAGCGACAAACGAAAGAAACGGCACGCCCTGGCGGCGTGCCTCAGCTTGTCAAAAAAGGTTTTGACAAGCTGAGGCACGGGGAAGCAAGCTCCCCGGCCAGGTGCCGCGCCTCAAATCTACGATTTGAGCCGTCGGCAGTTTCGCCAAGGGCGAAACCTGAAAACCCAAAGGGTTTTCAGCCTCCCTGCCACCCTCACCAGTCTCCGCTAAAAATCAAAGATTTT
>CAKUFI010000088.1 GCA_934647305.1 uncultured Clostridia bacterium | reverse complement strand
GCGCAGCGCGCCCCGCAAAAACCCGCCCGGTGCGGCAGCGCCGCTCCCGGGCGGGATGCGTGGGGGTAAGGGGTTCCGGGGGAAGGGGGCGCATTGCGCCCCCTTCCCCCGGGAATGCGCCGCGAAGCGGCGCGGGTCTTACCTTGCGGTCAGCTCCAGGTACTTGTCCACCAGGCGGTCAAACTCGGCCAGCGAGGATTCGACCGACTCGGGCTTCGCCATGTCCACGCCGGCGACGCGCAGCGACTCGATGGGATGCAGGCTGCCGCCCAGCGACAGGAACTTGCGGTAGCGCTCCACGGCGGGCGCGCCTTCCTTGCGGATGGCGGTGGCCAGCGCCATGGCGGCGGAGTAGCCAGTGGCGTACTTGTAGACGTAGAAGGCACGGTAGAAGTGCGGGATGCGCATCCACTCATAAGCGATCAGCTCATCCTGCTTCAGGGCAGAGTAGTACTGCGCGTTGAGCTGCGCGTAGGCTCTGTTCAGGCTCTCGGCGGTGAGCGGTTCGCCCTTCTCGGCCATCTCGTGGCTGATCTTCTCAAACTCGGCGAACATGGTCTGGCGGAACACGGTGCCGCGGAAGCCGTCCAGCAGCTGATAGGTCAGGAAGGCCTGCGCCTCCTTCTGCGGATACTTCTCCATCAGCGCGAACAGGGTGAGGATCTCGTTGGTGGTGGAGGCCACCTCGGCCACGAACAGCGAGTAGTCGCAGGTGGTGAAGGGCTGCGCGCCGTTGGAGTAGTAGGAATGCATGGCGTGACCCAGCTCATGGGCGACGGTCAACAGGTTGTCCAGATTCTGCTGATAGTTGAGCAGCACGTAGGGGTGAGAGTCATAGGTACCCCAGGAATACGCGCCGGAGGACTTGCCCGCGTTCGGATAGGGATCGATCCAGTGCTCCCTGCGGGCGCGGCGCAGGGTGTCCTGATAGTCCTTGCCCAGCGGGGCCAGGCACTCCACGACCAGGTCGTAGGCCTGCTCATAGGGCAGCGATACGTCGAAGCCGGACACCGCGGGCACGTACACGTCGATCATGCTCATGTCCTCGCCCACGCCGATCAGCTCGCCGTTGCGCTTCACGAACTGATTGAGCTTGCCCAGGTGGCTGTGCACGGTCTTGATGAGGTTTTCGTACACATTCATGGGCACATCGTCCGGGAACAGGCGGCTTTCGAGCGCGCCGCCGAACTTCGCCGCGCGGGCATAGAACACGTCGGTCTTGACCGAGGCGTCGTACACGGCGGGAATGGTGTTTTCAAAGGACTTGAAAGTGGAGTAGAGCGCGTTGAAGGCGTCCCTGCGCACGCGGCGGTCGCGGCTCATCATCAGGGTGATGTAGTTAGCCTGCGTGATTTCGACCGGCTTGCCGTCCTCGCCCTCGATGGTCGGGAACTTCATGTCCGCGTCGGTCAGCATGGAGTAGATGTTGTCGGGCGAGTTGCCCATTTCGCCGGTCATGGCGACCAGCTTCTCCATTTCGGCGGACAGCGTGTGCGGTCTGTCGCGGTCGATGTCCATGAGGGGCACGCGGTAGTCGGCGAAGTCCTCGCGCGCGCACACCTTTTCAATGTACTCGGCGGGCAGGCTCAGGATCTCCGGCTTGAAGAAGGAGCTGGCCGTGCCCAGCTTCACCATCAGGCTCTGTGCGCGGTTGACCAGGCCCTGATACTCGGTCTTGCGGTTGTCCTCGTCGCGGCGCATGCGGGCGTACACGAACAGCGCGCCCACCTTGCGCTCCAGGTCATACAGATCGTCCAGCGCCTTTTTCAGCGTGTCCGCATCGCCCAGCTTGCCCGTATACTGGCCGAAGGAAGCCAGCTTTTCCTCGGCGGCGCGGGCGGTGTCCTCCCAGGCCTGCTGGTTGGCGAAGATGTCCTCCAGCTGCCAGGTATCCTCAATGCGGCGGTCTTTTCTTTCGATGATTTCGCTCATTTCGGTTTCCTCCTTAATTGTTTTCGATTTGAGTTTTCAGCGCGTGCCCGAGAGCATCTGCCTCAGGCTGGCCGAGCCTTCCTCCTTCACGCGGGGCAGCAGCAGGCAGGCCGCCAGCCGCAGCGCAAAGGAGAGGATGAACAGGTAGTTGTACCGGCTGAATGCCACGCCCAGCACGCTGACGTTCCAGGCTTCCAGGCGGCACAGCGCGTTGTCCAGCAGCCAGCCGCCCGCCGAGCTGCCCAGGAACGCGCCCAGCAGCTGCGCGGCCAGGTAGTACACCGCGATGTACATCGTGCGCCCCTCGACCGGCGACAGCTCCAGGTACAGGTTCTGCGCGCTCAGCTCGCCGGCGTTCCACTGGATGCCGTAGACGATCTGCGCCAGCACCGCCACCCAGAGCTGTCCGCGCGCGGCGAAGGCCCAGATCAGCGGCACGAACGCGCCCATCAGCGTGCTGAGCAGGACCACCGGCTTGTGGCCGAAGCGGTCCATTGCCCGCCCCCAGCGCCCCACCGCAACGATGGATACGGCGCTGGCGAGCAGCTCGTGCACGAACACCATCTGAAGGCCGGTCAGCCGGAGCGCGGAGTTCATGTACACCGTGAAATAGGGCAGCGCCAGGTACGTGGCGAAGTAGGACAGCGCCGAAAACACGCACAGCCGCATGTAGTTGCGGTTCCTGAAGACCCGTCGGAACATCGCGCCCATGCCCTCGCCGGTCACGCGCTTTCTCTGCGGGGGAATCTTCATGAAGAAGAACAGCGTGATGTCCATCGCGCCGATTACGCCGGCGATCGTGAAGATCACCAGGTAGTTCGTGAAGGCGGGCAGCGAGTCCATCAGCGTGCCCACGCACAGCCCCACGCATAGCGCGACCACCGTCGCCAGGCGCGAGCGCACGGCGAAGTACTGCCCCCGGATGCGGTCGGGCACCACGTCCGCAAAGATGGACATCGAACCCATCACGGTCGCGGGCTGCATCGCCGCCGAGACCAGCGCCAGAAACGCCGCCGCCCAGATGCGCAGCGGGCCGTCCCGCATCGGGATGATGAATGGCACCAGGCCGAACAGTATCCAGCTCAGCCGCTGAATCAGGCCGGCCGTGCGGAACATTCTCTCCCGGTTCCAGCGATGCTCCATCATGTAGGAGACCAGGAACTGGAAGGCGTTGGTCACGCTGGGCAGCGCGACGACCACGCCGTAGAGAAAGTCGCTCATGCCCAGGGCCTTGAGGTAGCCGGTCATGGCCACGCCGGTGGTGATGTTCTTCCAGCTGGTGCCGCCGAACACCGCGATGATAATCAGGTACAGCGTGCGTATCTGATCCCTGTCCAGCCCGCGCGTGTCGAATGACCACAATCGCCTGATCCCCTTTGGCTCCATCCTTTGTTCCTCCCCTGCACCACATCCCCCTATAATATTTCGCCGCCTGACAGGTTTTCCCTGCCGCAGGGAGGCGTCAGGAGAGAAAAAACCGGCCGCCTCGTTCGAAGCGACCGGGCAGGCTGAGCCTGCACCCGGTTGCGTCCGCCGGTTCTGGCGACGAATTCGGGAACCATAGATTGGACTTCCCGAATTCTGCGGTTTTCCGGAATTCTCCGAAAAACTCCTGTCGGCGTTGCCGACGCGGGCAGTGCAAATACACAACGTGGGTACTTGTCAAAGCTTTTTTGATAAGCAAACCGGCCGCCTCGTTCGAAGCGACCGGGCAGGCTGAGCCTGCACCCACTTGCGTCCGCCGGTTCTGGCGACGAATTCGGGAACCATAGATTGGAGTTCCCGAATTCTGCGGTTTTCCGGAATTCTCCGAAAAACTCCTGTCGGCGTTGCCGACGCGGGCAGTGCAAATACACAGCGTGGGTACTTGTCAAAGCTTTTTTGATAAGCAAACCGGCCGCCTCGTTCGAAGCGGCCGGTTTTTCTTTGAAGAAGAGGGGAAAATGAGGAGGAAGGAGCCGGAAGAAGACGGCTCTTTCATGGATTATTTCTGGGATTCAACCAGCTCCTGCACCTTGTCCAGGTCGGCCTCAGTCGCCTTCTTGACGGCGTCCTGATGATCCGGATCGACCTTCTGGGAGCCATGCGTCATGCTGCCGGAGAAGTGGATGCAGGTGTGGCCGTCCATGCCGTTGTCGGCGATGTGGTCGTCCGGGTGCGGATAGCCGTTCGCAGAACCCGCCAGGGTCACGCCACCCACGGTGACATACACCGCGTGGCGCGTCCAGGACCACTTCTGATTGTACATCTTGAACATCTGCCAGGTGTCGTACTGGGTCAGCGGCTCCACGTCGGCGTGGTTGTAGCCGCCCACGCGCTTGACCTGGTAGCTGATGCCGGTCGCCACGTCGGTGACGGTCGCCACAGCGCCCACCTTGAAGATGCCCGAAGACTTGCCGAAATAGTACGAGTCGTTCCAGTCGGCGGCAATCGCCTTGGAAAGCTTGGGCTTGATCGGGTCGCCGTCGGTTTCAGAGGGCGCCTCATCGTTGCCCTTGGTGGAGTCGTCAGCGGAGACGACCGAGTCGGAATACAGCTTGGTGAGCGTCTTGGGCCCGGCCACGCCGTCCGCATCCAGCTTGTTGCTGTTCTGGAACCACTTCACGGCCTCGGCCACGTCGGCGGTGTAGCTCTCCACGCTGTCGCCCTTGTAGAACTTCAGCTCGGTCAGCCGCTGAATCAGCAGCGCCACCTGCGCGCCCTTGTCGCCCTTGCTCAGGATGATGTCGGTTTTCGCGTCGGAATAGTCCGGCGGGGTGTCGTCCTCATCGGCGAAGAGCAGCGCCTGCATTTCGGGGGTGGCGGTGTTGCCGTCGCCGGTCATGTCATGCGCCTGAAGGAAGGCCTTGACCGCGGCCACCGTCTTGGCATAGTAGCCGCCGGTGGGGGCGACGGTCAGGTAGCCCAGCTGCGCCAGGCGCTCCTGCATGGCGTAAATCGCGTCGCTGGTCTCGCCGTAGGAAAGGGTGGCGTAGGTCAGCGAGGGATCCTTCGTGGGTTCGGGAGTCGCCGTCGGCTCAGGGGTCGCGGTCGGCTCGGGATTGTAGGGCTCGCCGTAGCGGGGCGCACGG
Source organism: uncultured Clostridia bacterium (assembly GCA_934647305.1). GTDB lineage: Bacteria > Bacillota > Clostridia > Christensenellales > Aristaeellaceae > CAKUFI01. Next base: position 5,216 of record CAKUFI010000088.1, on the reverse strand, counting down.
TCGGAGAAGAGAATCTGCTGCATTTCGGGGGTGGCGGTCTTGCCGTCGCCGTCCATGCCGACGGCCTTGAGGAAGGCCTTCACGCCGCTGATCGTGGCCGAGAAGTAGCCGCCGGTGGGCGAGCAGGACACATAGCCCAGCTCCTTCAGGCGGATCTGCATGGCCTTGACCGCGTCGCTGCCCGACATATTGGCCTTGAGCGTCGTGTACACAACCGGCTCCTTCGTGGGCGCGGGGGTCGCGGTCGGCTCCGGAGTGGCCGTGGGCTCGGGCGTTGCGGTCGGCGCGGGCACGTAGCTCTCGCCCTTTTTGGGCGCGTACTGCGAGAAGAGGATTTCCTGCATTTCGGGGGTGGCGGTCTTGCCGTCGCCGTCCATGCCAATGGCCTTGAGGAAGGCTTTCACGCCGCTGACCGTCTTGGCAAAGTAGCCGCCGGTGGGCGAGCAGGAGATGTAGCCCAGCTCGCGCAGGCGAACCTGCATCGCGTAGACCGCGTCGCTGCCGGAATCGTTCGCGCGCAGCGTCTGGTAGGGCGTTTTGGTGGGCGCGGGAGTCGCGGTCGGCGCGGGGGTCTCGGTGACCTCGGGCGCGTCGGTCGCGGGATCATAGGCCTCGCCGTAGCGGGGCGCGCGGTCGGAGAAGAGGATCTCCTGCATCTCCACCGTGGCGACCTTGCCGTTGCCGCTCATGCCCAGCGCCTTCAAAAACAGCTTCACGCCGCTGACGGTCGCCGAGTAGTAGCCGCCGGTCGCCGAGCAGGAAATGTAGCCCAGCTCATTGAGCCGCAGCTGCATGCGCTTTACCGCGTCGCTTTCCATGCAGTACTTGAGCGTGGTCAGCGCTTCGGGGGCCTTCGTGGCCTCGGGCGCGGGTGTGGCGGTCAGCACGGGCACCTTATCGGGGCCCTTGGTGGGATCTGCCTGACCGTAACGGGGCGCCGCGTCGGAGAACAGGATTTCCTGCATTTCGACAGTGGCCGTTTTGCCGTTTCCGTCCATCTGAACGGCAGCCAGGAAGAGCTTGACGCTTTTTACAGTTTGATCGTAATATCCGCCGGTGGACGAGCAGGTCATATAACCCAGCTCCCGGAGGCGGTTCTGCATGGCCTTGACGGCCGCGCTGTCATTTGTACCATAGGTCAGGTCTGTGTAGGCCGCAGCCTGCGTGGTCACTTCCTCGGCAGGGATGCGGTTCGCCGTGCCGCTGGTCAGGAGAAAAAGACTCACCATCGCGGCGCACAGTATGCGTTTGCCCTTGTTGTGAGGCAACCTCTTCACCTTCCTTCCATGAGATTACCACCTAAGTATATGACAAAATGATTACGGTGTCAAGGGAATTCGCAATAGGTTTAACATATACGGGGGTTATCGCGCGGATTTCTGGGGATTTTTCGTCATCGTAACGCAAAACCTGGTCTCTTTTTCATCCGAATCGAGGGTCAGCTTCGCGCCCCAACGCCCCACGATTTCCCGCACGATGGCAAGACCCATGCCGCGCCCGGCGCTCTTGGTCGAGAAGCCGGACTGGAAAATGTTCTCGCGCAGGCCTTCGGGGATCATCGGGCCGTTGTTGGCGACGGAGAGGCTGTACTCGTGCAGGTTCTCGCCCAGGGTCACGCGGATGACCGGCTTCTGCGTCTGACTCAGCGCGTCCATGGCGTTGTCGATCAGGTTGCCCAGCACGCGGCAGACCTCCCAGCTGGGGACGCAGACGTCCTTCCAGGGCGACTCGACGGTCAGCTCCATCGCGATGCCCCGGCTCTCGCAGTCGCTCATCTTGGCGGCGAGCAGGGCGTTGATGGCGGGGTGCGCGGTCTTGAGCGTCCGGCCTACCCGCTTGATGTCGCCGTAGACCTTCTCCAGGTATTCCTTCGCCGCGCCGTATTCCTCCAGCTCCAGCAGGCTGTAGACCACCTGGATGTGGTTCATGAAGTCGTGCCGCTGGGCGCGCAGCGTGGCCTGCTGCTGCTCGAGCATGGACAGCGCCTCCTCGAGCGAGTCGGCCTCCTGCCCGACCTGGCGCGCCTTGGTCGCCTCGCGGATGTCCAGTATCGCGCCCCAGCTCACGACCAGCGCGATCGCCGCCATCAGCATCGTCTCGACCCGGCCGGTGAACGCCTGTCCGTGCGTCGCCAGCGACAGGGCCAGCGCGCCCAGCGCCGCCAGGATCTGCAGGGCGTTGCTCAGGATGGTCAACACGGCGGTTTTGTGCAGGTTCAGTTCCCGGCTGATTTTCTTATGCATGGCGTGAAGCGCTCCTCGGAGTAGTAGTCGTTTCGCTGGCTTTTCCAATCAGTAGTATATCATGCCCGCGCGCGGCTGTAAAGTCCGCTTCGAAACCATTGTCAAACGCGCTGCGTTCTGGTATAATAAAAGGAAAAGCAGGCACGATCATCAATCAGGAGGAACCAGACATGGCCGCACGGCGCGCTTCCCATTCCGATACCCGCTCGAAGCACACGACGAAGAAAAAGAAGAAACTGACCGCGAGGCAGCTTGCCCGGCGCAGGCGCAGACAGCGGCTATCGCTCATCAAGAACCTGGCGGTGGTGCTGCTGGGGCTGCTGCTGTGCGGCATACTGGGCTGCTATCTGTTCCTGCCCAGGGACGCGCTGCGCCCCTCCGACCCCACGCCTGTCCCGACGCAGGCGCCCACCGACGCGCCGACCGCCACGCCCACGCCGGTTCCGACGGCGACTCCCTCGCCCTCGCCCACGCCTGAGCCCACGCCCCTCACCATCACATTGACCGCGGTGGGCGACTGCACGCTGGGTGGCGACTACAACCGCACCTCGGAAACGCGCTTCGACGAGTTCCTGCGCGGCGCGGACGGCCAGCCGGACTATACCTACAACATGCGCAACGTAATGGACATTTTCGAGGCGGACGACCTGACCATCGCCAACCTCGAGGTGGTACTGACCAACTCCACGAATTATAAAAAGAAGAACGCCCAGGTGGCCTTCTACATGCGCGGCAAGCCCGAGTACGTTAACATCCTGACCGAATCCTCGATCGAGGTGGTCAACGTGGCCAATAACCATGCCAAGGACTTCGGCTCGGACGGCCTGCAGGACACGCTTGACGTGCTGGACGAGGCGGGCGTGGCCTACTGCGGCTTCGGCAACCGCTGCGTCAAGGAGGTCAAGGGCGTGCGCATCGGCTTCGTGGGCGTGTATTCCTGGTCGAACGACAAGGACACCATCACCGCCGCGATCAAAGACCTGCGCGAAAACCAGAACTGCGACCTGGTGATCGCCTCCTGCCACTGGGGCGAGGAGCGCGAATACACCCCCAACTCCGGCCAGAAGAAGATGGCGCGCTGGATGGTGGACGCGGGGGCCGACCTGGTGCTCGGCCACCACTCGCACGTGGTCAACGGCATCGAGGTCATGGACGGCGTGAACGTGGTCTATTCGCTGGGTAATTTCTGCTTCGGCGGCAACGTCAACCCCAGCGACAAGGACACCTTCATCTACCAGCATACCTTCACCCTTGACCCGGACACGCTCGAGCTCCTGTCCTCTGAAGGCACGGTGATCCCGGCCAGCGTCTCCTCCGTGCAGGACACCAACGACTATCAGCCCACCCCGCTTACCGGCGCGGAGGGCGAGCGCGTCCTGAAAAAAATCGCGGACTACTCCAAGGGCTTTGGCGAAACCACTCCCCAGCTCCAGGCCATACTGGACGCGGAATAGAGGCAGTATTGATGAACGCATATCCTCAGGAATTTCTCGATCAGATGCGGGCGCTTCTCGGCGAAGAGACGGCGCCCTTTTTCGCCGCGCTGGACGAACCCCATGTCACCTCGCTGCGCCTGAATACCGCGCGGGAGGGCGCGGCGCAGGCGGCCGAGCCCTTTACGGAGGGAATCGTGCCCTGGTGCCCGGAGGGACGCTACCTGAAGGCGGGCGCACGGCCGGGCCTGAGCCCCCTGCACGCCGCCGGGGCGTATTACATCCAGGAGGCCAGCGCGATGGCGCCGGCGATGGTGCTCGCGCCCAGGCCGGGCGAACGGGTGCTCGATCTGTGCGCCGCGCCGGGCGGCAAGTCCTCGCAGCTGGCGCTGGCCCTTGGGGGCGAGGGTGTGCTGGTGTCGAACGAGCCGGAGCCCGCCCGGGCGAAGGCGCTGTCCGGCAATCTGGAGCGCCTGGGCGTGGTCAACGCCGTGGTGACGAATGCGCTGCCCGAGCAGCTGTCTGCCCGCTGGGAAGGCTTCTTTGACCGGGTGCTGGTGGACGCGCCCTGCTCCGGGGAGGGCATGTTCCGCCGCGACCCGGACGCGCGCGCCCAGTGGAACCCCGCCTCGCCCGCAGGCTGCGCCGCCCGCCAGGCGAACATCCTCGACCATGCCGCGCGCATGCTGAAAGAGGGCGGACGGTTGGTCTACTCTACCTGCACCTTCAACGTGCTCGAAAACGAGCGGACGATCGAGGCCTTCCTGGAAAGGCACGCGGAGTTCGCGCCCGAGGACTTCTCACTGCCCGGCGTCGGTTCGTCGAAGGACGGCTGTCTGAGGCTGTTTCCGCACAGGCTGCGCGGCGAGGGGCACTTCGTCGCCTGCCTGAGAAAGGCCGGGGAGGCGCGCAAGCTGGCGAGGCAGGAGCGCGTCTGCCCGGACAAGGCTGTCGAAGGTGCGATGCGGCTGCTGACGAAGCAGGTCTTGCCCGCCTGGCCGGAGCGGTTCGGTTCGCTGCGCCTGGCGATGAGCGCGGACTGCCTGTGGGCTCTGCCGAAGGACTGCCCGCCGCTTCAGGGAATTCGCGTGCTGCGGCAGGGACTCAGAGTGCTGCGCCTGGGCAAGAACTACGTCGAGCCCGATCATGCCCTCGCCATGGCGCTGGGACCCTCCGAGGCCGCCCGGGTTCAGGCACTGACCGACGCGCAGGCCGAGGCATACCTTCGCGGCGAGGTGCTTGCGTCCGATCTGTCCGGCTGGGCGCTGGCGGCCTACCGCGGGATGCCGCTGGGCTGGGGCAAGGCGTCCTCCGGTCAGCTCAAGAACCACCTGCCCAAGGGACTCCGTCGAACGGGCTAAGGTTCGGGGGAGAGGGCGCGTTGCGCCCCCTCCCCCGGGCCCCCTTCCCCTGCGGCGGAAGCGATTCCCAGAGGAAATCGCCGCGTCGAGCCGCGCATTGCCGCGCCTCGACGATTGAGCGGGCCGCTTCGCGGCCCGTCCTGCGGGGGAGAGGGCGCGTCGCGCCCCCTCCCCCGGGC
>CAKUFI010000087.1 GCA_934647305.1 uncultured Clostridia bacterium | reverse complement strand
TAGCGGAGACTGGAGAGGGTGGCAGTGGCGGGGGAGCTTGCTCCCCCGTCCACCAGCTTGTCAAAACTTTTTTGACAGTCTGAGCTCCCCTTTCAGGGGAGCCCGCTTCGCGCTTCGTATACCTTCTTGAAAAAAAGAAGCGCCCGCAATGCAGGCGGTGGGTTCAGAAACGCAGACTTCGGGGGCTTCAATTTATGGCCCCCGAAGTCGTCGATAGAACCCGCGGGAGCAAGTGGCTGTCGGCCCTGCCGACCGGCAATGCCGACCAGGAGTTTTCCGAAACGCTCCGGAAAACCGAAGAATCCGGGAAGTCTAATCTATGCTTCCCGGATTCGTGTTCTATTTGGCGGCAGCAACCAAGTGCAGGCTCAGCCTGCCGGGAGCAGGTGGGGGATGCTCAGCCTGCCTGACCGTAGGCCTTGTGGGGCAACCAGCTCGAGTTTTCCGCAAACGAAGAATCCTGAGGCTCTAATCTATGGCCGAAGGATTCGCTTGGTCGGCGCTAGCACCGCCTGCAGGCTCAGCCTGCCAGCCTCCCCAACAGTCCCAGTTCCTACCGCTTCTTCCCCTTCCGGTCGGCGAGCCTGCGGCCGAGATACCAGCTGACGATGGCGAGCAGGGCGAGGATGAAGGTGGAGACTGCGAAGTGCAAGGCCTGCTGCTCGGGGGTGAAGAGCATGCTTTCAAGGCAGCGGTCGATGATGTAAAACAGCACAAAGAACAGCGCGGCGTATCCCGCGCCGGAGAAGCGTTGCTTTTGCCTGGCCATGGGTTACTCCTCCTCTTCCTCGGATTCGCCCTCTGGGGGCGCTTTGAGCTCACCCTTGACCGCGATCAGGAACTTGATCGGCACGCCCTGGCCGCTGTAGAGCAGCTCGTGCTCGGAGGGGTAGTTGGGCGTGAAGCCGCTTTGATGCAGGTCAAAGGTCACGTATTTTTCGGTGAAGCCGCATTCCTCGAAGTACCTGCGGCTGGACAGAAACAGCAGGTCGTTGTCGGTCTTGAACCAGATTTCGCCGCCGTCCACCAGGAAGTCGCGGTACTTGAGCAGCTGGCGGGTGTGGGTCAGGCGGCGCTTGTGGTGCTTGGCGTGCTGCTCCCAGGGGTTGCAGAAGTTGATGTAGATGCGCTCGACGCGATCCTCGGGCGCGAAGGTCTGCTCGATGCGCATGACCTCCTGGGCGAAGATCAGGCAGTTTTTCACCGGCGCGCCCTCGAAAACCTTCTCCATGTTGCGCCGCATCACGCCCAGCATGTTGGTGCTCACGTCCAGCGCCAGGTAGTTGATCTGCGGGTTGTCATGCACCATCCTGGTCGTGGCCACGCCCTTGCCGCAGCCCAGCTCGAGGTAGAGCGGCTGGTCCTTCTCAAACTGCTCGCGCCAGTGCCCACGGTTTTTCTGCGGCTCGGTCACGTAGTACGGGCAGGCCTGCAGCTCGGGCCGCGCCCATTTCTTGCAGCGCATTCTCATCGGTTGGTCTTCTCCCCTTCACTTTCGTAGATTCTCTTCATGCACAGCGCGTCGTCGGCCTGCGTGCCGCGCGACTCGCAGATAATGATCGGCTCCAGCGCATACCTGTGCAAAACCGGCGCGAGGCAGGCAAAGTCCGGCCCGTAGTCCTCGTCGGCAAAGGTCATGTGCATCTTTTCGCCCTTGGCGGTATAGGCGATGCGGCTGAAGTGCGAGTGAAAATGCCGAACGCGCGCCTCGCCCAGGCTCTCCAGCATCCGCGCAACGATTCGCTCGAAGTCGGCCTCGCTCTTCAGGCAGCCCGCGCCCGCCGCGTGCAGGTGCGCCCAATCGATCGTCGGAATCGCCCGCGCGTCCTCCCGGCACAGCGCGAGGATTTCCTCCAGCGTGCCCAGCTGCGACGGCCTGCCCATGGTCTCCGGGCACAGGTGAACGTCCGCGTAGCCCGCCGCGTCCAGCGCCTGCCGAATCTCCAGGTATCGCGCCGTTGCCCGCGCCATCGCGTCCTCCCTGCGCCGCTTGCCCGGCGTGCCCGGATGAAAGACCACGCGGTCTCCCCCGAACGCGCGCACCGCCCGCGCCGCCGCGAGGAAGTAGCCCTCGTTCTTCGCGTCCTTCTCGGGATCCTCGCTGGCCAGGTTGATGTAGTAGGGCGCGTGGATCGAAACCTGCACCCCGGCGCGCCCCGCCGCCTCGCCGATCGCACGCGCAGTCGCCTCGGACAGGCTCACGCCGTGCCCCGCCGAATACTCATAGGCCGTCAGGCCCTGCGCCGAGAGCCACTCGGGCGCCTGCACGCTCTGCTTGAAGCCTTCCTCGTAAAAGCGGTCGCAGTTGCCCGCCACGCCGAATCGTATCATGGTTCACCTCCTGGGGGACGAGGGAGACGCCGGGGAGGCCGCCTTTCTAAGAAAGGCACCTCCCCAGACCCCTCCCGGAAAGTACTTTGATCCACGCAGCAAAACAGGAAACAGAAATGTGATTCCCCGAATGCAATGTGGTTTGAAATACTCTTTGTAATGCGTTTCCTCGAATGATTGGTTTCTTACCGCCTATAATAGCATTATTCCAGTCCCGGCAAAAGAGGGGGCAGGTAAAATCGTGCTTGACAGGCGGATGAAAAGGGAGTATACTATGTCCAGTTGAACGAGTCATACAAATCATACTTTTTCAGGGGTGAGTGTTATGGGCTTTCCGAAGGCCAGGGGCAAGTATGCCTGGACGGTCAAGGTGGGCGAAAAGGGACAGTTCGTCATCCCCAAGGAGGCGCGCGAGGTGTTCGGCATCGAGCCGGGCGACACGCTGATCCTGCTGGGCGACGTGAAGCGCGGCCTGGCCATCCCGCCTAAGGGGCTGTTTCAGCAGCTGGCCGGGCACGTGTTTGCCGACGCGGAGAACGCCGGCGAGACGGAGGAGACGGACGAATGAGCGAATGTGGACTGAAAGCGGGAAGTGAGCGCATGAACGCGATTGAACTGACGAACCTGACCAGGGTCTACGACCGGCCGGTGGTCGATCACCTGAACCTGACCATCGGCGAGGGCGAGCTGTTCGGCCTGCTGGGCGTGAACGGCGCGGGCAAGACGACGACCATCCGGATGCTTTCCTGCCTGACCGCCCCCACGGAGGGCGACGCGCGCATACTGGGCCACAGCGTCGCGAAGGAGAGCGGCCTGGTGAAGCCCCTGATTAACGTCTCCCCGCAGGAGACGGCGGTCGCGCCGCTTCTGACCGTGCGGGAGAACCTGGAGCTGATCGCGGGGATATACGGCAGCGGCCCGAAGCAGGCTCGTGAAAAGGCGACGCGGCTGATCGGGCAGTTTTCTCTTCAGGAGGTGGAGCATAAGCGCGCCAAAATCCTGTCGGGCGGCTGGCAGCGGCGGCTGTCGATCGCGATGGCGCTGGTGTCCGAGCCGAGGGTGCTGTTCCTGGACGAGCCGACGCTGGGGCTGGACGTGCTGGCGCGGCGCGAGCTGTGGGCGCACATCCGGGCGCTGAAGGGCAAGATCACGCTGATACTGACCACGCATTACCTGGAGGAAGCCGAGGCGCTGTGCGACCGCATCGGCGTGATGGCGCACGGCCGGCTGGTCGCGCTGGGCACGGCGGCCGAGCTCAAGGCGCAAGCCGGGACCGATTCGTTCGAGGACGCGTTCGTGCGCCTGGCCGGAAAGGGGGATGTCAAATGAGAATGTGGGTGTTTGCCCGAAGGAACCTGAAGGAGCTGGCGCGCGACCCGCTGACACTGCTCTTCGGGCTGGCCTTTCCGCTGGTCGTCATGCTGCTGCTGTCGGCGATCCAGGCGCACGTACCGGTGGAGATGTTCGCCATTTCGACGCTGGCCCCGGGCATCGCGGTGTTCGGGCTGTCGTTTGTGGCGCTGCTCTCCGGCCTTTTGGTGGCCAAGGACCGCTGCTCGTCCTTCCTGACCCGGCTGTTTTCCTCGCCGATGACGGCGTGGGACTTCATCCTGGCCTACTGCCTGCCCATGCTGCTGCTGGCTGTGGCGCAGAACGCGCTGTGCTTCGGCGTGGCGATGCTGCTGGGCCTGACCCCCAGCGTGCGCATACTCTACAGCCTGCTCGCGCTGCTTCCCGCCATGCTGCTGTTTACAGGCATCGGCCTGTTGACCGGCAGCCTGTTTTCCGACCGGCAGGTGGGCACCTTCTGCGGCGCGCTGCTGACCAACCTGACCGCCTGGCTCAGCGGCGTGTGGTTCGACTATCGCCTGGTCGGTTCCGTCTTCACGCACGTCGCCCGGGCGCTCCCCTTCGCCCACGCCGTTGACGCCGCCCGGGCCGCGCTCTACGGCTCCCCCGCCGACCTCTGGCCCGCGCTGGCCGTCGTCAGCGCCTACGCAGTCGTCTTCCTCGCGCTCGCCGTACTGGCCTTCCGCCGCCAGATGCGCGCGAGGTGACGGGGACGCGATGCGTCCAAAAACCTGACAAAGCAAAATCGACCGTCTCTGTGCGAAACGGTCGGTATTTTTATAGACTGTTCGAAGGTCAGCCCGCGTGCTTGGACTTGCCGAGGTAGGCCTCCTGCACCCTGGGGTCATTGAGCAGCTCCTGGCCGCGCCCCTCCATGGTGATCAGGCCGGTCTCGACGACGTAGCCGTAGTCGGCGGCCTTCAGCGCGGCGCTGGCGTTCTGCTCGATGAGCAGGATGGTGGTATGCTGCTCGCGGCTGAGGCGGTCGATGATTTCGAAGATGCCCTTGACGACCAGCGGCGCAAGGCCCAGCGAGGGCTCGTCCATCATCAGCAGCCTGGGCTGCGCCATGAGCGCGCGGCCCACGGCCAGCATCTGCTGTTCGCCGCCGGAGAGCGTGCCGGCCATCTGCCAGGAGCGCTCCTTCAGGCGGGGAAAGAGTGAATAGACGAACTCGATATCGCGCGCGATACCCGCCTTGTCCTTGCGCAGGTACGCGCCGATCTTGAGATTCTCCAGCACGGTCAGGTTATCGAAGACGCGGCGGCCCTCAGGCACCATGATCAGCCCCATCGAGACCACCTTCTGCGCGTCCATGCCGGTGATGTCCTGCCCCATAAAGGTGATCGAGCCGCTTTTGACCGAGGTCAGGCCGGAAATGGCGCGCAGGGCGGTCGATTTGCCCGCGCCATTCGCGCCAACCAGCGTGCAGATCTGACCCTCCTCCACCTCGAAGGAGATGCCCTTGAGCGCCTTGATGCCGCCGTAGTTCACGCACAGATCCTTGACGGAAAGCATGCTCATTCCTCATCCACCCCCAGATAGGCGGCGATGACCGCCGGATTGCTCTGTATGGCCGCGGGCGTTCCCTCGGCGATCAGCTTGCCGAAATCGATGACGTAGATTCGGTCGGAAATGTCCATGACCAGGTTCATGTGGTGCTCGATCATGAACACGGTGAGGCCGAACTGCTCCTTGATGCGCACGATGAAATCGCTCAGCTCCTCCGTCTCCTGCGGGTTCATGCCGGCAGCCGGCTCGTCGAGCAGCAGCAGCTTGGGCCTGGTGGCCAGCGCGCGGGCAATTTCCAGGCGGCGCTGCTTGCCGTAGGGCAGGCTGGTGGCCTTTTCGTCCTTCACGTCGGCCAGATCGACGATGCGCAAAAGCTCCATTGCCCGCTCGCGCATGCGCCTTTCCTCGGCGTAATTGAGGCGGAAGGTGGCGGTGAACAGGTTGCTCGTGCGCAGCATGTGCATGCCGATGAGCACGTTGTCGAACACCGTCTGGCTCTTGAACAGGCGGATGTTCTGGAAGGTTCGGGCGATGCCCATGTGCGTGATCTTATCGGGCGTTTTGGAGATGATTTTCGTGTACAGGCCGTTGTTCTGACCCGCGTAGAGCTTCTTCATCCGGCCGGTGGGGTGGTTCATGACGATGTCCCTGCCCTCAAAAGCAATGCGGCCGTTCGTGGGCTCATACACGCCGGTGATGCAGTTGAACGCGGTGGTCTTGCCCGCGCCGTTGGGGCCGATCAGGGCCACGATCTCGCCGCGGTTGACGTCCATGGAGAGGTTGTTGATGGCGACCACGCCGCCGAACTGCATCGTGATGTTTTCCACATGAAGCACGTTTTCGCTCATTGCATCTTCCTCTCCTTTCTGCTTTTTCCGGTGAACATCGAGACCAGGTCGAGCTCCTTATCGCCCATGATGCCCTTCCGGAAGAACAGCACGATGGCCATGATGATGACGCTGAACACCACCATGCGGAAGCCCGAGCGCAGCAGCGGCACCTTCCAGCCGAAGATGAACTGCTCGTTGTCCAGGAACCTCAGCCACCACTCGCTGCACGCGATGAACAGGTAGCTGGCCAGCACCGAGCCGGAAATCGAGCCCAGGCCGCCGATGACCACGATCAACAGAATTTCATAGGTCATCGAGGACTTGAACGCGTTGGCCTGCAGAGACTGCTGGAACATGGCCAGGAGCGCCCCGCCGATCCCCGCGAAGAACGAGGACACGACGAAGGAAATCTGCTTGTGGCGGAAGAGGCTGATGCCCATGGCCTCGGCGGCGATTTCGTCGTCACGGATGGCCTTGAAGGCGCGGCCGTAGGTCGAATTGAGCATCAGCACAATCACCAGGATGCACGCGCCGCACACGAGGTATGGAAACAGCGTGGCGTAGACCTCGTACAGGCCCCTGATGAATGCCGGGGCATTCTTCGGGCCCATGGTGTGCAGGGTGGCAAAGGTCGGGTAGGTCTTGAGCAGGTTCGAGCCGTTGGTCAGCGCGCCCAGACCCTTATACTGCACCACGGCGCGGATGATCTCGGCGAAGCCCAGCGTGGCGATGGCCAGGTAGTCGCTCTTCAGGCGCAGCACGGGCAGGCCGATCAGCGCCGCGAAGATCGCCGCCACCAGGCCGCCCGCCAGTATACCCACCAGCACGGGCACGGTGAACTGCACCAGGCCGCCGCCATAGTACTGGTACACGGCCAATCTCTTGGCGACCGGGATGGTCAGTATGGCGTAGGCATAGGCGCCCACCAGCATGAAGCCCGCCTGACCCAGCGAAAACAGGCCGGTGAAGCCGTTGAGCATGTTCATCGACACCGCCAGCAGCGCGTAGACCGTGCCCTTGCGCAGCACCGTCACCATCATCGCCGACGAGCCCAGGCACTTCTCCGCCGCGTACAGCGCGGCGTACAGCGCCGCAATCAGACCCAGGTTGATCAGGCCCTTGGTTTTCTTGCTCATTGCGCGACACCTACACTTTCTCGGTGGTCTTCTCGCCGAACAGGCCGTTGGGACGGAAGACCAGGATCACAATCAGGAGGGCGAACGTAAACGCGTCCGAAAACTCGGTCAGACCCAGCATCTTGATCAGGTTCTCGCAGATGCCGATCAGAAACGCGCCGATCATCGCGCCCGGAATCGAGCCGATGCCGCCGAACACGGCCGCCACGAACGCCTTCAGGCCGGGCATCGCGCCGATCGTGGGGGTGACGGTGGTATAGTTCGAAAAGTACAGCAGCGAACCGATTGCCGCCAGGAACGAGCCGATGACGAACGTCACGCTGATGACGCGGTTGATCTTCACGCCCATGAGCTTTGCGGTTACAAAGTCCCTGGACACCGCGCGCATGGCCATGCCGATCTTGGTGTGGTTGATGAGCAGCACCAGGCCGACCACCAGCAGCAGCGTCAGGATGGGCGTGATGATCGTGACCATTTTGGTGCTCGCGCCCAGGATGTTCACCGAGTGGCTCAGGAACGCCGGCGCGGGATACTGCTTGGCCAGGCCGCCGGTCAGGTACCACATCAGGTTCTGCATCAGGTAGCTCACGCCGATGGCCGAAATCATGACCGACATGCGCGGCGCGGTGCGCAGCGGCTTATACGCCATGCGCTCTACCATAAAGCCCAGCACGACCGTCAGCACGATGACCAGCGGAATCGACGTGCTCAGCGGCAGCGCCGAGGCGCAGTACACCATGAAGAAACCGGCCGCGGTGAAGATGTCGCCGTGCGCGAAGTTGATCAGGCGCAGTATGCCGTACACCATCGTATAGCCGATGGCGATCAGCGCGTACTGGCCGCCCACCGAGATACCGGCGAGCAGGTAGGGCAGGATTTTTGCAAACATACTCTCAACTCATTTCTGGCGGGCAGTGCCCGCGGCCACTTGCTGCCGCCGGTTCTGGCGGCGAATTCAGGAACCATAGATTCAAGTTCCTGAATTCTGCGTCTTGCATCGTTCGAGGAGGACTGCGGAATCGACCATAGGCTCGGGGAACACTTGCTGCCGCCGGTTCTGGCGGCGAATTCAGGAACCATAGATTGAAGTTTCTGAATTCTGCGTCTTCTGAAAACTCAGGGCTTTGCCCCACAAGAGTTACGGGGTCAGCCGGGTTCCGGCGGGCAGTGCCCGCGGCCACTTGCTGCCGCCGGTTCTATCGACGACCATCGGCCGCCATAAATTCAAGCGGCCGAGGTCTTCGCCTTCTCACGCAGAATACCTCTGCGGGAGAAGGATTCTTGAATCGCTGGGCAGGGTTCCGGCGCAGAATTCAGGAACCATCGATTGGGGTTTCTGAATTCTGCGTCTTCTGACATCCGAGGGCTTCCTCGCTTGCAGGGAGTTTGGAGCGGCCGCGCGGCCTATCCCCTGTAAACGGCGTTCCACCGACGGAGCGGCCGCCGGTGGAACGCGGGAATCGCACGTTGATCGAATAATCAGCCCAGATCCGCAACGGTCTGCATCTTGACGAAGGTGAACTCGCCGGTGGCGTTGTCCACGCCCTTGATGTAGGCGGTATCCTTGGCGGCGTCGCCGTTCTCGTCGAAGGCGATGGAGCCGGTCGGGCCTTCGTAGGTCACGCCCTTGAGCGCCTCGGCGACCGCGCTCGAATCGGTGGCGCCCGCGGCCTTGAGCGCCTCGATGGCGACCATGTACGCGTCGTAGCCCAGCGCGGAGACCGCGGAGACCACGTCGTTGCCGCCGTTGTTGGTCAGCTTGTCGGGGTTGGCGTTGAGCCAGGCCTGGAAGCCGGAGATGAACTCGTCGGCCGGAGCAGACGCGCCCTCGCACAGGAAGGTGGACATGCAGACGGTGACGTTGGTGCCCTTGGCGGCCTCGGAGATGACGGAGGAGTCCCAGGTATCGCCGGCCAGCAGCGGGAGCTTGAGATCCATCGACGCGGCCTGGTTAATCAGCAGGGACGCGGTCGTGGTGGACGAGGGGCAGAAGATGACCTCCGCGCCGGAGTTCACGGCGTTGTTGAGGTAGGCAGAGAAGTCGCTGGTGCCCTCAGGGAAGGTCTCGGCGGTCACGGCGCCGCCCATGGCCTCGAAGGCCTCCTGGAAGTAGTAGCCCAGGCCGGTGGAGTAGTCGTCGCCCAGTTGGGTGAGCACGTAGGCGTTCTTTGCGCCGTACTGATCAGCCGCGAAGGAGGCCATCACCTTGCCCTGGAAGGGATCCAGGAAGCAGACGCGGTAATAGTAGTCGCACAGCAGCGTCACATTCGGGTTGGTGCAGGAGCAGCCGATCGCGGGGATCGAGGCCGCCGCGAACACGTCGCCGCCGGCCATCGACACGCCCGAGCCGTAGGAGCCCAGCACGACCGACACGCCCGCGCTGACCAGCTCAGCCGCCGCGCTGACCGCCTTGTCGGTCGAGGACTGGTTGTCCACGATCACCAGCTCCACGTCGTAGGTCGTGCCGCCGATTTCGACGGTGGGAACCAGGCTGTGCGCATATTCGATACCCAGAACCTCCTGCTTGCCGCCCGCGCCGTTGTCGCCGCTGGCCGGCTCGAACACGCCGACCTTAACTGTCTCGGCAAAAGCCGCGCAGGGAAGCGCGCAGAGCGCGAGGACCAGGATAAGAGCCATCAACTTTTTCATACGAAATATTCCTCCCTCTGTTTGATGGAACTGATTATACACTCAATTTCGCCATAATGCAAGTTAAGTTACAGTCACTTTCAAATTTACGGATGATTACGCCGTTTTCGGCCGTTTTCTGCAAGTTTCCGCACGCTTATGTTTTATTTCATCCGCATTACGCGCATCCATGTCCGCATATCATGCACGCCGCGTTGCTGTTTTCCCCGTTTTGTGGATGTATGTGCGCATATCAGAGACACTTTCCTGCATAAGAATGCGCTCCCATCCTGCATTTTCACAGTCCGGGAGCGCCCGCTCAAGCGCCTTCCCGCCGTTTCCGAAAAGGGCGGCGGCGGGAAGTTCTCCCCGTCGCCGCGCCTCAGACTGTCGAAAAAACCCGGAGAGCTCGAGAGGGCCGCAGCCCTCTCGAACTTTCAATCGTGCCCAGCGGCATGTACGGTGGGCACGGGGCGATTTTTGCGTCGGAAAATCTCATTTTCCAGAGCAAAAATCGTTTCCCTGCAGGCTCCGCGCCCGAAAAATCTTCG
>CAKUFI010000086.1 GCA_934647305.1 uncultured Clostridia bacterium | reverse complement strand
GATTTGAGGCGCGGCACCTGGCCGGGGAGCTTGCTCCCCCGTCCACCAGCTTGTCAAAACTTTTTTGACAAGCTGAGGAAACTGCTGCCCGGCAAAAAATAGCGGAAAGGGATGCAATTTAACAGAAACAGTGTTTAACCCACATAAAACTGTGGTATAATAATGTAGGAAGAATGTTATAAACACTATCCGTAATGCAGCCAAACCGGTTGTTTTACATACAGAAAGGACGTGACGCGTATCGCACGGAGATACGACAGCGAAGGTGCAAAACGGCGCATCCTGTCGGCATGCGTACGTTTGTTTATCGAGCAGGGCTACCGCAAAACCACCATGGCGGAGATCATCCGCGTGGCGGACGTGTCGGCCAGCACCTTCCAGAATATCTTTGACAACAAAAGCGGCGTGCTGTTCACGCTGACCGAGTTCATGTTCGAGAACCAGTTCGCCATCGCCCGCGAAATCGTCGGGGAGGGCGCCAGGCCGTCGCTTTTTTATGCGGTGGAGACCTCGCTGCAGATCGCGCTGGCCGAAATCAACGAAAACGTGCGCGAAAACTACCTGCAGGCCTACACCATCCCCGCCATCATGCGCTTCATCAACGAGAAGCTCGCCCAGGTTCTGCACACACTCTTCGCCTGCTATCGCCCGGAGGACTCCGAGGAGGACTTCTACCAGCTCGAGATCGGCACCAGCGGCATCATCCGCTCCTATATGTCCGTGCCCTGCTCGGAAACCTTCCCGCTGGAGCTCAAAATCCGCCGTTTCCTCGAGATGAGCCTGCTCGCCTACTCGATCCCCGAAGAGGAGCGCATGGCCGCGATCGATTTCGTTTCCCGGATGGACGTTCGCCAGAGTGCCGATAAGGCGCTGCAGCGCCTGTTCAAGGCCCTGTCCGTCAAGTTCCAGTTCACCTTTACCGACGAGCACTGACGCCTGCCTGGTCGTGCTCACCTGCCGCCGCGAGAATAAAATGCAAAGCCAGCCGCCATCAATAGAGCGGCTGGTTTTTTGCATGTGAAAAAACCGGGAAGTTCAATCGCTTCCCGGGATTCGTGCGGATTCGCAGACCTTGACCGCTTTTCCCTAAAGGGTAGAATGCGTTGGAATTCCCGCTATATTGCTTGGCCCCCGCGGCAGCCGTTGGGGCCGGGCACGGCCTGCTGGCAGCCAGTTGTGGGGCACAGTCCGAGTCTTCCGATTACGAAGAATCTGGAGGCTCTAATCTATGGCCGACAGATTCGTGCGGCCCCCGCGGCAGCGTGTGCGTGCAGGCTCAGCCTGCCGGCCGCCAAAGGGACCAGGAGAGCTTGCGACGCCTGTCTTATGCCTGCGTTGCGCGGCCTCGGCGGGAGCAAGTGGAACCGGGCACTGCCCGGCCCAGCTTGTCAAAAAAGGTTTTGACAAGCTGGTGGACGGGGAAGCAAGCTCCCCCGCCACTGCCACCCTCACCAGTCTCCGCTAAAAATCAAAGATTTTTCGGGCGCGGAGACTGCAAGGAAACGATTTTTTCTCTGGAAAATGGGATTTTCCGGCGCAAAAATCGCCCCGTGCCCACCGTACACGCCGCTGGGCACGATTGAAAGTTCGAAAGGGCCGCGGCCCTCTCGAGCTCTCCGGGGATTTTTTGACAGTCTGAACCGGGCACTGCCCGGCCCTTACCCTTTCTAACGCGGTCCCGTGGGTGCGTTCTGAGAAGGATACGTTCCTATCCGGCCAGCTTTTGGTGGTCGGAAGGAGACGGGGCAGTTCCAACTGAACCACGAGATTGGCAGCTGACAACTGCCTCGGGCAAAGCGTGGGTGAAGCGCAATAAGGCGCTTTCGTGAGGCGGGCAGGGGTGCGGCGGCGAAAGATGGTACCCCTTGCACTGTATTCGTCGTCCTTGTGGGGCAGTTACCTCGAGTCCTCCGACCGCGAAGAATCCTGAGGCTCTAATCTATGGCCGAAGGATTCGTGTGGCCTCGGCGGCAGCTAGTGGCTGTCGGCACTGCCGACCGGCAGCTAGTGGCTGTCGGCCCTGCCGACCGGCAGCAGGTGGCTGTCGGCCCTGCCGACCAGGCTCAGCCTGCCCGGAAGCTGAAGCAGCAGGCGGTTCACCGTGCGCATGGCCTGTACGTACTCTTCCGTCTCGTCGTCCGAAAGCGAGTCGAACACACTGTGCAGCGTTTCCAGCGTCTGCCGCCCGATACGCCCCTCCAGCTCGCGCGCCGCCTCGGTGCACTCCAGCCAGACCACGCGCCGGTTCCCGCTCGGGCGCACCCGCGTCACCAGGCCCTTTTCCTCCAGCTCGTTGACCGCGCGCGTGACCTGCTGCTTAGGCATCATCACCCGTTCGCACACCTCGCTCATCGGCACCGTGCCGCCCTCCGACACGATCCCCATCAGCAGGTACTGCACCGGCGTCAGCTCATCGCCCAGCACCGCGCGCAGCCGCCGCGAAATCTTCTCATGATAGAGCCGGTAAAACCGTCTGGTCTCCTGATTCAGCTCGTCCAGCTTCTCCTGACTGCTCATCCAAACGCTCACTTTCGAATCTTGAAGGCTTTATGGCCAAAATACAAATATTTTTCCGTCCCGCTTGACATTGCCACATCGTGTGCTATAATCACAGTAAACAAAAATCAATCGTCAACTCATGATGACTTTTGCTTCTATGATAGCACAAAAACGCGATGTGTCAAGGGGAGGTTTTCAATATGTTTGGCAACACGGTGGAGAAGATCGAAAAGCTGGCGCAAAAGGGTCACTATGACAAGATCGTGGAGCATCTGAACGACAAGAACGCGGCGGTTCGCCTGGCCGCGATCGACGCGCTGGGCCAGTGCAAGGACGACGTGGGCTTCAACGCCCTCGTGCCGCTGGTGCACAGTGCCGACCGTGACGTGCGCATCCACACGGCGCAGGCGCTGAGCGTGCAGAAGCAGCCCCGCGCCCGGGCGTACCTGGAGCATCAACTGCACAGCGAGCAGGATCCCGAGGTGGTGAAGGCGATCGACGAGGCGCTCTCGAAGATCAGCGACCCCGACTGACGCGCCGCTCAAAAACGGCATAATAGTCCCCTGGAGGCTCGATTCTGACCTCCAGGGGGCTCTTTTTGCATCGATTCTGTCCGGTTCGGACTCAGGTTTTATGCAGCTTTTTCCCGCATTCATGCATAAATAGCCGCGCAGCGCTTCGCCATGGTTTTTTGCGGAAAGTACATTGTTTTGACCCAAAGCCCCGCCCGTGCGGTTTTCGGCGGGAGGAATTTTCCTCGCGCGGCCCGGAAGAGAAACGCCGCCCCAGCGGTTTCGCGCGATAAAGCAAGGGCCCGCAAAACAGCGTTTGCGAGCCCGCGGAGAGAAACCTGGAGAGGCGCCGCCCCGGCCGTTACCTCACGAAATAGGCCTTCATGCCGCTCAGGGCATAGCCGCCCTCATGGCCGGTGACGCGCAGGGTAATGCGCGCGGTGCGCATCGTGGGGAACAGGCAGATGGCCTTGTGGCCGATGGTATCGCCCTTGTACAGGCACACCTGCTTGCCCTTATAGGCGGGCAGATTGGCCCAGAGCTCAAAGCCGGTCACGCCCTGGCCGTTCGTCAGATCCTCGCTGAGCACGACGCGGTTGACCAGCTGCGGCTTCACCGGGTCGTTTTCGCTGCTCTCGGTGGTGAAGCCGGGCAGCTCGATGGCGAATTCGTCCTCACCGACCTGCCTGGGCGCGCCGAAGCCCTCGATCGCCTCGCCGTACCGCCGCCTGATTTCCTCGCCGAACTCGAGCAGCCGGGCGGTATCCTTTTCAGGCAGCAGTCCGCGGCGGTTCGGGCCGATGTTGATCAGAAAGTTCGCGCCGCGCCCCACGCTCATCTCGTAGATGCCGACCAGCTCTTCCAGCTCCTTGATCGTGTCCTCGTTGTCCTCGCAGTCGAACCAGGTCGAGCGCATCTTAAAGTCGCACTCGGAGGGCAGGAATTTCCTCGTGCCGTCCGACTTTTCGGCGGTGTAGTTGACCTCGTTGAAGTTGCAAAGCGGCGCGTAGCCGTCCTCATTGCCCACCCAGCGGCTGTCCGGATCCCACATCGCGAAGATGCGGATTTCGGGCTGCATGCCGCGAATGGCGGCGATGATGCGGTCGCGGTCGTACTCGTGATCCTGGGAGCCGCAGCCGTCGAACCAAAGGTAGTCGATCTTGCCGTAGCCGGTGAGCAGCTCGGTGATCTGGTTGATGAAGTAGTCGTCGTACTCCTTACCTTCCTTGAAAACGGTCTGGCCGCCCCACTGGGCCGGAGAGTAGTACAGGCCCACCTTCAGACCGTACTTACGGCAGGCGTTCACATACTCGCGCACCACGTCGCCCTGCCCATGCCGCCAGGGGGTATGGGCGACCGAGTAATCGGAGTACCTGGTCGGCCAGTTGGCGAAGCCGTCGTGGTGCTTGCAGGTCAGTATGGCATAGGTCGCGCCGGCCTGCTTGATCGTGCGGATCCACTCCTCGCAGTTGAGCTCGTCCGGGTTAAACTGGTCGGCAGGCATCGGCCGGTTGTCCCAGTCCTTGTGTCCCTTGAAAAAGCTGCGGATGCCAAAGTGGAAAAACACGCCGAATTCCCAATCCATAAACTCCAGCTGGCGCTGGCTGGGGATGATCTTTTCGCTCATAAAAGTGCTCCTTCCGCATGGAAACTGCGTTCCAATCTGAGGGTATTGTAGCCCAGAAAGCGCCGCCTGTCAATCGCCTGAGCGGAAAAAAGGCCGCGCTTCCGATTTGACACATGCCCGCTCGGTCGTCCGTGCCTTCCAACTTTTGACATTTTTCGCTTGAAAATACGTCGTTTCCGGCAACTATCCGCGCGTCCGACGCGTCTAACGAATACTGACTGATAAAAGAAGGTTATTCACATGGCTCATGTTTCCCAGACCCGCAAAGTAAAGAAGAGAAGGAAGCGCCGCGGCCTTGACACGGGCACGAAGATCTGCCTGGTGCTGGCCGGCGTGCTGGCGATCGTGATGGGCTTTTTGCTGCTGAGCAGCCTGTCGCCCGGCGCACGCCCGCTGTTCGCCTCCCCCACCGCCACGCCGACGGTCTCCCCCACCCCCGTGCCGACCGAAGCGCCGACGCAGGTTCCCACGCCCGTGCCCACGTCCGTACCGACCGCCACGCCCGCGCCGACCGAAGCGCCGACCGAGCCCCCGGTTCAGGGCGTGCACGTCACGCCTTCGCCTGAAAACAAGGCCGCGCTGGCCGCCTGCGTGCGTCCGGAGCTGGTCGAGGGCTTTTTGCCGGTGTGCTTCGGCAAAAACACGACCGAGAAGGTGGTCGCCATCACCGTGGACGACTGCAACCAGCCGGACAACCTGCGCAAGATCGTCGAGCTGATCGCCAAGTACAACGGCAAGGCGACCATCTTCCCCATCGGCGAGAACGTCGAGATGTGCGGCAAGGTGCTCAAGAGCGCCTGGGAGCAGGGCTTTGAGATCGAAAACCACACCTGGTCGCACTGCGGCCTGTACGACGTGGACGACGAGACCATGGCCTCGCAGATTTACCGCCAGAACGCCGCGGTCAGCGAGCTGCTGGGCGTGGAGTACCAGATGCACTTCCTGCGCCCGCGCGGCGGCGACGACCGCTACGACCAGCGCACCCACGCCTACATCACCCAGCTGGGCTACTACGGCATCGCCTACTGGACGCAGGTGGGCGTACTGTCCAGCACCAACAACCTGATGAAGCGCGTGGAGAGCGGCAACATCTTCCTCTACCACACCACCGACGAGGATCTGGCGCAGCTGCGCGAGCTGGTGCCCCGCCTGAGCAAGGCCGGCTATAAGCTGGTCACGCTCAACGAGCTTTACGGCCTGCCCGCCAACGAAACCGGCGCGCTCCAGGATCACAGCCAGGTCGAAACGCCCCTGCCCTATACCCGCATTCCCCAGACCCTGCACCAGGAGGACTACCTGCACGACGTGTACCTGATGCAGCAGCGGCTCAGCGAGCTGGGCTTCCTCACCGCCAAGTACAACGGCTACTACGGCAAGACCACCGCCGCCGCCGTGCGCGCCTTCCAGGCGAGCGTCGGTCTGTCCGCCGACGGCGTGTGCGGAGAGGACACCTGGAACGCCCTGTTCGGGTAAGACCGGGGGAACGTTGGGGAGGCCGCCTTTTTGACCGGGCAGTGCCCGGTTCCGGTTGCTGCCGCCGAGGCCACACGAATCTGTCGGCCATAAATCAGAGCCTCCAGATTCTTCGTGGCTCATCACTCAAGGTCGTGCCCCGCAAAAACGGAGAAGGCGCCTCCCCAAGCCCCACAAAGAGTATTTTGATTCGCGTCGGGTATGCAGGCAAAGGCATGCTGCTCCCCGAATCCAACACGATGCACAGCGTGCCCAGCCTATAGAAAAGATACGTACCCAGACTGCTGTCCCGCCTATGCGCAGGGCAGTTTTTTGATGCAGGCTCCGGTTCAAGCGGCGCGGCGGACTTCCTCGCCGCCTGCATGCGGTTATCTTACGGCAAGATCACAGTTCCCTCGAAAAAGGAGCTACAGGAGACGCGGTTTGAATCCTTCAAAACACAGAAAGCCTGTTCCGACATGCGCGGAGCAGGCTTTTTCACTGGAAGCGGACTACGCCCTGACCACCGAACCGATCGCCTCGCCGTCGGCCACCTTGAGGATGTTTTCGAGGCAATCCATCTTGAAGATGCGGATTTCGGGCACCTTCTGCTCACGGCAGAGCATGAACGCGGTGGGATCCATGATCTTGAGGTTCATGTCGATGACCTGCTGATAGGTCGCCTCGCGGATGAACTTCGCGTTGGGGTTCTTGCGGGGGTCGCTGTCGTAGACGCCCTCGGCGGTCGTGCCCTTGAAGACCGCGTCCGCACCCAGCTCGGCGGCGCGCAGCACGGCGGCGGTGTCGGTGGTGAAGAAGGGGTTGCCGCTGCCGCCCGCCATGAGCACGATGTGGCCATTATTCAGCAGCTCGTCGGCGGTATCGCGGGTGTACAGGCGTGCGAAGCGGGGCATATCCTGCGCGGTGAGCACGGTGGCCTTCTTCCCCAGGCGGGTGATCGCATCCTGCACGGCCAGGGCGTTGATGATGGTGGCCAGCATGCCCATCTGGTCGGCGTTGACGGCGCTCATTTCCTCGGTGAAGCGGCCGCGCCAGATGTTGCCGCCGCCCATGACCACGCCCACCTGCACGCCGCGTTCGGCGAGGGCGACGATGGTTTTGGCGACCTCGTCCACGCGTTCGGGGTCGAAGGAGCAGGGCTTGCCGGAGTTGGCATGCACCTGGGCGAGCAGGGTCTCGTGATCGGGCGCGAGCGACTCGCCGCTCAGCTTGAGCACAATGCGGTGATACATGAGTTTTTTCCTCCTTTTGCGCATGAAAAAGGAGCCGCCTGCAAACAGACAGCTCCCCGTGGGGCGAAATTACTTCTTCATCGCGGCGGTCTGCTCCGCAACCTCGGCAGCCAGGTCGTTGACGCGCTTCTCCAGGCCCTCGCCCATCTTGAAGGCGACGAAGCGGACGACGGTGGCATCCTTGCACTTGGAGGTCAGCATCTTCTCGACGTTCTCGTCGGGATTCTTGACGAAGGGCTGCTCCAGCAGGCAGACTTCCTTGTAGAACTTGTCCACGCGGCCCTGAACCATCTTCTCGATGATCTTCTCGGGCTTGCCCTCGTTGCGGGCCTGCGCGGCCAGGATTTCCTTCTCATGCTCCAGATGCTCGGCACGCACTTCACTGCGGCGGACGTACTGGGGCGCGGAGGCGACGATCTGCAGGCAGATGTCGTGCACGGCCTCGACCAGCTCGGGGGTCTTCTCGGGCGCGGTCACCTCGACCATCACGCCTACCTTGCCGCCCAGATGGATGTAGGTGTCGACGATGCTGTTCTCCTTGAGCTCATAGCGCTCGAAGCGGCGGATGGTGATCTTCTCGCCGATCTTGGCCACCTTGGCGGTGATCACGTCGGCGATGGTCTGAGTCTCATCCTTGAAGTAGGGGGTCTTGAGCAGGGCGTCCACATCGGCGGGGTTGGACTTGATCACCTGGATGCACACGTCCTCAACCAGCTGCTTGAACTCGTCAGTCTTGGCGACGAAGTCGGTCTCGCAGTTGATCTCGACCAGCGCGGCCGCGCCGCACTTTTCGCACAGGTAGGAGCCCACCAGGCCCTCGGCGGCGATACGGGAGGCCTTCTTGGCGGCGGCCGCCAGGCCCTTCTCGCGCAGGAAGTCAATGGCCTTTTCCATGTCGCCGTTGGTTTCCTTCAGAGCCTTTTTGCAATCCATCATGCCGGCGCCGGTCTGGGCGCGCAGCTCCATAACAACCTTTGCACTGATTTCCATAGGGGTTACCTCCTCAAGCGACTAAAATGATTACTCGGCGTCGGCCGCGGGGGCTTCGGCAGCTTCGGGCGCGTCGGTGGTCTGCTCGCCCTGACGGCCTTCCAGGATGGCGTCGGCCATCTTGCCGGCGATCAGCTTGACCGCACGGATGGCGTCGTCGTTGCCGGGGATGACGTAATCGATCTCATCGGGATCGCAGTTGGTATCCACGATGCCCACGATCGGGATGCCCAGACGACGAGCTTCGGTCACGGCGATGTGCTCCTTGCGGGGGTCCACAACGAACAGCGCGCCGGGCAGCTTCTTCATCTCGCGGATGCCGCCCAGGTTCTTGAGCAGCTTCTCGCGCTCGGCCATCAGCTTGATGACTTCCTTCTTGGGCAGGACTTCGAACTGGCCGTCGGCCTCCATCTTGTCGATGGCGTTCAGGCGGTCGATACGGGTGCGGATGGTGCGGAAGTTGGTCAGCATGCCGCCCAGCCAGCGGGTATTGACATAGTACATGCCGCAGCGCTTGGCCTCGGACTCAATGGATTCCTGAGCCTGCTTCTTGGTGCCGACGAACAGCATGGTCTTGCCGTCCATCGCCAGGTCGCGCACGAACATATAGGCCTCGTCGATCTTGCGAACGGTCTTCTGCAGGTCGATGATGTAGATACCGTTGCGCTCAGTGAAGATGTACTGAGCCATCTTGGGGTTCCAGCGACGGGTCTGGTGGCCGAAGTGCACGCCGGCCTCGAGCAACTGCTTCATGGAAATGACTGCCATAAGGGTATTCCTCCTTGTTTTTTCCACCTTCCGCGTCAAGTCCGTCCGGCACCTTGCGGCACAGCCGGGCGAATCGGCGAAAGTGCGTTATTTAACCTTTGAAAGTATACCAGATTCGCGCCCGCAGTTCAATAAACGCTGTGTTATTTTTCCGGTTTGTGCGGAATTTCTTTCATCTTTCAGGCAGCGGGCGGCAAAAAGCGGCGGCCGGGGTAAAAAAGCGGTAAACCTATTGACGAGGTGGGTAATGAGGCTTATAATACCATCAACGCAGGCGTGAGTACGCCGCGTGATCGTTAAATCAACCTATATTAAGCAATATGGCGGCTGAAAGGAAGGATGCCTCATGTCGAACATTTATACCTCCATGGAACAGCTCGTGGGCCACACCCCGCTTCTGGAGCTGACGCATATCGAGAAGGACCTGGGCCTGAAGGCGAAGATTTACGCCAAGCTGGAGTACCTGAACCCGGCCGGGTCGGTCAAGGACCGCGTGGCGCTGAACATGATCCTGGACGCGGAAAAGAAGGGCGCGCTCAAGCCGGGCGCGACCATCATCGAGCCCACCAGCGGCAACACGGGCATCGGACTGTGCGCGGTGGCGGCGGCGCGCGGCTATCGCGTGATCATCGTCATGCCCGACTCGATGAGCATGGAGCGCCGGATGCTGATGAAGGCGTACGGCGCGGAGCTGGTGCTGACCGAGGGCAAGAAGGGCATGAAGGGCGCGATTGCGAAGGCGCAGGAGCTTGCGGACGAGACGCCCGGCTCCTTCATCCCCGGCCAGTTCGTCAACCCTGCCAACTGGCAGGCGCACTACCTGACCACCGGCCCGGAGATCTGGGCGGACACTGACGGACAGGTGGACGCGTTCGTCGCGGGTGTGGGCACCGGCGGCACGATCACCGGCGTGGGCCGCTTCCTGAAGGAAAAGAAGGCCGACGTGCGCGTGGTCGCGGTCGAGCCGGACGCCTCCCCCGTGCTCTCCGGCGGCGCGGCCGGCCCGCATCCCATTCAGGGCATCGGCGCGGGCTTCGTGCCGGACGTGCTGGACACGAAGGTCTATGACGAGGTCATCCGCGTCAAGGGCGAGGACGCGTTCGACGCGGGCCGCCGCATCGCGCGCACCGAGGGCGTGCTGGTCGGCATTTCCTCCGGCGCGGCGCTGTGGGCCGCCATTGAACTGGCCCAGCGCGAGGAGTTCGCGGGCAAGCACATCGTGGTGCTGCTGCCCGACACCGGCGACCGGTACCTCTCCACCGCCATGTTCCAGTAATCCCCCGCTCTCTTTTCTCAGCCGGGCTCGTCTTTTCAGGCGGGCCCGGCGCAGACTGTCAAAAACCCCAGAGAGCTCGAGAGGGCCGCAGCCCTTTCGACCGGACAGTGCCCGGCTCCACTTGCT
>CAKUFI010000085.1 GCA_934647305.1 uncultured Clostridia bacterium | reverse complement strand
AGCAAGGCCGTGTAATTCGCCGCTATTCTGCGACAGGGGCTTTTTTATTTGTCTGTTCGCGGGGGAACGGTCCAATTCAAGCGGCTGGGGTCTTCGAATCTGCATCGGCAGGGCCGACTGCCACTCGCTACCGCCGGGCAGGCAGCACCTGCATCCGCCTGCTGCCGCCGGGCAAAACACGACCCCAGCCGCCATATATTCAAGCGGCTGGGGTCTTCCAATCTGCGGGCTTCCCCGCAGATTATCTGTCAGCGCTGCTGACTCGGGCAGTTCCCGGCTCCACTTGCCTGCCGCTTTTTCGCCCCAACCCGGTTGACAAGACGCGCGTTTTGCGCTATAATCACAATCGTTACACAACGTTCGTTATATTTCCCTTCGAAAGGATGAGTTTCATGCCTCCCAAAGTCAAATTCACTCGGGACGAAATCGTTCAGGCGGCGCTGGCCGTCGCCCGCGTCAAGGGCCTGGATGGCGTCACCACGCGTGACATCGGCGCGGAACTGGGCGTATCCACCCGGCCGATCTTCACCTATTTCAAGAGCATGGACGAGGTACGCGCCGCCATCCGCGAAAAGTCGCTCGCGCTGTACCGGGAACGCGTCAGCGAGGGTCTGCAGCAGCCGATCCCCTTCCTGGGTGTGGGCCTGAAGCATATACAGTTCGCGCGCGAGGATCCTGAGCTCTACCGCCTGCTCTTCCTCACCCCGCATCCGGGCGAGGCCGGAGACGCCTTCACGGCCCTGGGGCAGGCACAGTCGCTCACGCTGCCCTCCATCGAGCGGCTATATCACCTGGACGAGCGGGCCGCCGGGCGCTACTTCCGCGACATGTGGCTGGCGGTACACGGCCTGGCGACGCTGATCGTCACCGGCTGCTGCCCCTACACCAATCAGGAGATCAGCGCCACGCTGACCGGCCTGAGCCTCAGCCTGTGCAAGGCGCTCAAGGAGGTTCCAGGCTTCGTCGAGGGCGCCTTCGACCGGGACGCTCAGTTCCGCGCGCTGGTGGAGAAGTAGCCCATGGCGGACGCAGGCAGTCTTGAATACCGGCCGAGCGCAAGTCCGCACGCCCTTGGTGCTCACCGTGAACGCGCATTCGCGTTCAGGATGCTGCAGCCGGCGGAGAATCCGACCTGCGCCATCGCGGGCGAGTGGTTCACCGCGCAGGGCGTAGGGCAAGGCCTGGGCCCGTTCGCCGCACCCGAAAACGCAGACCTTTCCCGAACGCTGCGCGCGGTCTTCACCGAGTGGATCGACAACGGCCATAACGACCTGGCAAGTCCGCAGTGCGTCATCCTGAAAATCGCCCTGACGCGGGCAGTCCTCTTCTCGCACGGCACGCGCTATGACCTGGACTTTGCCTGACGGATTCCGGCCGGATTCTGTCCGCGTAGAGGCCGGTTTTGGCGCGATTCTGTCCACATTTTCAGGGCGTTTCCGGCCCTTTTCCACCCGACAGAAAGGACTAGACCATGCAGCACATTCGAATCGTCGAAATCCCCCCGATAAAGGTGGTGAAGCCATGAGCAAATTTGACGCGCTGTGGGACTATGTAGAGGTGCAGGATGGCGGCACGCTGACCCTGACCTTTGAGGAAGTCGAGCGGATTGCGGGGATCCCCATCGATCACTCCTTCCTGACCTTCAAGCAGGAGCTGCTCCCGCGCGGCTGGCAGGTGGACAAGATCTCGCTCAAGCATCAGACCGTCCGCTTTTCGCGACTGCCCGAAGCCTGAAAAAACAACGGCGCTCCTGCCCAGAACGGACGGGAGCGCCTTGCACATTTTCGGGGAGGGAGAATCAGCCCTTCAGGGAGCCGATCATGACGCCCTTTTCGAAATACTTCTGCACGAAGGGGTAGAAAAGCACCATGGGCGCGGTAGAGACCACGATGATGGCGTACTTGAGGATCTGCTGAAGGTTCTGCATCTGCTCCAGCGCGTCGGGGTCGAGCATTTCGGAGTCGAAATTGGCCTGAACCAGGATCTGGCGCAGGAAGATCTGCAGCGGATACAGATCCTTGGTCTTCAGGTACAGGAAGGCGCTGAAGTAGGAGTTCCACATGGCCGAGGCGTACATCAGCGCCAGCACGGCGATGATGGTCTTGGACAGGGGCAGCACCATCTTGAAGAAGAACTTCGCGTCCGAGCAGCCGTCGATGCGCGCGGCCTCGAGCAGTTCCTCGGGGATATTGCTCTGGATGAAGGTACGGGTGACGATCATGTTGTACACGCTCAGCGAGCCGGGGATGATGATCGCCCACACGGTATCCAGCAGCCTCAGGTTCTTCATCAGCAGGTAGCCGGGGATCATGCCGCCGGAGAAGAGCATGGTGAAGGTGAACAGGAAGGTCAAAAAGCCCTTGAAGCGCAGGCCGCGGCGGGCCAGCGGATAGGCGCAGATCAGGCACATGCAGATGCCCAGGAAGGCGTGCGTCAGGGTGTAGAAGATGGTGTTGCGGTAGCCGACCCACACATACTTGTACTTCAGCACGTACTTATAGCCGATAAAGTCGATATCGACCGGCCACAGCCACATGCGGCCCGAGTTGATCGCCGCCGCCGAGGAAAACGAGGCCGAGACGACGTAGATCAGCGGGTACAGCACGCTGATGGTCAGCAGGGTGATGACGGTGTACACGATCGCGTAGAAGATGCGGTCGCTCTTGGGCTGCCTGATGTGGTTGCGCGCGTGATGGGGCACGTGCGCATACTCCCGATTCGGCATTTTCTTCATTTTCATTGCTTCAGTTCCCCCTTACCACAGACTGGTGTCGCCGACCTTGCCCGCGATGAAGTTCACGACCACGATCAGCACCAGGTTGACCACCGAGTTGAAGAAGCCGATGGCCGTCGCGTAGGAGAAGTCGGTCTTGCCGCCGCCGGACAGACCCACCTTGTAGACGTAGGTCGAGATGACCTCGCTGTAGCTCAGGTTCAGGTCGTTCTGCAGCAGGAATACCTTTTCAAAGCCGATGGACATGATGTTGCCGAATCGCAGGATCAGCATGATGACGATGGTGGGCAGGATGGTGGGCAGATCGACGTGCAGCACGCGCTTGAAGCGGGAGGCGCCGTCGACGGTCGCGGCCTCATGCAGCGAGGGATCCACGCCGGCGAGCGCGGCCAGGTAGATGATCGAGCCCCAGCCGAAGTCCTGCCAGACGCCCGACCACAGATAGAAGTGGCGGAAATTGCTGGGCGTGGCGAAGGGGTCGGCCGGGCGGGTACCGGTCAGGCGGAAGATGGCCGCGCCGTAGATGCCGTTGCGGGCGCTGAACATCTGGAACAACATGCCGACCAGCACGACCACGGAGATGAAGTGCGGCAGGGTCATGATGGTCTGGGTGATACTTTTGACCTTTTGGGATCTATAGCAGTTGAGCATCAGCGCCACGATAATGGGCAGAGGCCAGCCGCAGGCCAGCGAGTAGGCGGACAGCGCCAGGGTATTGCCCACGGTGCGTCCGAAGTAGACGCTGGAAAAGAACTTCTTAAAGTGCTTGAGGCCCACCCAGGGGCTTCCGAAAATGCCCTTGCGGGCGGCGAAATCCTTGAAGGCGATCTGCAGACCGCCCATGGGCACATAGGCGAAGATGATGATGTAGACGACCGGGATCAGCAGAAAGAGGTACAGCTGCCAGTCGCGCCTGAGGTCTGACCAGAGTCTGCGCTTGGGGTGCATAGTATTTCCTCCCCGCGAAAATGTAGACGAGCCGCTGCTGCCGTGGCAGCAGCGGCTGATGTAGGTAATGGATTACTTGCCGACGGAACGGTCGTAGGCAGCCTGCGCAACCTTGAGCCACTCAGCGGCGTTCATGGAATCGATGGTCTTGAGGTAGGCGTTCCAGGTATCGTCGTTGAGCTCCTGCGCGCCGGTCAGCCAGGCGGCGTTGGTTTCCTTGATGTAGGTGTTCAGGTCGGTCTTCACGTCGGTGACGATCTGCTGCTCCTCGGCGGAGTAGATCAGCTTCTGCACGGTCTCCTTGGGGGTCAGGCCGGCGGTCTGATACAGGGTCGCGCCGTTGGCGAACTCGAGGTCGAACTGGGTCATCGTGCCGGCGGCGTAGGCCATGCCCGCGGCGATGCCGTACTGGCGGATGAAGGGGTTCTTCTGCATCCAGGAGACGTTCTGCATCGCGCCGGAGCCCCAGTACTGGGAGTCATGATACAGGGCGATGAAGGGCGGGAAGTGCGGGGAGTAGGGGCACTCGTAGTCGGAACCGTTCTCCAGCTCGGAGACGTAGTCCCACTCAACGCCCTTCTTGCCGAAGCGGGTGGTGATGGACAGCTCTTCGCAGACCATCAGGTCGCCCACGCGGAAGGCCATTTCGGGGTTCTCGCAGTCAGCGGTGATCACCATGCCGTTGTTGGGCACGGACTGGGTAAACATGGTCGTGCGATTGCCGTTGGGGCCGGTCACGGGCAGCACGGCGGTGTACAGACCCTTGCGCTCGATATCGGTCATGCGGTCGGCGTTGGTGTAGCCCACCATGAAGCAGGTGACGTCCTCGGTGTTGACCATGCCGGTGTAGCCGGTGGCCAGATCCTGGGTCAGGTTCTCGGTGGGGATCAGGCCCTTGGCCATCAGGCCGCGGATGTACTCGACGCCCTGGCGCCACTCGTCGGTGGTGTAGGCGAAGGAGACCACGCCGTCGTTGACCTGCATCCAGTCCTTTTGATTGTTGCAGTAGGTGAAGGCGTTCATCAGCCAGTTGAACCACTGGCCGGAGATGCCGTCATAGCCGGCCAGGCCGATCTCGTCCTTCTGTCCGTTGCCGTTGAGGTCGGTCGCGACCGCCTTCTCAAGCAGCGCCTCGAGCTCAGCAGTGGTGGTGGGAGCCTTCTCGCCCATGGCCTCCAGCCAGGGGGTGTAGACCCAGGCGCGGCCATTGCCGTACTTGTTGCCCCAGGACTGGTTCAGGGAAGCGATGCCGTAGATCTCGCCGTCGGGCATGGTCATCGCGCCGCGGAAGTCGAAGCCCACGCGCTCGATGGCCTCGGTCAGGTTGACCGCGATCTCGGGATTGTAGTAGTACTCGGTCAGGGGAATGATCGCGCCCTGCTGCGCGTAGTCAAAGATGGCTGCGTCGCCGCCCAGGCCGCCGACGATGATGTCCTCCAGCTTGTCGCCGGCGTTGATCATGATGTTGATCTTGGAATCATATTCGGAGGAATCGTAAGCGGTGATCTGCAGATCGACGCCCAGCTTCTCCTCGATGTAGAGGGTCATCTCGTTGGTGTTGAAGTCCTCGATGTTGGTGCCGTCGGAGACGGCGACCGTCAGCACGACGGGAGCCTCGTCGGCGCTGGCGGTAAAGCTGAAGCAGCACAGCGCAAGGGCAAGGGCCAGGATCAGGGAAAACGCTTCTTTCATGGGAAATTCTCCTTTCAACAATGTAGATTTCCATCGGTCTTTCCCGTTGCAAGTATTATCTCACAGTTACAGCCTTTTGTCAATGTGAAATTTTCAATCAATGACATTTTTTCTGCGCAATTTGTTCGATTTTTGCATATTATTTTGTCAGGACACCCCTCTGAATTATTTTGTATATACTGTATACTCATGTATATTTTGTGCATCTTTCACAAACTTCTGACAGTTTCCCGGCACAAGTAAGCGGCCGCTTTCTTTCAAAAAGCAGCCGCTTTTGTACTTTTGACATGTTTCCTGGGTAAATTTGACACTCTTTATCCGGCCGCCTGCAGCGCCTCCTGTTCCGGAATGTAAAATGCGTTTTCGCCGTACCAGTCTTCATAACACAGCGAGAAGGTCTGGTAGTGGTCGTCTGAATAATAAATCAGGCCGTCGCAGGAGAACAGCAGCCGCTCTGCGCCCCGGAAGCCGCCCGCGTAGTTCACGTCGCACTCGTACCAGTGCCTGTCCTTTGCCTCGGGCAGGCGGCCTTCGCGGTTGCCGAAGCGGTCGCCGCCGATGCACATGCCGGGCAGCACCTCCCACAGGTTGCCCTTCGAGCCGACCCAGCCCCACTCGCGGGCCTCACCCTTGGTCAGGTAGTTGGGCGGGAGCTCGCAGAAGGCGTGCAGGTACAGCGCCACCTCGCCGGGCAGGTAATAGTCCTCGCCGTACTCGACCAGCAGCTCCGCCTGATCGTCCAGTGCGATTCCGTCCTCGACCAGCACCTGGGCAAAGGCCGCGCTCAGCAGGAGCGCCAGGCACGCGATACAGGCGAGCAGCCTCTTTATCCAGTTCATTTCCACTCCCCCATTCGTCAAAATTTGAGATTTTCTTGACAATCTCTCCGGCCTGCGCGCTTGACAGGCGCGCGGGCTTCCTTTACAATAAAGACGGCGCGTGATGCGCCGGAAAGAAGGCGTACGAATGATCGATTTCAACGCGAAACTCGGTTTTATCTGCGATATGGACGGCGTGATCTATCACGGCAACAACCTGCTGCCCCATGTGAAGGACTTCGTGGAGTGGCTGAAGAAGGAGGACAAGAAGTTCCTCTTCCTGACCAACAACAGCTCCAGAACCCCGCGCGAGCTGCGCCAGAAGCTGCTGCGCATGGGGCTGGACGTGGACGAGCACAACTTCTACACCAGCGCCCTGGCCACCGCGCAGTTCATCAGCACCCAGATGCCGGGCGCGTCGGCCTACGTCGTGGGCGACCCGGGCCTGCACAACGCGCTCTATGAGGCGGGCGTCACGCTCAACGACGTGAATCCCGACTACGTGGTCATCGGCGAGACCGTCAACTACAACTTTGACACCATCACCAAGGCCATGCGTCACGTCAAGAACGGCGCGCGCCTGATCGGCACCAACTCCGACCTGACCGGCCCCTCCGACGACGGCATACTGCCCGCCTGCCGCGCGCTGGTCACCCCCATCGAGCAGACCACCGGCATGAGCGCCTACTTCGTGGGCAAGCCCAACCCGCTGATGATGCGCACCGGCCTGAAGCTGCTGGGCGTGCACTCGGCCGACGCCTGCATGATCGGCGACCGCATGGATACCGACATCATCGCGGGCATTGAGTCCGGCATGGATACCGTGCTCGTGCTCTCCGGCATCACCACCCGCGAGGAAATGCTCAACTACCCCTACCGCCCCGGCATCGTGCTGGGCGACGTGGGCGACATCGTGCGCCTGGCGCAGGAAGAGCAGAAGGCGAAGGGATAACGCGGGGAAGGTGCGAAAGGTCGGCAGGGCTGACTGCCACCTGCTGCCGCCGGGCAGGCTGAGCCTGCACGCACCTGCTGCCGCCGGGCAGAACACGAATCCTTCGGCCATACATTAGAGCCTCAGGATTCTTCCTCTGTGGAAATCGCGGGGGTACTTCCTCGCAGGGATTACGAACCGCACCTCCGATTTTGACGCGAATTCGGGAACCACAGATTGGAGTTCCCGAATTCTTCATATAATACTGTCTCCGCGGATAAGCCCTTGTCGTTTCCATATCACGGAAACCGATAAGGGCTTTTTCAGAAAGCTCAGCTTGTCAAAAAAGGTTTTGACAAGCTGGTGGACGGGGAAGCACGCTCCCCCGCCACTGCCACCCTCTCCAGTTTTTGCTGAAATCTAAGAGATTTCCGGGCGCAAAAACTGCAGGGAAACGATTTTTGCTCTGGAAAATGAGATTTACAAAAACCGTCCCGTGCCCACCGTACACGCCGCTGGGCGCGATTGAAAGTTCGAGAGGGTTGCGACCCTCTCGAGCTCTCCGGGGGTTTTTCGACAGTCTGGCTTTTTTCAGAAAGCTCTCTGAACCACATTTCATTCGGGGAACCGCATCGCTTCCCGTCATATATACCGTGGATCAAAGTGTTTTCCGGGTGGGGCTTGGGGAGGCGCCTTTTTCAAAAAGGCGGCCTCCTCAACGTTTCCCCTCATTTCCCCGCCGCGAGGCGCTTTTTGAGCCGGTCGGAGACGAACAGCCCCATGGCCAGCTTGATAAGGTCGGGCACGATGAACGGCCACACGCACCAGCCCAGCACCATCGCGGTGGTCACTTCCTTGCCCGCGCGCACGCTGACCGTCTGGAACCAGGCCGTGCCCAGCGCGTAGGTGGCGAGCAGGCCGAGCACCATGCCGACTGCCTTGACCCAGAGCTTTTCGCCTGCGCAGGCCGTCAGCAGCCAGTAGATCAGACCCGTACCCAGAAAGCCGACCAGGTAGCCGCCCGTGCTGCCCGCCAGCGCGCCCAGGCCGCCCTTGAAGCCCGAAAAGACCGGAACGCCCACCGCGCCCAGCAGCAGATAGGCCAGTATGCTCAGCGTGCCGTTTCGACCGCCCAGCAGGCCGAGAGTCATGAACACCGCGAAGGTCTGCAGGGTGAAGGGGACGGCCGAGGGGATGGTGATCCAGGCGCACACGGCCATCAGGGCCACGCACAGCGCCATACGGGTCAGGTCTTTTACTTTCATTGTCTCTGTCTCCTTTTGTTTTTTGAGGGACGATCAGATTTCCTTCCATACTATACCCCACCGCCGCGGGTCGTGTCAATCTCATTTTCGTTCATTGCGCGCACAGGAAATGTTTAGCTGTTTTTAAGCGTTTCATGGTTGTAAAAGCCCATTTTATGCCTTATAATAGCCTTGACAATAACCATGAAAGCGAACGACTGTCATGCAGATCAATATGGACACGATCAAGCGCCGCCTGAAGCGCCTTCTCGAGGCCATACTCAACCCCAGCTTCCTTCTGTGCTTCGGCCTGGCCTGGATGATCACCAACGGCTGGTGCTATCTGTTTTTGCTGTTCGGGACGTGGTTTTCCTGCAAATGGATGACCATCGTGGGCGGCGCGTACGCCAGCCTTTTGTGGCTGCCCTTCACGCCGGAGAAAATCCTGACGCTGGGTCTGGCTATACTCTTTCTGAGATGGCTTTTTCCGCACGACCAGAAGACGCTGCAGGCGCTGCACGACGAGTACACGCTGCTCAGGCAGAAGCTGCGCGACCAGATCGCCCGCCTGAAGGAAAAGCGCGGGAAGAAGCAGTAAACCCGGTTCCTTCCATGTATGCTGGAAAGAGCCGGGCTTTTTTTATTTGCGGTTCAAGGAAGAAGACACGCCGAAGCGAGAGGGCGCGGGGGCCTGAGAGGGCGCGGCGGGACGGGACTGGGGCGCACGGGGAGGCTGCGGACGGAGCGGGACGGAGGGGGCCATGCCCGCGCGGGGGGCGGCCTGCCTGCGCTGGGCGTCGGCGCGGCGCTGTGCGGCACGGATGCGTTCGCGGCGGTCGTGAATCAGAAGGCAGGCGTTGAAGATCGAGACCAGCGCCAGAACGACCAGCAGGCCCTTGGTAATGCCGTTGTTGATGAAGGCCATCGCGCGGTTCACGCGGTCAATCAGGAAGAACACCAGGTACATGTTGGAGAGCAGGATCGCCAGGTGCGGCATCCATTTTCTGAGCATATTCGTCGCGCCTCCCCTCAGTCGATCACCGCGATGTAATCGGAACAGTTGCGGCCGCCCTTGTAAGGCGTGTTGATGAGCGTCGTGCCCACGACCATCTGGCTGGTCTGGCCGCCGTCCATGTTGAAGGCCTGTCTGCAGCCCAGCGACTGCATGAACTCGGCCAGGCCGGTAAGCGACAGGCCGCGGATCTTGGACATGCGCCCGTCGATCACCACCAGCAGGTAGTGGCCCGGCTCGATATAGCCGAGCACCGTGCGGGGATGCTTGCCGCTGATGTCGTCATAGGCGGAGAAATCGGTGCGGGGCGTGCCGTCCTCGTTGAGCAGGCCCGGGCCGAAGTTGAAGATGTGGTACGCGCCCTTGGCCATTTCGGCCTCCGGATCCAGCTCGCCGGCCAGGAAGGTCTTCATCGTGCCGTCGCAATACAGCACACAGATCTCGCGGTCGGTGCTGT
Source organism: uncultured Clostridia bacterium (assembly GCA_934647305.1). Lineage (GTDB taxonomy): Bacteria > Bacillota > Clostridia > Christensenellales > Aristaeellaceae > CAKUFI01. Next base: position 1,051 of record CAKUFI010000085.1, on the reverse strand, counting down.
CCGAGGTCTTGTACAGCTCGCCGTTGCGCGCGCAGATCACTGCCGAGCGGCCGCCGTAGTAGTCGCCGTTGACCATGACCACGCTGCCGGTGCGCGAGGCCGCGTCGAGTATGGGTTCGCGCACGCCTTTACCCACCTTGTCCTGCGCGAACACGCCCACCAGGTGGGTCACGTTGCGCACATACACGTCTGCAACGAAATACTGCTGCGTCTCCTCACGCGTCTCGCGAATTTCCACCCGCGTGTTGCGCCCGACGTGCAGGCTGCCCTCGGTGTAGGGCTGATCGGTGAACAGCTCGCTCCACCAGTTATAGGACTCCGCCACGAGCGGATCGCCCGCGGGGGTCTGTGTGCCCTGCGCGAGCTGGGTCGCGTTTGCGTCCGGCGCGGCGGTCGGCTCGGAGGACTGCGGCTGCACGGTCGCCTGGGCGGGCTTCTTCAGGTCTACCTTCTTGCTCTTGCCCTGCAGCACGTGATGCGGCAGCGCAAACAGCACCAGCGCTACCCCCAGCGCCAGCAGGTGATAAAGCGCCATCTGCCACACCGGCATCAGCCGCCGGCGCGGGGGGCGCGGAACTCTTCTCTGACTCATTTCGACACCTTCCGTCTGTGAATACCTACTTATTATATCACACCGGCCGCGCCGCGCAAGGCGATTGCACGTCTGTTTACAAACAAAAAACGCGCACTCCCATTTCTCACCGGGCGGTGCCCGGACCCACTTGCTGCCACCGGATAGAACACGAAATCAGCCGCCATAAATAAAAGCGGCTGATTTCTCCGGTTTTCCGGAATTCTCCGGAAAACTCCTGCCGGCGCTGCCGATTCAGGCAGGCTAAACCCGCATCCACCTGCTCCCTCTCCTGTCGACAGGATGCGCGGCAATCGGGTGCCGCCCCTGATGGGGAGACTCAACCCCTCAGTCACCCGCGGTGACAGCTCCCCTTACAGGGGAGCCCAGCTTGTCAAAAAAATTTTGACAAGCTGGTGGACGGGGGAGCAAGCTCCCCGGCCAGGTGCCGCGCCTCAAATCTACGATTTGAGCCGTCGG
>CAKUFI010000084.1 GCA_934647305.1 uncultured Clostridia bacterium | reverse complement strand
TACACGCCGCTGGGCGCGATTGAAAGTTCGAGAGGGTTGCGACCCTCTCGAGCTCTCCGGGGTTTTTCGACAGTCTGGCCTCCCCTGAAAGGGGAGGTGACTGCGAAGCAGGCGGTGGGGTTCCGAAGCGCAAGCCCTGAGGGCTTCAATTTATGGCCCTCAGGGCTGTCGATAGAACCGGCGGCAGCAGTGGGTGCAGGCTCAGCCTGCCGGCAGCAACCGGGTGCGGGCTCAGCCTGCCCTCCAGAGGATACCGTCAACGTTTCATTCGGGGAACAGCATAACGGCCCCCATTCAGCCTGTGCGGATCATAGTGCTTTCCGGGAGAGCTCGAGAGGGTATGGGCACTCGTTTCGCCGCCAGCGTAAGTCGGCAATGCCGACAGAAAATCCCCGGAGAATCTCCGGGGATTCGCAGACCTTGGCCGCTCTAATCTATGGCGGCAAAGGGTCGTCGCCAGAACCGGCGGAAGCAGTTGGGTGCAGGCTCAGCCTGCCGGCAGCAAGTGGCCGTCGGCACTGCCGACTAGAGCCTGCAGTCCAACTTCGCCAGCTCGTCCACGACGTACTGATGCACGAAATCGACGACCTCGTCGACCGGCTTCTTCTCCATGAGCGACTTGTCGCGCGAGGAGATTTCGACGGTGCCGTTCTTGAGGCCCTTGGGGCTGACCACGACGCGCACGGGCACGCCGAACAGGTCCGCGTCGGAGAACATCACGCCCGCGCTGACCTCGCGGTCGTCCCAGATCACCTCGACCCCGCGCGCGGTCAGCTCGTCGTAGATCTTCTGCGACACGGTGGCCACCTGCTCGTCGGCGGCGCGCAGCGAGCACAGGTGCACGTGCCAGGGCGCGATGGAGATGGGCCAGATCGGGCCGTAGTCGTCGCGGTGCGCCTCGCACACGGAGGCGGCCAGGCGGCCCACGCCGATGCCGTAGCAGCCCATGATCGGGTTCTTGAGCGAGCCGTCCGCGTCGACGTAGGTCATGCCCATCGAGGCGGTATACTTGGTGCCCAGCTGGAAGATGTTGCCCACCTCGATGCCGCGGGAGATGTACACGCTTCTCTTTCCGCAGCAGGGGCAGATACCGCCCGCGACCGCCTTGGCCACGTCCACATACTCGACCTCGCCGTAGTCGCGCTCAATGTTGAAGCCGACGTAGTGCTTGTCCACCTCGTTCGCGCCGGTGGCCAGACTGGCGATGCCCTTGAGCGACGCGTCGAAGACGATCGTGAACTTGCCCTTGTTCTCGATCGGGCCGATAAAGCCGGCGGCGATGCCGCTTTCGGGCGTAATCACCGCGGGATGAATCTCCGCCTTCAGGTAGTTGCGCAGCTTGGTCTCGTTGACCTCCAGGTCGCCGCGGATGAAGGCCAGCACGTAGGAATCGTCCTCGTTGCGCTGATAGACGACCGCCTTGCAGGTCTGCTTCTTGTCGATGTGCAGGAATTCGCACAGATCCTCGATGGTCTTCTCGGCAGGGGTGTCCACCTTGCGCAGCTCCTCCAGCTCGCCGGGCTGATTCTCGGTGATCAGCGGCGCGGCCTCCATGTTGGCGCGGTAGTCGCAGTCATGGCACAGCACGATGGTGTCCTCGCCCACGTCGGTGAGCAGCATGTACTCGTGGGAGACCTTGCCGCCCATCATGCCGCTGTCCGACTTGACCGCCACCACCTCGCCCACGCCCGCACGGAAGAAGATGCGGTTGTACGCGTCGTAGCAGATCTTATAGTAGCGCTCCAGATCCTCCTGGGAGGTGTGGAAGGAGTATGCGTCCTTCATCGTGAACTCGCGCACGCGGATCAGGCCGCCTCGGCAGCGGGGCTCGTCGCGGAACTTGGTCTGAATCTGATAGATCATGAAGGGATACTGGGTGTAGGAGTCGGCCACGCCCATGGCGAAGTGCACGGCGGCCTCCTCGTGGGTCATGCCCAGCACCATCTCGCCGCCCGAACGGTCGGTAAAGCGCAAAAGCTCGCTGCCGATGCTCTCATAGCGGCCGCTCTGCCTCCAGATCGACGCGGGCATCGCCACCGGGAAGAGCACCTCCTGGCCGTCGATGCGGTTCATTTCCTCGCGCAGGATCTTCTCGATCTTGGAGGTAATGCGCTTCGTGATCGGGAACAGGGTGAAAATGCCGTTGCCGACAGGCTTGATGTAGCCGCCGCGCATCATCAGCGCCTGGCTGGCGATCTGACAGTCGGCCGGGGTCTCCTTGTAGCGCTTGGAAACCAGATTTCTCATCTTCATGACAGGAATCCCTCCGTATATAAATAGTAGAAACGGGTGAAAACAAAACGGCTCCGTCCCCCTTGCAGGGACGAAGCCGGGCTTCGCGGTACCACCTTGCTTGGCGCAGACGCGCCCACCTCGCTCGCTGTAACGGGCGATCCCGGCAGGCTTCTTGGGCCTGCGCGCTCGGAAGCTCGGCGCCTGTTTCCCCCGGCGTGCGCCTCTCAGCCCTGTGCGCGCTTTCTGTGCCCGGTCGTGAAGCAGACGTTCTTCGTCAATGCTTTCTTCATTATACACGCTCCCCCGCCGGTTTGCAAGTGAAGTTTTCGCAAAAGCGCCCATGCCGCCCGCGGCAGCCGTCCATTTTAGACCGGAATCTGCTTTGCTGTACCGATTTTAGACTGAAGTCTGTTTTACCTTGCCGTATCCTCCCGCCCGTACCACTCGGCCATCACGCGCTGCGCGGGCTTGCCTGCGACGGTAAAGCCCTTGTCGCCCGCCGGGTCGCTCTTCATCTCGGGGCGGTCGTTCTGCTCGTCCCACTTCCACCAGTACAGTCCGTACCACCAGGGCTCGTTCCAGAAGGTCGTCAGCAGCGCGCGGAGGTAATTGGCCTGCTCCTCTCCGTCATACCTTCCCTCAGGCGCCCAGCCGGACGGGTGCATCGCGCCGCCCTCGGACGAGGTGCAGCCGCTCTCGCCCAGCAGCACGGGCTTTTTGTAGATCGCGGCGATTCGGCGCAGCAGCTCGCGCTCGGCCTTCATGCCCTCGGCCATCTCCGCGGCACTCAGGCCCGGGCGATCGGCGCAGGTGATGTAGTCGCTGATCGAAAGCATGTCCAGCTCGTGCAGCCAGCAGTCGGGATTGCTCAGCTCCTTCTCAAAGTCGATCACGCGGGTGTGCAGCGTGTGGCAGGAGGTCACCGCGCCCGAGTACACCGCGCGCACGGCGGCGAGCACCTCTTTCCACTGCGCGTTGAACGACACGATGCGGTCCAGCTCGCTGTCCAGGCAGAACATTTCGCACCCGGTTCTCTCGGACAGCCGGGCGTAGTAGGCCGAGCGCAGAGACATGCTCGTAAACCACCTGCCCGCGTAGCTTCTGGGCAGGCCGGGCATGCGCTCGCCGTCGGCCGGAAAGGTCACGGCCAGTCTGCCCAGCCCGTCGTAGCACTCCAGCATCGGCCGCAGCTGCACCTTCATGCCCTTTTCGTGGATGTAGTCGATGATCTCCAGCAGCTCCAGGTCGTTCGGCGTGTGCTCGAAATCGCGAAACTGCCGGGTGGCGGCGAAGCTCTCCTGCATCACCGTCGCCACGACGCACACCCACTTCACGCCGGTCTTCGCCATCTCGTCCACCTCGCGAAAGGCCGCGGGCGAGGAATAGTAGCCGTTTCGCGCGTAGAATCCGAACGTCACGCCGCAGTGCAGCTCGCCGAGGGCGATGCGCTTGTCCATGTCCTTTTCTCCTCTCCTTCGCGCCGGAGCGCATATCTGCCGCCAGTATACCCCCGCGCGGCGCGCCTCTCAAGCGAATTCGGATAAACGTTTCTCTCTTTTCCGAAATCAAAAGAGACTTCGGTCTGTTATCGCATCGTCAAAACAGACTTCAGTCTCTTTTCACTCGATAAGCGTGACCGCCATGCAGAGAACCGCCATGAGCGCCAGCGCAGCCACAGCGCGTATCCGAGAAAACCGCCCGCGCCACACAGCGTAAGCGCCCTCAGCGCGCTCGCCAGCCTTTTCATGCGCCTCTCCCTCCCTCATCCCGGCAGCGACAGCCGCGCCGTACCCCGGGTCAGCTCGGCGTGCGGATAGAGATCGCCTGTCGCCCGGAGCCTGTCCAGAAACGCTCCCACTTCATTTCGAAGGCCGTCCAGCGTCTCCAGCCGGTTGACCTGCGCCTGCAAATCGGGCAGTCCGCTCAGCCCGTCCAGGTACCACGGCGTGACCTTGCGCATGCGCACCACCGCCGTGCGCTCCTCGTGAATCAGGCAGGCGTATTTCGCGTGCCGAAGCAGCAGCTCGCACCGCTCCCCCGCGTCCCGCAGGCGAAGCGGCTTTCCCGCCTCGAGCCGCCGCGCGTCCTCGAAGATCCAGGGCCGCGTCAGCGCCGCGCGGCCGATGCTGACCAACTCCGCGCCCGTCTTCTCCAAAAACGGCCGCACGTCCTCCGGCCCCTTCACCCCGCCGTTGGCAACGCCCTCTCCGCCGAATGCGGCAATTGCCCGCCGGATGCCCTCGCAGTCGGCCTCGCCGCCGTAAAACTGCGTGCGCGTTCTGCCGTGCACGGTCAGGCGCGACACGCCCTCTTCCCGCGCGATTTCGGCGATTTCCGGCGCGTTTTCGTGCGCCTCGTCCCAGCCCAGCCGGATTTTCAGGTGCACCGGCAGATCGGTGCTCCCCTTCACCGCGCGCAGGATCTCCCGCGCCCTTTCCGGATGTCCCATCAGCGCGCAGCCTGAGCCGCCGGTCACCACCTTGCGCGCGGGACAGCCCATGTTGACCTCGATCGCGTCGAACCGGCGCATGTCCGTCACCCGCTCGGCGCACACCGCCATCTCGCGCGGCACCTTGCCGATCAGCTGCACGGACAGCCACTTTTCCCCCGGCAGGCGGCAAAGCGTCTCATCGATCTGGCCCAGTTTTTTTCGCGTTGTGGCGTAGGTTCCGCTCTCGATCATCTCTGTGACCGCGCCATCACATCCGTACTCGAAGCAGATCAGGCGAAACGCCGCGTCGGTCAGCCCCTGCATCGGGGCCAGCAGCAGCTCACTCATGGCCTCTGTACCAGCTGGGCACCAGCTCGCGCATGCCGTCATACCAGTCAAGCACCTGCCGCGCCTGCCGGGTCATCACGTCGATTTCGCCCTGCCCGAAGGGAATCGCCCAGGGCACGCTGGAGAGCTGATTGGCCGCGATATACAGCCTGAGCAGGCGAAAAAAGGCCTCCCCCGGCACGCCGCCGAAGTAGCCGTTGATGTATCCGCTGGCATAGGCCGCGCTGGCCTGCGCACACCACACCACCCGGTTGAATTCCTCCCACGGGTCGCCGTAGTCCCAGCGGTTGAAGTCGATCACGCCCAGCCGGCCCTGTTCGTCCACCACCTGATTGCCCACGTGGTAGTCCCCGTGCTGAAAGCACTGCGGCCGGCCAAAAAGCAGCCCTCTGCCCTCGTCCACGCACGCAAGCAGCGCCTCCCGCCCCGGAATCTCCACCGGGCAGCTCAGCCACAGCGGCCGCTTCCGGTCGAGCTTTTTTGAAAACCGCTCGCCCCATTCAGGCAGGCCTTCGGGCGCGGGCACCGTGTGAATGCGCCGCAGCAGCTCGCCCGCCTCGATGCCCAGCCGGTATTTTTCAGGCTCGGTCATCCGCGCAAGCGCCTTCTCCGCGTCCTCGCCGGCGAGCCAGCTCACCAGCAGGCACGCGCCGTCTTCGCACTCGATCCACTCGAGCGGCCGAGAGAAGCTGCCTTTCACCCCGTCGAGTCGGTGCATGGCCTCGAACTCGCGCCGCTTTTTCTCCTTCTGATCGACCGGCGCGCGGCGAAGCAGCAACCTTTCCCCGTTCTTTGCGGTCACGAGGTACTTCTCGTCCCCCGACCAGCCCTTGTCCAGTTTCTCGGCCCGCCACCCGCGCGAGGCGATCAGCTCCTCAAGCGTCATCTCAGCCCTCCGCCAGCACGTCGAACAGGTGCGGGTCGACGTTTCGCGCCCAGTTAAGGATCTCCTGGCCGAACAGCAGCGCCGCCGCCGCGCACAGCGCGAGGAAAATCAGCGTCAGCAGGATCATCGCCACGCTGAAGGTGCGCCTGGACGGCCGCCTTGCCACGAACGCCCACACGATCCACAGGATAAAGTTCAGCCCCGGTATGCACGAGAGCACGATCGTGCCCATCCAGCCGAGCACGGAGACCTTTTTATAGCCCGCGTTACGGCTCTCCTCCAGCGCCTCGTCGATTGCTTCCAGGGTTCTTTCCGCGTCCGTCATGCTCTGCCTCCCAAAATTTTGTAAGATTTCTGCCATAATTATGGAACCGGATTCCATTTTCTGTGTCTAATATTATACAGGACATTTTTCGACCGGTCAAGTGGTATACGCCACTGCCAACTTTTTCTGGGAGGTAGCTCATGCAAAGAAAACTGCGCGTATCCCTGCTCATGCTTCTCGTGCTGGCGCTGGCCAGTGTGTTCGCGCCCGGCGCGCTGGCCGCGTCCCGCCCGGCCTCGGTGCGCATCGCGACCGACGCGGACGTCGGCACGCCCGAGCAGCTCAAGGAGGCCCAGGTGGACGCCATCTGGGACATGGCCGATAAGGAGCGGCTCCTCCTCTCGGCTCAGGTATTCCCCGCCGACGCCAGCCAGCAGGTGCGCTGGTACACGTCCGACCGCAAAATCGCCACGGTCAGCTCCTCCGGCCTGGTGACTCCCCGCGCGCGCGGCACGGTCACCATCGAGGCCCGCTCAAGGAGCGACAAGTACTGCAAGGACACCTTCGTCGTGAAGATCGTCAACAGCGACCTGCCCGACCGTATCCTGCTCAACACCTCGAAGCTCAGCCTCTATCGCTTCGATACCTTCCAGCTGCGCCCGACCGTGCTGCCCGCTTCGGCCGTCAAGAAGGGCGTGGCCTACAAGAGCAGCAAAAGCGCGGTCGCCTCGGTCTCAAAGACCGGCCTGATCACCGCGAAAAAGGCGGGCACGGCCACGATCACCTGCTACTCGACCGCCGATAAAAAGGTGCTCGCCACCGTCTCCGTCTCGGTCGCGCAGAAGGCCTCGCCCACCTCGATCACCCTCACCCCCGCCGATACCGGCGTCGAGATCGGCAAGACGCTGCAGCTGACCGCCTCGCCCTACCCGGCGAGCGCCTGCAACCACTTCACCTTCAAAAGCAGCAATTCCCGCGTCGCCAGCGTGGATGCCCGCGGCCTGGTGACGGCCAAGAAGACCGGCAAGATCACGATCACCGTCACCTCCCGCCAGAATACCCGCGTCAAGGTCACGCGCACGCTGGTCGTGGTCTCGCCCGACTCGCCGCTGTATATCAAGCCCGAGTTCAGCGACCTGACCCTGACCACCGGCACGGTCACGCCGCTCGCCGCCGCGGCCTATCCCGAGACCAAGTCGCAGCAGTTCCTCTACAAGAGCAGCAGCACCCGCGTGCTGGTCGTCTCGCCCAGCGGCATGATTACCACCAAGCGCGCCGGCACCGCCACCATCACCATCACCTCGGCCGTCAACAAAGACGTGACCGCCCAGGTGAAGGTGCGCGTGATGGATCTGCCTGCGCCCACGAAGCTCACGATCTCGCCCGCCTCGGGCAGCGTCCAGGTGGGCGGCACGCTGCAGCTCACCGCCACGCCCTCTCCGGCCGGAACCAGCGCGGGCGTCACCTGGAAGAGCAGTGCAAACGCCGTCGCCGCGGTTTCCGACACCGGCCTTGTGACCGCCCGCCAGCCCGGTACGGTCATCCTCACCGCCACCTCCAGGCAGAACAGGCGAGTCACCGCCACCGTGCGCCTGGTCGTCTATCATCCGAACGCGCCGTCGAAGATCACCCTGCCCGCCTCCGCGCTGGCTCTCGAGACCACTCAGACCTATGAGCTCACGCCCACCGTCATTCCCGAGAAGGCCAAGGGCGGCCTGCTCTACCACAGCGGCAATGCGCGCGTCGCGTCGGTCTCCGCCAAGGGCGTGATTTCGGCCCGCAGCGCAGGCTCCGCGCTCATCACCGTCTCCTCGGCCTACAACCCGAACGTGAGCGCCGCGGTGCTGGTGACGGTCGCCAACAAGGCCGCGCCCAGCGCCATCAGTGCCTCGCTGTCCTCCCGCGCGCTCATGGTGGGCGAGACCGCGACGATCACCGCCGCGCCCGTGCCCTCGACGGCCAGCCGCCTGTACACCTACAAGAGCTCCTCGACCGCCGTGGCTACGGTGGACAAAAACGGCGTCGTCACCGCGAAAAAGCCCGGCACGGCCACCATCACCGTCGCCTCGAAGAAGAAGAGCACGGTCAAGACCACCTTCCAGGTCGTAGTCTACACCAGCGACTCGCCGCGCTCGATCACGCTGTCTTCTCCCTCGATCTACCTGACCGAGGACGACTCAAGCCAGCTGATCGCAAGCATACTGCCCGCGACCGCCTACCAGAAGGTCACCTGGTCGTCGGACAACAGCAAGGTCGTCTCGGTTTCCTCCACGGGCCTGGTCACCGGCCTGAAGGCGGGTACGGCCACCGTCACCTGCCGAACCGTCAAGGGCGGCCTGACCGCGACCTGCCGCGTGCAGGTGCTGGGCACCACGCTGTCCACCGTCATTCCCGCCCGCACCACCGACATCTCGGGCATCCCCGAAAACCTGGCCAAGATCGACGCCCTGCGCAAGAGCGCCGTCCGACAGATCGGCGTGCTCAAATCTGCCGGCAAGTTCACCGCCAGTGAGGCCAGTCTGCGCACCCAGATCGTCAACCGCGCCTTCGCGATGCAGTCCTTCCCCTGGATGACCCTCAAGACGCAGGAGTACTGGAGCCGCGCCTACGCCGCCAAGCGCTATCTGCCCGGCTACGTCTACTACGGCCTGCCCTACATCCAGACCGCGCCCTCCGGCAGCTACCTCAACCGCCGCTATGACGCGGCAAAGGCGGTCTCCGAAAACCGCTACACCAACACCGGCTATGGCTACTACATGCTCAACCAGCGCAACCTGCTCGAGGGCATGTACTGCGGCAACGACTGCTCCTCCTTCGTCTCCATGAGCCAGTGGGGCACGTCACACCCCGCCTCCTACTACAACACCGTCGCCATGGCCAAAAACACCACCTACTACAAGAACGTCGCCTCCTATACCAGTCTGCGCCCCGGCGACTTCCTGGTCAAGTCCGGCGACCATACCGTGCTCTTCCTCTACTTCACCAACGCCGCCAAGACCAGGATGATGATCATCGAACAGGGCGGCAACGGCAACACCATCATCTGCTCCGAGTACGCCGTCTCCTACTTCCAGGGCAAGGGCTACAAGGCCTGCCGCCGCGCCACCTTTAAGTAGGGACGTCGAGGCACGTCGGGGAGGCTGCCTTTCTGAGAAAGGCACCTCCCCAAACCCCACCCGGAAAGCACTTTGATCCGCGGAAATTATGTGATAAAAGTCATGTGCTTCCCCGAATCATTCGTAGTTCTGTCCAAGCCTTGCTACCAAGGTTTTTCCTTGTCCGAAAAGGCCCTTTGGTCTGCGCAAACCATGCAACGAAAGCCACTCGCTGCCGCCGACCCTCATAGCACAAAGCAGCTCCCTCCAGGCACGCCGCCCGAAGGGAGCTGTTCTCTTTACAGGTTCTCGCCGATGTAGCGGAGCGTCTCAAACTGCTCCGCGTCCCAGGAACCGTCACGCCCGACAAACACGTCGATCGAGACCGGCATCCCGGCCTGATTCGCCCTGCGCACATAGTCCAGCATGTATTCCTTCGTGCGCCGGGAGCCGGGCTTTCGCCAGCGGGTGTACTCGTTCTCGCTGATTCCCAGCGGAGCCAGCAGGTGCGCCTGCGCGCCGTCAATGAAGCGCGAGGGCGGAATCAGTTCAAAGTCGTTTTCCTCGCCGCAGACGAATTCCTCGCGCGGATAGTATTTCTTCAGGCGCGGCTTGATGCCGTCATTCATCGCGACCAGGCAGTCCGGGTTACCCGCCTTGCAGGCCTCATAATAGGGCGTGAGCAGCTCGGGCGTATAGCCGAACCCTTCCGCATAGCAGCCGTCGATCCACCAGCCCTTGACCGCGCCGCCGTAGCGCACGGCGTACTCGCGCAGCACCGCCGCCCACCTCTCCACGAACTCGCCCGGCACCTGCCCGCGCGGATCGACATATCCGAATCGACCGCCGATCTCCTGGTCGACGTGCGGCCCGTCTCCCGTGTAGTACAGGTACAGGTCAATGCCGTAGACGGCCAGCTCGTCGATCAGCTCGCCTACCAGGTCGCGCCGGGAGCAGGCCTCACCCGGGCGCGTGCCGGCAATCGAGTCATAGGTCGCGTTGGGCCCCAGCAGGTACCTCGACCCCTGCATCAGCGTCAGGAAATAGTACCCCGCGCCGGTTTCGTGCACCCTGCGCGCCAGGTCGCGAACGTCCACGCTGTCCACACAGGTGTTCCAGTCCAGCGGCCTTCGCGCCGAAAGTTCCTTCGCGCCGTCGCTCGGGTTGCCGTAGAGATAGTGGTTGAACACGCCGAATCGCCTCGAAAGAAACACGTCCTGTGCATGCGACATCGTCATTCCCCCTCGATTTGTTTTATTCAGTATACCATGAACGCGCCGCACACGCCATGAACAATCCCGCGTTTTTTATGGAGAATCGGTCGTGTCCCGCGGGCGCGTCCTCCGCAATCCTGCGCCTTCGCATACTTCGGCCACTCCAATCTATGGCGGCCGGCAGTCGTCGAAAGAACCCGCGGCAGCAAGTGAGTGCAGGCCCTGTCTGCCCGTGTCGGCAGCGCCGACAAGAGTTTTTCGGAGAATTCCGGAAAACCGAAGAAATCAGCCGCTTTAGTTTATGGCGGCTGGTTTCGTGCCCTATCCCATGGCAGCAGGCGGGTGCAGGCACTGCCTGCCAACAATCCGCAAGGGAGCTTGCGGATTCAGCTTGTCAAAAAAGGTTTTGACAAGCTGGTGGACGGGGAAGCAAGCTCCCCCGCCACTGCCAC
>CAKUFI010000083.1 GCA_934647305.1 uncultured Clostridia bacterium | reverse complement strand
ATTTGAGGCGCGGCACCTGGCCGGGGAGCTTGCTTCCCCGTCCACCAGCTTGTCAAAACCTTTTTTGACAAGCTGAGGAAAGCTCAAAGAGCTTTCCGGGTCGGCGGGCGGGAACTCGGAACCCACACGCCGACAATCATGCTATAATGCTGATTAGGAAAGCTTGAGCCGCATGCGGCGATATTTATAGATATACAGCAAAGGAGAAGACCAATGAAGATTGCGTTTATCGGAGGATCGGGTCATTACGGACTGGCGCTGCCGGCGATTCAGGCGCGGGATGACCTGCGCGTGGTGGGCCTGGCGAAGGGCTGTGCGCAGGAGGACGTGACCGGCGCGGCGAGGAATCTGCCGGGTGTGCCGGTGGACGAGGACTACCGCGCGATGCTGGATCGGGAGCAGCCCGACCTGGCGGTGGTGAATCCGTGGTACTGCCAGAACGCCGAGGTCGCGGCCGAGTGCCTGAAGCGCGGCATGGACGTGTTCTGCGAAAAGCCGCTGGCGACCACGCTGGACGACCTCGAGATGCTGGAAAAAGCCTGGCGCGAGAGCGGACGCGCGCTGGCCGGGATGTTCAACCTGCGAGGCGCGCCCTGGTTCCTGGCGATCCGGCGGGCGATCGAGGCGGGCGAAATCGGCGAGGTGCGCCTGCTGCACGGCCAGAAGAGCTACCGCATGGGCGTGAGGCCCGAGTTTTATCACACGCGCGCGCTGTACGGCGGCATGCTGCCCTGGGTAGGCATCCACGCCATCGACTGGACGCTGCAGCTGGGCGGGGCGTGCCACTGGCTCAGCGCCTCTCAGAGCAGGCTGTACAACCGCGGTCAGGGCGAGCTGGAGAGCAGCGCGGCGCTGCTGATGCGCCTGGACAATGAAGTCATTGCGACCGTGACCGCCGACTACTTCCGCCCGGACGGCTCGGCGCGCCACGACGACGACCGCCTGCGCGTGACCGGCACGAAGGGCATGCTGGAGGCGATCGACGGGCGGGTATACCTGGAAAACGAACAGCCCCGGCGCGAGCTCGAGCTGCCCGAGGCGCAGGATCAGTTCGCCGCGTTTCTGGACGCAATCGCCGAAAACCGCACGCAGGGCTGGGCGGAGAGCGCCCTTGAGAGCAGCCGCGTAAGCCTGTTGGGCCGGCAGTCGGGCGACGAGGGCCGCGCAATCGAGATGGAATAATCGCAGGAGGACGAAATCATGAGCATCGCGGGAGTGGATATCGGAGGCACCTCGGTCAAGATGGGCCTGCTGCGCGAGGGCGAGGGCCTGGTGTGGCAGAAGAAGATCCCCAGCGTGGTGGGAGATGCGGAGAAGCTGGCGGCGCGCATTGCCGAGGCGCTGAAGGAATGCCCTGAGCGGCCCGAGCGCATCGGCGTGGGCACGGCTGGATCGGTGCGCAGAACCGACCACACGGTGACGGCGGGCAACCTGGGCTGGGTGGACGTGCCGCTGGGCAGGCTGCTCGGCGAGGCGACCGGATTGCCGGTGTGGGTGGACAACGACGCGCAGGCGGCGCTGGCGGCCGAGGTGTATGACGGCGTGTGCAGGGGCGAAAAGGACGTGGTGTACCTGACGCTGGGTACGGGCATCGGCGGCGCCATGCTGATCGACGGCAGGCCCTGGCGCGGCCCGGACTATACCGGCGCGGAGCTGGGGCACATCATCACCCACGCGCGCGGGCGCAAGTGCACCTGCGGACGGCGTGGCTGCTTTGAGGTCTATGCCTCGGCCAACGCGCTGGCGCGAATGGCGCGCTGCTCCACGCAGAAGGTGGTGCGCGGCGTGCTGGACGGCGACGCGGAGATGAACAGCGTCTTCAACCGCTACATCGAGGAGCTGGCCATCGGCGTGACCAGCCTGTTCATGGTGTTCAAGCCCAACGTGCTGGTGCTGGGCGGCGGGCTGAGCGCGGCGGGCGACGTGCTGCTGACCCGGCTTCAGGCCGCAGTCGGCGCCGAATTTGAGAGGAACCCGGACTACTGCCACATGCGCATCGCGCTGGCGCAGCACGGCAACGAGGCCGGCGTGCTGGGCGCGGCCGCGCTGGCCGCAAGCGCTCGCTGACTGAGGATACAGTATTTCCCCAAGGAGGACAGACGAATGAGACCGATCATTGCCATACCGATGGGCGACCCCGCGGGGATCGGCCCGGAGATTCTGCTCAAGACCGCCGCGGACGAGGAAACGGCGGGCATGGCGCGCTGCCTGGCGGTGGGCAGCCGCAGGGTGCTGGAGCATGCGCTGCAGTATCCGAATATGCCTGAGGTGACGCTGCGCTGCGTGACCGCGCCCGAGGAGGGCGACTGGCGCGCGGGCGTGCTGAACCTGATCGACCTGGACAACGTGGACATGAACCGGTTCGCGCCGGGGCAGGTGAGCGGCATGTGCGGCAGGGCGGCCTATGAGTACATTGAGCGCGCGATTGTCCTGGCGATGTCGGGTCAGGCGGCGGCCGTGGCCACCACGCCGATTAACAAGGAATCGCTGCACGCGGGTAACGTGCCCTATATCGGCCACACCGAGATTTTCGCTGCCCTGACGAACACGCCCGACCCACTGACCCTGTTCGAGGTGCGCTCGCTGAGGGTGTTCTTCCTGTCGCGGCACGTATCCCTGCGCCGGGCGTGCGAGCTGGTGACGAAGGAGCGGATCGTCGACTACGCAATCCGCTGCACGCAGGCGCTGCGCACGCTGGGCGTGACCGAGGGCACGATGGCCATCGCGGGCCTGAATCCCCACTGCGGCGAGCACGGCCTGTTTGGCGAGGAAGAGGTGCGCGAGATCATCCCGGCGGTTGAGGAGCTCAGGGCGCGCGGCGTGCCGGTCGAGGGGCCGATCGGCGCGGATTCAGTCTTCGCCCAGGCGCTCGCCGGGCGCTACAACAGCGTGCTGAGCCTGTACCACGACCAGGGACATATCGCTACCAAGACGCTTGACTTCGAGCGCACCATCTCCATCACCGCGGGCATGCCCATCCTGCGCACCTCGGTCGACCACGGCACGGCGTTTGACATCGCGGGCAGGGGACTCGCCAGCCCGGTCAGCCTGAAGGAGGCCGTGCGCCTGGCGGTCAGGTACGCCCCGGCCTTCGAAAAGCACGCATAAAGAAAAAACTCGCCGCAGAACAGAGCGCGTATGCCTTGCTGCGGCGGGGTTTATTTATTGACATTTCTATATGTGAATGGTATAATCACAGGTGAAGTCCATGACTTCCCAAGGGAAGGAAAACGATGGCGCTTGGCTTTTGCCCTCCTTTACCAAGGAGGTGATCATGATGACCGACTTTCAGATGTTGTCGCTCGTAATCATGATCTTTATGCTTGTTTTTGCAGCGATGAGCTACAGCAAGAAGGATAAGTAAACCAAAGCCGCCATCCAGCGCAATCGGATAGCGGCTTTCACCCAACAAGAGGGGAGAGGCCGTCCAAAAGCGTCATCCCTTCCTGAGGACATTATAGCACCGGAGAAAACCGCTGTCAACCGGCAGAGAGAAATTTTCTTCAGTGTAAAGATACGTCCCGACCGCCTGATACGCGGCCGGGATTCGTTATTGACGATTTGAAAATCATGTGATATAATCGCAGCTGAAGTCCATGACTTCCCAACGGAAGGAAAACGATGGCGCTTGGCTTTTCGCCTCTGATGCTTAACAAAAGCGAAGGAGGGGAGATCATGACTGACTTCGAGATTATCTCTGTGGTCGTAATGATTGCATCTCTTGTACTGAAAGCGATCAGCTTCGGTCGCAGCCTGAACAAGAAGAAATAAAAAGCAAAGCCGCCATCCAACGCTAACCGGATGACGGCACCCTTCAACGCAGAGGGGAGAAGCCGTACCAAAAGCGTCATCCCTTCCTGAGGACATTATAGCACCGGAGAAAACCGCTGTCAACTGGGCAGAAGAAATTTTATTCTGTGTAAAGATACGTCCCGACCGCCTGATGCGCGGCCGGGATTGTTTTTACGCGCTTCCGGGCGGCGCTAGACATCGGGGCGGGAAGTATGGTATAATTGACAAAAACGAGCGCGAAGGGGAATCTGCGAGCATGTTTGCACACCTGCATCTGCACACCGAATACAGCCTGCTGGACGGCGCGAACCGGATCGGCCCGCTGCTGGACTACGTCAAGGAACTGGGCATGGAGCACTGCGCCATTACCGATCACGGTGCGATGTACGGCGTGGTGGACTTTTACGAGCAGGCGAAGAAGCGCGGCATCCACCCGGTGATTGGCTGCGAGGTGTACGTGTGCCCGGACATGGACGACAGAACTGCCATGAGCCGCGACTACAGCCACCTGATCCTGCTGTGCGAGAATCAGACGGGCTATCAGAACCTGATCTACATGGTTTCGCAGGGCTTTACGCGCGGTTTTTACTACAAGCCCCGCATCGACTATAAGCTGCTTGCCGAGCATCACGAGGGCCTGATCGCGCTGTCGGCCTGCCTGTCGGGCGACCTGCCCAAGCTGCTGCTCAGCGGCCAGGAGAAGCAGGCGCGCGAGATGGCGCAGAGATACCTCGACCTGTTCGGCCGGGGAAATTTCTTCGTGGAGATACAGGATCACGGCCTGGCCGAGGAAAAGCGCGTGCTGGGGCCGCTGATCCGGTTGGCGCGGGAGATGGACATACCGCTCGTGGCCACGAACGACTGCCACTACCTGCACCGCGAGGACGCCGAGGCGCAGGAGGTGCTCATGTGCATCCAGACCGGCAAGACGCTCTCGGATACGAACCGCATGCGCATGGAGACCGACCAGCTCTACGTCAAGAGCGAGGACGAAATGCGCGCGCTGTTTCCCGAGCTGCCCGAGGCGATCGAGCGCACGGTCGAAATTGCCGAGCGCTGCCAGGTGGAGTTCGACTTCTCGCACGTGCACCTGCCTTCCTTTCCGCTGCCGGAGGGCGAAACCGCGAAGGGATACCTGCGCCGCCTGGCCGAGGAGGGCCTCGCCCGCCACTACGCCCCCGACCGCACTGACGCGCGCGAGCGCATGGAGTACGAGCTGAGCGTCATCGAGAAGATGGGCTATGTGGACTACTTCCTGATCGTGTGGGACTATGTGAACTTCGCCAAGAAAAACGGCATACTGGTCGGTCCGGGGCGAGGCAGCGGCGCAGGCTCGATCGTCTGCTACGCACTGGACATCACCGCCATCGACCCGCTCAAGTACGACCTGCTGTTCGAGCGCTTCCTGAACCCGGAGCGCGTGTCCATGCCCGATCTGGATATCGACTTCGACTATGAGCGCCGCGCCGAGGTCATCGACTACGTGGCCAGGCGGTACGGGGCCGATCACGTCTCGCAGATCATCACCTTCGGCACCATGGCGGCCAAGGCGGTGGTGCGCGACGTGGGCCGCGTGCTGGACATGACCTACGCCGAAGTGGACGCGGTGTCCAAGATGATCCCCTTCGCGCTGGACATGACGCTGGACAAGGCGCTCTCGGTGAGCAGCGAGCTGCGCGGCGCGTATGAGAACGACGACAGCGTGCGCCGCCTGATCGACACCGCCAAAAAGCTGGAGGGCATGCCCCGGCACGCCTCCACCCACGCCGCGGGCGTGCTGATCACCAGCCGGCCGGTGTATGAATACGTGCCCCTGCAGACCAACGACGACGTGATTACCACCCAGTTCCCCAAGGATACGCTGGAGCACCTGGGCCTGCTGAAGATGGACTTCCTGGGCCTGCGCACGCTGACCGTTATCGGCGACAGCCTGCGCATGATCGAGGAGGCCACCGGGCAGCACCTCACCCCCGAGGACATCCCGATGGACGACAAGGCGGTCTACGACATGATCTCGGAGGGCGAGACCGACGGCGTGTTCCAGATGGAGGGCGGAGGCATGCGCCAGTTCCTGGCCAACATGAAGCCGGCCTGCTTCGAGGACATCATCGCCGCGATTTCGCTGTACCGCCCCGGCCCGATGGAGTCCATACCGCGCTTTATCGCGGGCAAGCAGAACCCCGAATCGGTTCAGTATGAGGATCCCAAGCTCAAGCCGATCCTGTCCGTCACCTATGGCTGCATGGTCTATCAGGAGCAGGTCATGCAGATCGTGCGCGATCTGGCCGGCTACTCGATGGGCCGAAGCGACCTGGTGCGCCGCGCCATGGCCAAGAAAAAGCACGACGTCATGGCGCAGGAGAAGGAGTACTTTATCCACGGCAAGCTCAACCCGGACGGCTCAATCGACGTGCCCGGCGCGGTGCGGCGCGGCGTGTCCGAGCAGGTGGCCGAGCACCTCTTCGAGGAAATGACCGCCTTCGCCAGCTACGCCTTCAACAAGCCGCACGCCGCGGGCTACGCCGTGGTCGCCCTGCAGACCGCCTGGCTCAAGGTGCACTATCCCGCCCAGTTCATGGCGGCCATGATGAACTCCTTTACCGACAACACCGACAAGGTGGCCTTCTACATCCAGTACCTGCGCAAAAAGGGCATTTCGCTGCTCCCGCCGGACATCAACCGCAGCGGCGAAAAGTTCAGCGTGGACGTGCAGGACGGCGTGAGCGCGGTGCGCTTCGGCCTGGGCGCGGTCAAGAACGTGGGTACGAACGCCATCGCCGCCATCGTGCAGGAGGTGAAGCGCGGCGGGTTCTTCGCCGATCTGTACGACTTCGCCGAGCGCGTCAGCTGCGAACAGATGACCAAGCGCACCGTCGAGTGCCTGATCAAGTCGGGCGCGTTCGATACCCTGCCCGGCAACCGCGCGCAGAAGCTGGCCGTATTCGAGGGCGTGATGGACGGGGTCAGCAAGCGAAAAAAGTCGGTGATCGAGGGTCAGCTGTCCCTGTTCGGCGAAATGGACGTGGACGTGCCCCCGCCGCCGCTGCCTGACCTGAAGGAGCTGCCGCCCAAGGCGCTGCTCGACATGGAGAAGGAAGTCACCGGCGTGTACATCACCGGCCACCCGCTCGACGAGTTCCGCGAGGAGCTGTCCCAGCTGGAGGTCAACGCGGGCTTTCTGTCCTCCCTCGCCGAGGAGTACCCCGATAAAGGGCTTTCCTTCGACGGCATGAGCGCCGCGATGGGCGGCCTGATTACCGAGCGCAAGATGAAGGCTACCCGCAAGGGCGACATGATGGCCTTCGTCACGTTGGAGGATCTGTTCGGCTCCACCGAGGCGCTGGTTTTCCCGCGCGTGTTTGAGCGATTCCGCGGGGCGCTGGCCTCCGACGAGCCGCTGCTGCTGCGAGGTAAGCTGTCCATCCGCGAGGACGACGCGCCCAAGCTGATCGTGGACTCGGTCGAGCCGCTTCGCCACGGCGCGGAGCTGGGCCCGGACGCGCAGCCGCTTCCGCCCGCGCTGCCTGCATACGACGCGCCTGTCTCCGGTGCGGTCGAGCCTGTCTCCAGGCCTGCGCCCAAGCCCAAGCGGCTGTATCTGCGCGTGAAAAACGCCTTCCAGCGCGGGCAGGCCGCCGATCTGCTGGTCAAGACCCCCGGCAGCTACGTCGTGACCTTCTATGTGGCCGACGAGGGCAAGGCCTATCAGGCGCCGCGCGAGCTGTGGGTTAGTGAGGCGGTCGATCTGATTTCTCTGCGCGAGTACCTCGGCCCCGAAAACGTCGTGATGAAATAGCCGCGCGCCTCAGGCTATCGAGCGGTCGGCAGGGCCGACAGCCGGCTGCTGCCGCCGAATAGAACACGAAACCAGCCGCCATACGTGAGAGCGGCTGGTTTCTCCGTTTTTTAGGGGCTTCCCCGGAACACTCACAGCCCCTTTTTGATAATCCAAAGCGCCCCGCAGGATCGCTGGAGCCTGCGGGGCGGCCTTATGGTATGGTCTGTATCAGCGCCTGATGTGAATTCAGCTTACTTGAGCAGCTCGTTGAATTCCGCCTCCATCGCCGCGAGGTTGGCCTCGATGTCGCCGGTGGACAGCATTTCGGTCATGTAGTCGTTGAAGCGCGCGAAGATCTGCTGGACGTTCTTGTTCGCCGCCGGCAGGGGATGCGCCGCGCCGCTGGCGATCGGGCCCAGGAACGCGTCGGTGTTGTAATCCGCGAACTTCGCCGCCCACAGCTCGGGCGTGCCCTCATAGGCCGGAATGACCGCCTGAGCAGCCTGCGCCTGCGCCTCGTAGCCCGCCAGATAGGTCAGGAACTTCTTGACCTCTTCCGGATGCTTGGTCGTCGCCGCGCCCACCCAGCTCAGGGAGTGGGAGATGGTGGTGGCTTCCTTCATGATCGGCAGGGAAACGACGCCCAGCATGTCGCCGTAGGCCTCCTGATAGGTCGCCATGTTCCAGCTGCCGTCGAATGTCATCGCGTCGGTGCCGGACAGGAAGCGGACGTTCTTGGCGATTTCGACCTGCTCCTCGACGGTCGCGGAGATCTTCTCCACATGGATCGCGTCGTGGAGCTTCTGGAACGCCTCGACGTTCTCCGGTGTGTTCACGACGCACATGCCGTTCTCGTCGAAGAGCATGCCGCCGTTGCCGTAGATGTAGTCATAGCCGAACGCCTGGCCGTTGGCCGCGATGGAGCAGCCGTGGACGCCCGCGTCGGGGTTGGTCAGCTTCTTCGCGGTCTCGATGAACTCGTCCCACGTCCAGCCGTCCTTCGGGTATTCCACGCCCGCCTCGTCGAACAGGGTCTTGTTGTAGTAGACGGCGATGGCGTCGAAGTCTCTCGGAATGCCCCTGAGGACGCCGTCCACCGTGTGGGTCGCGACCGTGTGAGCCGGATACTTGGTCACGTCCACCGCGCCGGACTCAAACAGATCGGTGATGTCGAGCAGATAGCCGTTGCGGGCATAGTCCACGACGTTCAGCGCGTTGATCGAGAACACGTCGGGCGCGCTGCCGGCCGGCAGGCCGACGACCAGCTTGTCCCAGTACTGCGACCAGGGAATGGAGCTCGCGTTGACCACGATTTCGTCCTGAGACGCGTTGAACGCCTCGATGGCGGGCAAAATGCCCTCGTCCTGTTCACTCATCCAGTAGTTCATCTCCAGCTCAACTGCGGCGTAAGCGGTCGAACCCAGGGCCAGCAGCAGAACCAGTACCAGTACCAACAGTTTCTTCATGAGACAGA
This sequence comes from uncultured Clostridia bacterium, assembly GCA_934647305.1. Lineage (GTDB taxonomy): Bacteria > Bacillota > Clostridia > Christensenellales > Aristaeellaceae > CAKUFI01. Next base: position 2,135 of record CAKUFI010000083.1, on the reverse strand, counting down.
CACCTCCATACTTTTTTATCGTTCACCCTTGTTCAGGGGAAAGACTACGCCTTGATACTGGACAGCGCGATGCCCTCCAGCATCTGCTTCTGACCGATCAGGAAGACCAGCAGCATCGGCGCCATCGCCAGCACGCCCGCCGCCATCTGCGTGGGAATCTTCTGCGCGTACTGCCCCTGCATGTTGGCCAGGGCGATCGACAGCACGTACAGGCTCTGCTTGCTGGTGACGATCAGCGGCCAGAGCATCTCGTTCCAGCTCCACAGCGTGGTCAGCACGCCGAACGCGATCAGGCCGTTCTTCAGCAGCGGCAGCAGGATCCTCCAGTAGATGCCGAAGAAGCTGCAGCCGTCGATCATCGCCGCCTCGTCAAGCTCCCTGGGCAGCGTCATGAAATTCTGCCTCAGGAAGAACACGCCGTAGATACTCGGCAGATTCGGAATGATGATTCCGGCGAACGAGTTCAGCCATCCCAGCCTCATCGTCATGATGAAGCGCGGAATGATGATCATCTGCGTCGGCACCATCAGCACCGTCATGCAGACCAGGAAAATCGCGTTCTTGCCCGGGAAGTCCAGCCGCGCGAAGGCGTAGGCGCCCATCGAGCAGGTCATCAGCTGGAAGATCACCGTGGTCACCGTCACAAACGCGGTGTTCTTGTAATACGACGCGAACCGGTACTTCTGCAGCACATCGACGTAGTTCTTCCACTGCGGATTCTTCGGCAGCCAGACGATCGGCACCTTCATCGCCTCCGGCTGGGTCTTCACGCTGGTCAGCAGCATCCATGCGAACGGCATGATCATAAACACCGCCCAGAACACGAGTATGATGTACAGCAATGCGCGACCGGCGCGGATCTTTTTCTGCATACGCCCTCCGCCTCTCTTATTCATAGTGCACCCACCTGCTCTGCAGTTTGAACTGAACGAGCGTGAGCGCCAGTATGATCACCAGCAGCACCACGGCCTCCGCCGACGCGATGCCCAGGCTGTGATACAGGAAGCCCTTTTCGTATATGCCGTAGACCATCGTGCGATAGTAGCGCATGAATTTATCAGCCGTGCTTCCCGAGCCGGCAAGCGTATAGATGATGTCGAACACCTTGAAGCCGCCCATCAGCGAGGTGATCGAGACGAAGAACAGCACCGGAGAAAGCAGCGGAACGGTGATCTTGCGGAACTGCTGGCCGCTGGTCGCCCCGTCGATCATCGCGGCCTCGTAGTAGCCGCGCGGGATGTTCTTCAGCCCCGCCAGCAGGATGATCATGTTGTAGCCCACCGAGGACCACACGCCTACGATGATCACGCCCAGCATCATGAAGCTCGGGTCGGTCAGCCACTTCGGCCCGTTGATTCCGAGCGCCTTGAGCGCCTGGTTTACCACGCCGTACTGCGAGTTGAGCAGCGAGCGCTACACCATGCCGACGGCCGCCGCCATCGTCACCGACGGCAGGAAGTAAATCACGCGGAACAGCGACTGCCCCCTGATGTCCTGGTTCAGCGCATTCGCCAGCAGCACGCTGATCACCATGCTCACGCCGACCGAAACGAAGGCGTAGTACACCGTGTTGAGCAGCTCCTGCCACATGTCCGACCCGGCGGCAAACAGGGTTCTGTAGTTCTTCAGGCCGACGAATTCGTAGGTAATGTAGTCCGGCCCCTCTGTAAGCGAAAGGAGGACAGACCAGATCGTCGGCACGATGAAAAACACCGCAATGCCGATGACGACCGGTGCGATCATCAGATACGCCGCCCGGTATTCGCTCTTCTTTCGCGCCGACAGCTTCGCCTTCTGCAAACCGTTCACCCGCTCTCTGAAATGATGTTCTGCGCGCTGCGTAACAGTATGAGTTAACATCAGCACAATACGAAACAATATTAACTTAAATATACGAAATGCGCCATATTCAAACGTTTCACTCAAACGAAAGAGCCGCCCCTTTTCAGGGGGCGGCTCAGACTGTCAAAAAACTCGGGAGAGCTCGAGAGGGCCGCAGCCCTTTCGAACTTTCAATCGTGCCCAGCGGCATGTACGGTGGGCACGGGGCGATTTTTTCGCCGGAAAATCCCATTTTCCAGAGAAAAAAGCGTTTCCTTGCAGTTTTTGCGCCCGGAAATCTCTTAGATTTCAGC
>CAKUFI010000082.1 GCA_934647305.1 uncultured Clostridia bacterium | reverse complement strand
GACTGGTGAGGGTGGCAGTGGCGGGGGAGCTTGCTTCCCCGTCCACCAGCTTGTCAAAACCTTTTTTGACAAGCTGGCAGGACTGCCGGGCGCTTTGCCCTGCAGTCCTGTGCCATTTCGTTTTTCGACCCGCCCGGTCGCGTATCGGGCGACGTTTTGCCCGCCGTATTGCCGCCGCGTCATTTCGCCTGGGCGAAGGCATGGGCCTGCTCAATCCAGCCAAACAGCTCTTCGTCCAGTTCGGAGGGGCTGCTGAGGACAAAGTGCGTTGTCCAGCGTCCCGGATACGGCTCTGTTTTGGCCGCGGCTCGATCCGACTCCAGCGGCGCGGGCAGGCCGAGCGTCAGCACAAAGTAACCGTCCGGCAGCTCCGCCTTCTTTTTGACGCGCAGGAAAGACACGCAGGCATAAAGCCGCTGACCGTAAAACGAGATCTGGGATTTCTGCACCCTGATTCGGGTTTCGGGGAATCGGGCGAGCAGCCTTTCCTGAAAAAGCTCATACAGGGGATAAGCGGCCTGACGCCGGTCAAAGAACAGCAGGGTATCCTGCCTCGCGGTATCCATCCGACCGCCTCCATCGCTTCCAATTTGCGGATTACGCCCCGATCAGGCTCTGGTCAAACGCGAACAGCGCCTCGTTGATCTCGAACACGTTATAGTTTCCCTGCTCGACGAAGTACTCCACGATGATGTCAAATTTGTTGGAGCGCGAGAGGGCGAACCCGGCCTTCCCGAGCAGATCCTTCATCTCGTCGAGCGGCAGCTCGAGCGCCAGGGAAAAGGCGATTACGGTCGGCTTGGAGGGCCTGTAAAACCTGTCCGAGCGGATCTTTGAGAAGAGCTTCCGGTCGACGTTCGCTTTCTTGTAGCACTGCGCGTCGGTCAGGCCGCGCTCGTCGATCTTGCGCAGCAGCATCTCCGAAAAGCTCTCGTCGAGCCGCCCCAGCGCGTCGTCGAGCGACTGGGCCTTTTTGGGGGCCGCATGGAGCACCTGCATCCGGCGCAGGCGCTCGGCGCGGCTGTCGGTGTGCTCGTCCACATACCGGTCGTCGATATAGGCGGCAATGTCTGCAAACAGCCTGCCGCCGAGCTGACAGGCCTTCCGGTCAAAGAGGACGAGGTAGACCGTCATGTCGTTTTCAAGCAGGAAGCCGCCGATGGTATCGACCGCCACCCTGAGCGCCTGGTCCTTCGGGTAGCCGTACACGCCCGAGGAAATCAGCGGGAAGGCGACCGATTCGCAGCCATATTCCTTCGCCAGCGCGAGCGAGCAGCGGTAGCAGGAGGCCAGCAGCTCCTTTTCACCGTGCAGCCCGTCCCGCCAGCGCGGCCCGACCGCGTGGATGACGTACTTGCAGGGCAGGCGATAGCCCTTCGTGATCTTCGCGCGCCCGGTTTCGCAGCCGCCGAGCGTTCTGCACTCGGCCAGCAGCTCCGGCCCCGCGGCGCGGTGAATGCAGCCGTCCACGCCGCCGCCGCCCAGCAGCGAGCAGTTCGCGGCGTTGACGATGGCGTCAACCTTCATCTTCGTGAGGTCGTTTCGGACGATTTGCAGCGGCATACGACGACCTCCCTTTTACTGCTTCCTGAAAAAATGGAAATCACAGCAGTTTCCGCCGCAGCCCAGCGTTTTCGTGCGCGAAAAGCCGATCTTCCGCAGCCCGCCGTAGGTCACGTTATCGGACTCGCAGAATAGGCGGCACAGCTCCGCGCAGCCGTTTTCCGCGCAGGCTGTGTGCCAGAGGCACCTTGTGATCGTCACGTCGAAGGAATCCCCGCCGCGCGACTGTGTGCTTTCCCACTGGTCGGCCGTGCGCATGATCCGCAGGAAGATGCGGCTGTAGAGCGCGTAGAAGCCCGGTACGGACTCCATTTTTGCCATGGATGCGTGTTTTCCGGCCGCGACCTCGAGCATATATTTGCGCACGCAGGCATACGCGCGCTCCTGCGAAAGCTCGCCGGACAGAACCTTGTACAGCGCGATACTGGGGAGAATCGTCCGGGAGAGCGTTTTCATCTGGCTCTTCGACTTGCCCGTTTCGCCCGCAATCAGCGCGTCGAGCGTTTCCGTCTGCCGCCTAAACAGCACGCTGCCCCTGTCTTCGCCAAATTCTCCGATCAAAAAGGCTCTGATCTCCCGCTGCCGCTTCGTATTCATTGCTTCGCCTCCACCTCATGAACCAATTGTATAAAAGTATAGCGCGAATTCCCCGTCAAGTCAAGAAAACGGCGCAGCCGAAGCCGCGCCGGCAGCTTGTCAAAAAAGTTTTGACAAGCTGGTGGACGGGGAAGCAAGCTCCCCCGCCACTGCCACCCTCACCAGTCTCCGCTAAAAATCAAAGATTTTTCGGGCGCGGAGCCTGCAAGGAAACGATTTTTTCTCTGGAAAATGGGATTTTCCGGCGAAAAAATCGCCCCGTGCCCACCGTACATGCCGCTGGGCACGATTGAAAGTTCGAAAGGGCTGCGGCCCTCTCGAGCTCTCCCGAGTTTTTTGACAGTCTGACGGCGCAGCCGAAGCCGCGCCGTCTCTCTTTGTGTCTGGGGTTTATTCCTCGCCGGACAGGTTCTCGGTCGCGAAGAGGTTGATCGCGCTGTGGATCTGCTCCTCGGTGTAGTCCTCGGCGATCGCGCCCACGTTCCAGTAGGCGTAAGCGCCCTCGAACCAGCTCATCAGATCCTCGACCTTTTCCGCATAGCGGAACTCCAGATGCCAGGTATCCTCCATCGTGTCGGGCGAGAAGGCGAAGTAGGTGAACTGACCCGCGTCGGCGTCCTCGGTCTGATAGAAGATGAAGCCGTTCTCGTTTTCCAGGTTCATCGGGCTGTAGGTGTGGCGGAAGACCTCGTTGCCGTCCGCGTCCACGCCGGAGATGGTGTTGCCCTCGATGGTCATCTTCTTCACGCCGCCCAGGTAGTAGCAGTCGAAGCGCATGCTCTCGGGATCCTCGGTATAGGCGGCAATGGCCTCTTCGCCGTACTTGTCGGCCATGCACATGCTCAGCAGCATGCTGATCGTCTCGTCCGCGTTCTCCGCGCCCACCAGCGGGGTCACGGCCTCGACCCAGGTCTCGTGATACTCGTCCTTGGACAGCTCGGGGAACAGCTCCACAAAGGTGCCCTGCACCTTGCTCAGGAAGTCCTCGGAAGTGGTTTCGGCCAGGCCCACCGCGCTGAACGCGAACAGGCAAACCAGGCACAGGACGAGGGAGAGTACTTTCTTCATGACGTGATCCTCCTTTGATTGGTTAGTTTTCTTTAACCTACAAACAGTATACCACGTCTCTCCTAAATGCGCTAGTCCGTTCTGGTTTGACTGCTCCGTTTTGAGACATCGGCTGCGGCGCGGTAGTCGCTGGGGGTCATGCGGTAGCGCGCCTTGAAGGCGGCGGAGAACTTGCTGGGGCTGTCGTAGCCCGCGTCGAGCGCCACGTCCACGATGCGCTTTTCGCCCCGGGTCAGCTCGACGGCGGCCTGCTCCAGGCGATACTCGCGGATGTAGTGGTACACCGGCGCACCGTACACCTGGCGAAACAGCTTCTGCAGGTGCGAAACGGAGATTCCGTGCTCCTCGGCCAGGCGCGCGAGCGACACATAGCTGCCCCGGTCGCTGACCAGGTGGTCGCGCAGGTGCCGGATCAGGCGCAGGTGCTCCGCCGAGCAGTAGTCCGCCTCGGCCGGCTCCACGCGCGGCACGCTGCCCAGCAGCATGAACAGCTCCAGCACCTTCAGCTGCAGATAGGCCCGGTCAAAGTAGGGCATGTTCTCGAACAGCTCGCGGAACACGTGCTCGCAGCGCGGCCCGGCGCTCATCGCCACATACCAGCGCCCGCCCAGCAGGTTTTCGCGCAGCGCGGAGAAGTCGGTGGCCAGCGGCGCGGCGTTTTTTCGCATCCAGCGGGCGGCGGCGGCGCAGTCCACGTCGATGCACACGCCCTCGTAATGCCCCAGCGGAAAACGCGACTCCGACCGCGCCCCATGCGTGCCGTCGAAGGTGCTGACGGCCAGGTCGCCCGGGGTGAGCGCCGCCTGATCGCGCGATGAAAAGCTGCTCTCGAACCGCCCGCTCGCGCAGAAATTGATCTCCAGGCCGTCCCGCTTCCGGCGCGTCTCCTCGAATCCGTGCGTCTGCAGGGAAACGCGCATGACCGTCACCCCGTCGAACAGGTCATAGCGGTCGATCCGGCCGCCGCCGTCGGCGCAGTCGATCGCGCCCAGCGCGCGCCCCTCATCAAAGCCGTCCATGAAACGTACCTGCGGCATAAAGCACCTCCGGTGGTTAGCTTCTTCTAACTTGTGAAAGAAAAACAGGCGCCCGCGCGGGACAGGCGCCTTTTCGAAAAGCCCGGGAGCCGGAAAGGCCACGCCCGGCCGGTCCCCTGTGCGCGTTATTCCTCGATCTTCGCCTTGCGGGTGTTGATGGCGTGGAAGAGCGCGGGGTCGAACTTGAACTTGCGGTCATAGGTCATCAGGCCGTTCTGCTCCTGCTCCACATCGTAGAGCTGGGTGTAGCAGAAGGCGCAGATGCGCTCGTTGTCCAGCAGCGCGTCGGTCAGGCCCTTGTAGCGCTCGAGGAACTCCTCGGGGGTCTGGACGGACTTGCCGTAGCCCCACGCGTCCTGCTGCTCGCCCACGGCCCACTTGATGCCGCCGTACTCGCTGACGAAGACCGGGCCGCCGGTGTACTTCTGACGGCCGGGGGTGGCGCGCTCCACCTGGTCGAGCACAATGCCCTCGTCGATGCGGCTGTAGCACTTGGCGAACTCGGCCGGATCCTGCAGGTAGTCGTGCACGTCGAAGAGGTCGGTGACGACGTGATAGTTGCCGCTGGTATCGATGACCGGACGGGTCGGGTCGGCGGCCTTGGTGGCCAGATAGATCATGCGCAGCGCGTCGTCGCACTGGCGCCTGCCGTCAATGTCCCAGGTCTCGTTGAGCGGGCACCAGCCGATCAGACTGGGATGGCTGAAGTCGCGCTCCATGGCCTCGAGCCACTCGGGCAGGAACCAGTTCACCACGTCGAAGCGGGTGATGTCCAGGCCCCAGCTGGCCTGCTCGCCCCAGACGACGTAGCCCAGCTTATCGGCCCAATACAGGAACCTCGGCTCGAACACCTTCTGGTGCAGGCGTGCGCCGTTGAAGCCCAGGCGCATCGAGTCCTCGATGTCCTTCTTGAGCGCCGCGTCCGAGGGGGCGGTGTAGATGCCGTCCGGATAGAAGCCCTGATCCAGCACCCAGCGGCCGAAGAACACGCGTCCGTTGATCGTCATGCCCTTCTCGTTCAGGCCCACCTCGCGCAGGCCGAAGTAGCCCTTCGCCGCGTCGAGGGTCGCCTCGCCGTCGCTCAGCGTGAACTCCAGGTCGTACAGGTTGCCCTGCCCCAGATCCCACAGGTGCTTCTCGGCCAGGTTCAGCGTCACCGTGACCGCCTCGGAGCACACCTTCTGCTGGGAAACCGCCATCTCGCGGCCGTCAAACAGCGCGCGCACGGTCAGCGTCCTGCCGATCGCCGGGCGGGTGAGCGTCACCTGCAGCGTCTCCGTGCAGTGGGCGATGTCCGAATAGGTCTTATAGGAAACCAGGCGCGCCGGGCTGACCGGCTCCATCCACACGCTCTGCCAGATGCCGGTCGTGCGGGTGTAGTGGCAGCCGGCCGAATGCTGGAACTTGCACTGCTTGCCCACGGGCTGCTGCATGCCGCGCACGTCATCATAGGCGCACAGGGTGATGTAGTTGCCCTCGGCCTTCAGCAGGTCGGTCACGTCCAGGCAGAACGGCGTGTAGCCGCCCTTGTGCTCGCCCGCGAGCTGGCCGTTGACGTATACCTTGGCGTGGTAGTCCACCGCGCCGAAGTGCAGCAGCGCCCGCTTGCCCTTGAAGGACTCGGGCAGGTCGATGCTTTTGCGGTACCACACGCAGTTCATGAACTCCTTGCGGCCGATGCCGGACAGGTCGCTTTCCGGGCAGTAGGGCACCAGTATGCGCTGCGCCAGCGATTCGCGCTCATAGTACTTCAGGCCCTCGCCGTTCATGCCGTCGTCCACTTCAAAATCCCATTCGCCGTTCAGGCTCAGCCAGTCCTCGCGCTCCAGCTGCGGGCGCGGGTACTCCAGTCTCAGGTCGATCATCGTGTATTTCTCCTTTCATTCGTCACTCCAGCTCCGGCACCCAGTTGTGGTGGCGCAGGCGCCAGATGTTTTCGTTCCGGTCGTATTCAAACACGCTGATGGAGCAGTTGTCGGTAAAGGGGCGCAGCTCGGTCGAGGGCACGCCCACTGTGAGCGCGAGGAAGGCGCGGATGACGCCCGCGTGGCACACCGCCGCGACGCGCTCGAGGTTGTCCGCCGCGACCTGGTCGCGGAAGGCCAGAAGGCGCGCGGCCAGCTCCTGAGGGCCTTCGCCGCCGAACGCGCTGTAGTCCATCCTGCGCATGGCCGCCTGGTAATCCGGGCCATATTCCTCGACCAGCTCGGCAAAGCTCCTCCCCGCGAAGGGCGCGTGCACCTCGCGAATCAGCGGGCAGAGCACGTGCTCGGTCTCGGGGCCGAAGGCGCATTCGAAGGTCTGCCGGGTGCGAACCAGGTCGCTGACGTAGATTTTGTCAAAGGGCTTCATCCTGCGGAGATACTCGCCCACGCGCCTGGCCTGCTCCCTGCCCAGCTCGGTCAGCGGAAACTCGCCCCAGCCGGCGGAGATATGGTCGCGATTGGCCACACTCTGGCCGTGCCGGATCAGGTACAGCTTCACAGCAGGCTGTTCAGGCAGTCCACCGCCGCGTCGGAGAGCGCCTGAAGCTGCTTTTCGGTTTCCTCGTGCGAGGCGGACATGGCGTTGACGTAGAGCTTGACCTTGGGCTCGGTGCCGCTGGGGCGCACGCAGATCCACGCGCCGTCCTCCAGCTCGTAGTACAGCACGTTGCTCTTTCCCTGCTCCAGGGCGCTGACGCTGCCCTGGGTATCCACGCGCTCGCCCTTGAGGTAGTCGCGCACGGCCAGCACGCGCTTGCCCGCGAAGTCGGCGGGCACCTTTTCGCGCAGGTCGCTCATCAGCGCGCCCATCTTCTGCAGGCCGTCCATGCCGGACAGCGCGAAGGAGGTGACCTTGGAGTCGTAATAGCCGTACTTCTTGTAGATGGCCTCGAGCGCGTCGTAGAGGGTCATGTTCTGCTTCTTGTACCAGGCGGCGGTCTCGGCGATGAGCAGGCTGGCGTTCACGCCGTCCTTGTCGCGCACCTCGGTGCCGCTGAGGTAGCCGCAGGACTCCTCGAAGCCGAACACGAACGTGTGCTCGCCGGTCTCGGTGAACTGCTCGATCTTCTCGGCGATGAACTTGAAGCCGGTCAGCGTCTCGACCATCGCGCAGCCGTAGTCGTCACAGATGGCGCGCGCCAGCTCGGTGGACACGATCGACTTGACCGCGGCGGCGTTCTTCGGCAGCGTGCCGTTCGCCCTGCGGCGGTCGAGGATGTAGTGCAGCAGCAGGCAGCCGATCTGGTTGCCGCTGAGCGCATGCACCCTGCCCTCGCCGTCCAGCACCGCGATGCCCACGCGGTCGCAGTCCGGGTCAGTGCCGAACACCAGGTCGGCGTGCACCTTCTTCTGCAGCTCCAGCGCCAGCTTGAACGCCGCCGGATCCTCGGGGTTGGGCACGCGCACGGTGTGGAAGGTCGGGTCGGGCTTTTCCTGCTCCGGCACGACGAACACGCGGGTAAAGCCCATGTCGGCCAGCGCGCGGCGCACCGGGATGTTGCCCGAGCCGTGCAGGGGGGTGTAGACGATGGTCAGCTTGTCGCCCATCTCGCGATCCAGCTCGGGCGAAATGGCCAGGCTCTCCACGCAGGCCATGTACGCGTCGTCCACGTCCTTGCCGATGATCTGCAGAAGGCCGCTTTCAAGCGCCTTGTCCTCGTCCATGGGCGCGCTTTCCTGATAGGTGGTCTGGTGAATCAGCTCCAGGATCTTGTCGGCGCGCTCGGGAGGCATCTGGCCGCCGTCCTCCCAGTAGACCTTGTAGCCGTTGTATTGCGCGGGGTTGTGGCTGGCGGTGATCACGATGCCCGCGATGGCCTTCAGGTGGCGCACCGCGAAGGACAGCATGGGCACCGGCCGCAGCGACTCGAACAGGTAGACCTTCACGCCCATCTTGCACAGCACCAGCGCCGCCTGCTTGGCAAAGCGGTCGCTGAACCGGCGGGAGTCATAGGCGATGACCACGCCGCGCTCGGCCTGGCCGGGGGTGGATAGGATGTACTTTGCCAGCGCCTGGGTCGCCCGGCGCACCACGTAGCAGTTCATGCGGTTGCTGCCCGCGCCGAGCACGCCGCGCAGGCCGGCCGTGCCGAAGCTCAGGTCGGTATAAAAGCGATCCTCGATTTCCTTTTCGTCGTTTTGAATGGAGAGCAGCTCGTCCACCGTCTCACGGTCGTCCGCGAAGTCCTTGAGCCACTGTTCGTAAGCCTCACGAGGGGTCATAATACGCACTTCCTTCTCTTGTTTATGCTCAGGGGTGTGGAAAAATATGTGATGCGGCCGGACGCTGTGGATGATTTATCCCCACTATGCACGCAATACACAGGCGGTTGTCCACATTATCCACCGCTTTTCAAACAAAAATGTGGATAACTTCATGCTGAACAGGTGGAAAAACCTTGCCCTCACCGAAGTTATCCACATTTTGCGCCTTACTTGGACTGCTCGGCCAGGAAAGCGTTCAGCTTATCCACCAGTTCGTCCACACTCACGCCGTGCGCCGCGCAGGCGTCCTCCAGGCTCTCCGCCGTCGCGTGCGGGCAGCCCAGGCAGTGCATGCCGAAGTCCATCAGGATGGGGGCGGTGTCGCGGTTGATGCGCAGCACCTCGATGATGCTCATCTTCTTGTTGATCATGGTCGCAACCTCCTTTTTTCCGGTTTCCAGTCAACATGGTTATTGTACGCGATATTCGCCTTCTTATCTACCAGCGAATGTTAAATCGACAAGCCGTGTGGCGGGGAAGCAGGCTCCCCCGCCACTGCCACCCTCTCCAGTCTCCGCTAAAAATCAAAGATTTTTCGGGCGCGGAGCCTGCAGGGAATCAAATTTTCTTCTGGGGCTTCGAGCATATTTCAATGTAAATAAGTCTTGGATATAAATGGAACACGCTCGGAATCCCCGCCAGAAAAATTGTCCGCGCCCACCGCGCATGTCGCTTGGCTCGATTTGAATTCGAGAGGACTGCGGCCCTCTCGAGCTCTCCCAAGGAGTACAGCAACCTGCGTGGCGAGAGTGGATGCAGAGACGTGGCTCGCAGAATGCGGCGCAACGCAAAAACATAGACTTCGGCCGCTCCAATCTATGGCGGCCGATAGTCGTCGATGGAACCCGCGGCAGCAAGTGGGTGCAGGCTCAGCCTGTCGGCCCTGCCGATCGCCTCTCGATCGTCCCTTCAATAGGTTTAACCAAAACTTGCGTACAGCGCGCGGAAATTGGGGTAAAATAAGTAAGATAAGATGGGTGTGTAAGTGCCCGTCACAAGCAGGCGAGGAGGCTTCGTATGTACCCGATTTGATACCGCGCAGACCCGGCTTTGCACCCCAACACACCAAAGGAGGATACATACATGGAACATCCCGAACTCGCCCGCGAGGTTGCGCGCCGGCGCACCTTCGCCATCATTTCCCACCCCGACGCAGGTAAAACCACCCTGACCGAAAAGCTGCTGCTCTACGGCGGCGCCATTCGCCAGGCCGGCTCGGTCAAGGCGCGCAAGGCCTCGCGCCACGCCACCTCCGACTGGATGGAGATCGAGAAGCAGCGCGGCATCTCGGTCACGTCGTCGGCGATGGTGTTCGACTTTGACGGCTACCGCATCAACATTCTGGACACCCCCGGCCACCAGGACTTCTCCGAGGACACCTATCGCACGCTGGTCGCCGCCGACAGCGCGGTCATGCTGATCGACTGCGCCAAGGGCGTGGAGGAGCAGACCATCAAGCTGTTCAAGGTCTGCCGCCTGCGCTCGATTCCGATCTTCACCTTTGTCAACAAGCTCGACCACGCCGGCAAGGATCCCTTCGACCTGATGGAGGAGCTGGAGAGCGTGCTGGGCATCCGCTCCTGCCCGGTCAACTGGCCCATCGGCATCCACGGCGATTTTAAGGGCGTATTCCACCGCGACACCCGCATGGTGGAGCTGTACGCCGGCGGCAACCACGGCCAGACGCAGGTCGAGGTGCGCGAGCTCGCGCTGGACGACCCGGAGCTGCCGGGCGTGCTGGGCAAGGAATACTACAATAAACTGCTCGAGGACATCGAGCTGCTGGACGTGGCGGGCGACCCGTTCGACCTGGACATGATCCTCTCGGGCCAGCTCACGCCCATGTTCTTCGGCAGCGCGTTCAACAACTTCGGCGTGGAGCCCTTCCTCAAGCGCTTCCTCAAGTACACCAAGTCGCCCACCGCGCGCGTGTCCGACAAGGGCCCGATCGACCCGGCCAGCGACAAGTTCACCGGCTTCATCTTCAAGATTCAGGCCAACATGAACCCCGCCCACCGCGACCGCCTGGCCTTCATGCGCATCTGCTCGGGCGTGTTCGAGAAGGGCATGTCGGTCTGGCACTCCTCCTCGAACGGCCAGATCGTGCTCAAGCAGCCGCAGCAGTTCATGGCGCAGGAGCACGAGGCCGTCGAAACCGCCTACGCGGGCGATATCATCGGCCTGTTCGATCCGGGCGTGTTCCGCCTGGGCGACACGCTGTGCACCGGCGAGCCGGTTCGCTATTCAGGCATCCCGCTGTTCGCGCCCGAGTTCTTCTGCCGCGTCAGCCCGGTGGACAGCATGAAGCGCAAGCAGTTCCTCAAGGGCGTGACCCAGCTTTCTCAGGAAGGCGCGATCCAGACCTTCAAGCGCCCCCACATCGGCCGCGAGGAGATGATCGCGGGCGTGGTTGGCGCGCTGCAGATGGACGTGCTGGAGTATCGGCTCAAGTCCGAATACGGCGTGGACCTGACCCGCGAGAGCCTGCCGTTCAAGTACGTCCGCTGGATCGTCAAGAGCCCCAAGCCGGTCGACAAGCTGCGCCTGACCTCCACCACCGAGCCCGCCATCGACCGCGCGGGCCGCGACGTGCTCTTCTTCGAGAACGAGTGGAGCATCCGTCTGGCCTGCGAGAACAACGAGGGCCTGGTGCTTGCCGAGACCGCCGACCGCGCCGAGGCCGACACGCTCGACTAACCGGGCAGGCTGAGCCTGCACCCACTTGCTGCCGCCGAATAGCACACGAAACCAGCCGCCATAAATTGGAGCGGCTGGTTTCTTCGAATCCGCAGGATTCCCTGCGGATTGCGGGCAGGCAGTGCCTGCACCCGGTTGCTGCCGCCGGACAGCACACGAATTCGGGGACCATAGATTGAAGTCC
>CAKUFI010000081.1 GCA_934647305.1 uncultured Clostridia bacterium | reverse complement strand
GCGGCACCTGGCCGGGGAGCTTGCTTCCCCGTCCACCAGCTTGTCAAAACTTTTTTGACAAGCTGCACGAGCCTCCCGCTCATGGGGAGGCTCGTTGCCGGTCTGAATGCCGGGGAGAAAGCGCGGGCAGGCAGATTCTCCTGCCTCAGCGGCCTCCCAGCGGGATGCGCAGCGTGAAGCAGGTGTATTCGCCGAGCACGCTGTCCGCCTGCACGGGTGGGGCGGCGGGGTACATCAGGTGCAGCCGCATCGCGACGTTGAGCAGGCCGATATGCCTCTCCGGCAGCTCGCTGGGCAGGTGATTCAGCTGACCGCGCAGCCTTTCGAGGTTTTCAGGCGACATGCCCGCGCCGTTGTCGCGCACGCGGATGAGCAGCTCGTCCTCCTCCCTGCGGATGTCGATGCCGATGACTCCCTGCCGTTCCTCCAGAGGGGTCACGCCGTGAAACACCGCGTTTTCGATCAGCGGCTGCAGGCACAGCCGGGGCACCAGGCAGGCGTCCAGGCCGGGCTGCGCGTCGAGCGACACGGTGAACTCCTGATCGTAGCGCGCCAGGAGCAGGTTCAGGTAATTGCGCGTCTGAAACAGCTCGGTCGACAGCGGCACCGCGTCCTCCCGGGCCAGGGAATACCTGAGCAGCTCGGACAGCCAGCCGATCATGGCGACCGCGCGGTCCGCCCCCTCCTCGCCGGCAGAAATCTGCATGCTGATGGCGTTGAGCGTGTTGAACAGGAAGTGCGGGTTAATCTGCGAGCGCAGTGAACGCAGCTGCGTCTTTTCCAACAGGATCAGCTGGTCGGTCAGCAGCTCGCGGAATCGGGTATTGCTCTGAATCTGCGCCATAATCCGGCGGGTCAGGTAGCGCGTGTACTCGTCCTGCCGGCGTTCCGAAGCGCTCGTCTCGCCCTGATCGAGCACGCGCTCCAGGTGCCGCAGCGGCCGCAGCGCGCTCACCGTCAGATAGGCCGCCACGCACACGAACAGCCCCAGCAGAATCATCGCCACCGCGAACACCACTGCCCGCAGCATGCTCACCCGCTCGGTATATTCGGCCAGGTAGGTCTTCTTCACGAAGTAGAAGCCGCTCGTCTCGTCGTATACCTGGCTCCAGACATACGCGCGGTCGCCCGATCGGTCGAGCAGCGTGCGGTCGCTCTGGTCCGCCTGAAAATGCACAAGGTCGTCAAACCGCGCCGCGTCCTCCAGCAGCGCCTGCTTGTTGCGCCGATACAGCACCCGGCCCTCCACGTCCAGCAGGTAAAACAGGTGCGTATCGTCCTCCTGAATGTCCAGCGCCGCGCCGATGCTCTGCAGGCTCAGGTTGACCACCGCCACCCCGTCATAGCCATAGTCCGACAGGCGGCGCATGGCCGTCAGCGCATAGGGATAGCCCTCCCTGCGCACGCGGGGCTGAATCAGCATGCTGCCCGGAGCCTGCACCTGTATAAGCCAGTCCCGGTCCGTCAGGGCGGACACGCTCTCATAGCAGGTCATGCCGTTGAGCACCCGTCCGCTCGCCGGCGCGTACAGATACACGCTGTCGATGCCCTCATAGGTGTACAGATAGGCCGCGATCTGACCATTGAGCGCCTTTTCCGTGCCCGCGAAGACCTCCGAGCCGGTAAAGAACATGCGTGCGTTCTCGTCCAGCAGCAGCGTCGCTGTGATGAAGCGCATTTTCCGGGTGAGCCGCTCCATCGATTTCCCGGCCGCACGGGCATCGCTCAGGTTAATGCTGGAAAACTCCGCCTCGATGGTGCGCTCCGCGTAGAGAAAGACGGTGATCGTGATGCACAGCACGATGGGCACGAACAGCAGCACCATGCGCAGAAAGCTGCCCATCAGCGTCCGGTGAGACGCGTCCCGCCGCGCCGCCCTATTCATCGCCCCTCCGGATCACCTGGCGGCGATACTCGGTCGGCGTGTAGGAGGTGTACAGCCTGAACACCCGGGTAAACGAGCTGGGGTTGGAATAGCCCACCATCTCGCTGATCTGCGCCACGGAGCAGGACGAAAACAGCAGCTCGATCGCCTTCTGCATGCGCGTCTTCACCAGATAGTCGCCGAAGGTCTCGCCGGTCTTCTGCTTGAACAGCCGCCCAAAATAGCCGGGGTTCAGGTACAGGTGCGCCGCCACGTCATAGCGGGTCACATCCTCCTGATAGTGCTCGGCGATGTAGGCGATCGCCCGCTCCACCAGCGGATCCTGGCTCTCCCCCGCCTCGCGCGCCCGTCCGCAGGAAGCAAGCAGTCGCTCAACCGCGTCCAGCCCTACGCCCTGCCGCACGATCCGCACCTCGGCCTGCCTTCCCAGGTTGTCCGCAAGCGCCCGCGCGCCCTCCTCCGGCCGCCAGTCCTCGCCCCTCGCGCACAGCATCAGCAGCTTCAGCTCGCCGCCCTCGCGGCCCAGGTCAAAGAACCAGCATCCCCGGAAGCTCATCCGCAGGACGTTTTTGATCGCGCTGCACTCCTGCTCTGAACCGGTCGCAGGCTCGCTCTCCAGGCGCACGCTGATCAGCTCACCCCGGCAATTTTCCTCCGAAAAGGCGAACCGACAGGCCTGAAACCGCCGGCTTCTCTCCTCGCCGCGCAGCAGACCCTCCTGCAGATCCATCAAAAACTCGTTCACCACGTCCTGAGCCGCCGGCGCCTGAAGCATCCTCCGCTGCAAACGCTCGCTGCGCTGCCTGCCCATGTGCGAAAGCGCGTCCGCAAACTCCTTCAGGTTCAGCGGCTTGAGCAGAAAACTGCTGACCCCCAGCCCGATGGCCTGCCGCGCGTACTCGAACTCCGAATACCCGGTGATAATGCCGGTCACGGTGTCCGGCCAGCGCGCCGCCACGCGCCGCGCCAGCTCCAGGCCGGACATGCCGGGCATCTTGATGTCCGTGACGAGTATGTCCACCTCTTCCTTCTCCAGAAAGGCCCATGCCTGATCGCCGGTCTTGAACACGCCGGCCAGCGCGAAATCAGGCGTCTTGCTTTCGATTTCCCGCGCCAGTATCCGCCGCGGCATGCCCTCGTCGTCCACGATCACCACTCGATACAAGCCACGCGCCTCCCTTCTGCGAATCGCCCAAGGATAGCATAGCAAGAATTGTGCGCTTTTTCAAGCCCTTCCGGGAAAAAGGTCGCAAACTGCACGAGAAGTCCCTTTGCGCACAGTCCGCAATGCAAAAACGAAGCCCGGCGCGAAATCGCACGCGGGCTTCCTCAGGAGAAAATCAGGCCTTGGGAGCGGCGGTCAGCTCCGGCGCCGCGATGACCGGGTAGACGAACCGCGTCAGGGCGTTCGGCTCCCGGGTATCGCGCACGTAGACGGTCAGGCGCTGCGCGTTTTCCAGCGGGACGCAGACCGGAACCGCCGGGTCGCGGTCGGTCAGCGCCGGGCTGGTGTAGACGGTCTTTCCGTCCAGGCGGATTTCAAAGCGCACGCTGGTCTCATTCGTGCGGGCGGTATAGGGCACGTCCTCCTTCGCCGCAAACCGCTGCACGCCCAGGCGGCAGATAAAGTACGCATAGCCGCAATCCTGAACGCTGTAGGTTACATCCGCCTTGCGAACCTCCATGTAGCTCTGCGCCATCATGGGCAGGATGCTGAGGCCCTTCGTGGGGCCTTCGCCGACGTCCAGCAGCGTACCGTGCTCGAAGGAGGCGCTGGGCATCATGTTGACCATGGGCATATAGTTGAACATGTTATCCACGTCGCAGTCCGTCCAGATCAGCTCCGTCATGTCCACGCGCTCCTCCGCCCGGCCCGGAATGCGGCCAGAGAGCACGGACAGCGTCTGGAAAATGTCCGCGTCGATCTGCGCCGCGACCAGCGCGGTGCGTTCGGCGGACGCGGTGGCCGCGGCGGTATCGTGGGCGAGGTTTGCATTCATCAGAATCGGGATTTCGCCGATCTGATCCATCTTGCCCTTTTCGAGCCGCTCGCACAGCCGCCAGATGAAGCTCTCCCGGTTCATGCCCAGGGTCACGGGATCATAGGCGACGTCAGGATCTATTTCGCACAGCGTCAGCTCCATGAAGGGATGGGTCATGAAGCGGGTGTTATACCTCGCCTGAGGCCACATCCAGGTCACCAGCCGGTTGTCTGTGGTATGCGCGGGCTGGATGGTGTCGCCCACCAGGTGGGTCAGCACGCCGCCCGCCTTGACGGCCAGCTCCTCATTGCCCTCCCGGAAGGCCTTCAGGGACAGATCCACCAGCATGCGGACAACCTGGGGATAGGTCTCGCGCAGGCGCAGGGTATCGTACACCCGGTGAATGGTGGTCACGCGTCCCTCGTGCTCGATCAGGGTCAGCTCGCGCCACCAGCGATCCCATCCGGTCTTGTCGGGCGCGGCCTCGCCGAACACATACGCATCCGGGTAGGTGCCGGCCTCGCTGACCTGCTCGATGTACTTCTCCCACACCGGATCCTGCACGTGCCGGCAGGCCCAGGCCGCGGTTCGCTGATGCATTCTTCCATCCATAGACGTTGTCCTCCTTTGTGACGGAAGGAGCCTGCCGCCGGACGACAGACTCCTCTACAATCAATTACAGTGTATCACGCGCCATTCGGTTCGTCAAGGAGCGATTACCTGGCCGCGTTGAACGCGTCGTACTGCGCCTGCAGGGTCTCGGCGATGGTCTCCACGCCGGCTTCCTTCAGCGCCTCGCGGAACATGGGCAGATAAATCTCGGGGTCAGCCGCGCCGTTGCCCAGCAGCCTGGCGTATTCCTGCACCACGGAGTAGACCGCCGCGTTCTCGTTGACGATGGAGGACAGATCGGCCTGGAAGCCTATGAAGGGAGAAACCACGGCGGAGTTGTTCAGCTCCTCGAAGCGAGCCGCCTTGTCCTCGGCCTCGCCGACCAGCAGGCCGCGCACGCGCACGTCGCCCGCCTTGTAATCCTGGGTCTTGTAGTGATCGGCATAGCCCTCGACGCGCTGAATCTTGCCGTCCACCATGTTGTAGTGCACGCCCTCAACGCCGAAGGCCAGGGTGTTCTGCACGTCGGTATCGGTGTCCAGCAGCTCGATGAACTTGAGCGCCTGCTCAGGATACTTGCTCTTGGCGGGCACCGCCCAGCAGGCGCCCAGGATGTCCTCGACGCTCATGACGTTCTCGCCAATGTTGATGAACACCACGTCGGCGCCATAGCTGGCCGAGTTGGAGAGCTCGGCGTAGGGGTTGTACTGACCCATCTTGATGCCGTAGCCCACGCCGGAGCCGTTTTTATAATAGGCGTTCCAGTTGTCGATGGTGGCGACGTCCTCGCGGATGTAGCCCTTCTTGTACCAGTCGTACATGGTCTTGCAGTAGTCCTCGTAGGCGTCGCTGAGGTAGATGCACTCGATCTTCGAGGTATCAGACTTGGGCGCGCCGAAGGAATAGCCGGTGATGTCGCCGAAGTAGTAGTAGCTCTCGCTCATACCCAGGCGGGGGAAGTTATAGTTGCTGCCAAAGAGCATCAGGGTGGAGTTCACGTGATCGGGATCGTTGTGGATGTACTCCAGCCAGGGCTCGATTTCCTTGAGGGAGTAGGTCTGAGTCGTGTCGATGTTCAGGGCGTCGGCCATCTTCTTTTCCATCCACAGGCCGAAGCGGCAGCACATGTCCTTGTAGGAGGGCACGCAGTAGACGCCGCCGTTGACGTTGGCCGCAATCAGCGCCGTCTCGCTCAGGGTGGCGTTCAGGGCGGGGGTGACGGTGGGCAGCATGTCCTTGAGGTCCAGGAACGCGCCGTCCATGGCCAGGTCGCGGTAGCCGATGCCGTTGGAGACGAAGATCACGTCGATGGGGTCGTTGCTGGCCAGCAGCATCGGCCAGTTTTCATTGCTGAAGTTGAGGTGTACCTTGCAGCCGATCTTCTCGGCCGTCAGCCTGGAGAGCGCCTCGCCGACCATATCGGCATCCGGCGTGGCCGAATCCCAGCACAGGATCTCAAGAGTGGGCATTTCCTTCTCCGCCGATGCGGCGAAGGGCAGGCTCAGCAGCAGAGCCAGCGCCAGGAGCAGAGAAACGAGTTTCTTCATGGGGTCTTCCTCCTTAAAATATATGTGCCTTGGCAAACGCCAAAACCATCACTTGACGGCGCCGATCGTCAGTCCCTTCACGAAGTACTTCTGGAAGAAGGGATAGATGACCAGCACGGGGCCCAGCGTGCACAGGAGCAGCGCCATGCGGCCGGATTCCGTGGGCATGGTCGTCCACAGCTCCACCTCGCTCTGGGTCAGGTTTTCGGCCTCGGAGAGGTAGGCCAGCGTATTTTCGATCTGCATGAGCAGGTGCTGCAGGGTCACCAGCTTTCGGTCGGTGATGAACAGCATGGAGGTCTGCCACTGGTTCCAGTGCCCGACGGCTGTCATGAAGCCGATCGCGCCCAGCACCGGAGCCATCAGGGGCAGCACGATCTGGAAGAACACGCGGTATTCGTTGGCTCCGTCGATCTTGGCCGCCTCCAGCAGCGCGTCCGGCACGTTGGACTGGACGAAGGAGCGCATGATGATGCAGTTCATGGCGCTCACGCTGCCGGGCAGAATCAGTACCCACAGCGAATTGCGCATGTGAAAGACGTTGCTGTTGATCAGGTAGGAGCCCAGCTGACCGCCGCTGAAGATCATGGTGATCAACAGGTAGACGGTCAGCGCCTTTCTGAGCCTGAAGTCGTTTCGGCTCAGCGCGTAGGCGAACAGACTGGTGGCCATCAGGGTAATCAGCGTGCCGGCCACCGCGACCAGCAGCGTCACCTTGTACGCGTCCGCCAGCTGCCAGCCGAAGGTCATGACGTAGCGTATGCCGGTCAGCGACCACTTGGACGCCCACAGGGAAAAGCCGTGCTGCGCAATGGCGCTTTCGTCGGAGAAGGCCGCCACGATCACCATCCAGACCGGTATGAAGGTCAGCAGCGCCAGGAAAATCAGGCTGGCCTTCAGGAGGTATTGTTTCTTCTTCATCTGCGTGCCTCCTCAGAACAGCGAGTTTTCCGGAGAAATCCTGCGCACGACGCCGTTCACCAGCAGCAGCATCGCCGCGCCGATGACCGACTGAAACAGTGTGGCCGCGGCTGTCATGCCGAACTTGGTGCCCGAGCTGCTCAGGGCGTTGAGTATGTAGGCGTCAATGGTCTGGGTTGTGGAGTACAGGATGCCCGTATTCATGGTCACCTTGAAGAACAGACCGGTGTTGGAGGTCATGATGCCGCCCAGCGAGAGCAGCAGCTTGATGGAGATCAGGCTCTTGAGCATGGGCAGGGTGATATACCAGATTTTCTGCCGCCTGGACGCGCCGTCCAAATCGGCTGCCTCGAACAGCTCTGGATCCATGCCGGCCAGCGCAGAGAGGTAGATGATCGAGCCGTAGCCTGTACCCTTCCACAGCGTGACGACCGTCAGGATCGTCGGCCAGTACTGGGGCATCATGTACCAGTTGAAGGTGGGCTGCCCCAGAGACGCCTTCAGGTTGTTGATAAAGCCGTTGTTCACATTCAGGAAGGACTTGACGATGAACGACACCGCAATCCATGAAATGAAGGTGGGCATGATCATGAGGGTGTGAGTGACCTTGGGAATCATCCGGCTCCGGCATTCGTTGATCAGCAGCGCCAGGCCGACGTTAAACAGCGTGCCCAGAGTGGTGAAGAGCAGATAATAGCCCACCGTGTTCTTCAGCAGGCGCCAGGTCAGGCTCTTCGAACTGAGCAGGAACTTGAAGTTGTTCAGCCCGCACCACGGGCTGCCAAAAATGCCTCCCTGGTAATTGTAGGTCTTGAAGGCCACAGTCAGCGCGTACATGGGCATATAGGAAAACAGAAACAGCAGAACCACTGCCGGAAGCGACATCAGCAGCAGCGAGCGGTGCCGCCGGGTATTGCGAATCAGATCGTGCATGCGGTCATCCTCCCTTTCATGGATATTGTAGCAGCGCGTGCAATTAATGGCAAGAAAAAATATCTGCCATTCCGGCAACATATTTGACTGCTTTGTGGCGCGCATTCGACAAAAGAACAGCCGACGTATTCACATGGAATTCGCCGGCATGAAAAAATCCTGTATGGGTCTGCACAGATCAGAGATGACGCCAGGGCAGCAGCAGCTCGGCGCAGGTATTTCCCCGCGCGGTTTTGTGATAGGTCAGGCCGTAGGGCGCGCCATAGCGCATGCGTATCCGCTGGTGAACGTTCCGGATGCCGATACCGGTGGAATGGACGCTCAGCTCGTCCTTCCCCTGCAGGTACGCGTTGATGCGATCCGTATCAGCCTGGGTGCCCGCGTCCGTTACGCACAGGCGCAGATTTTCCCCATCCCGCACGCAGCTGATCCGAATTTCCCCGGAAGAGTCGCCTGAGCCGTACAGTATGGCGTTCTCAACCAGCGGCTGCAGGATCATCTTGGGGATGACCGCCTCGCGCAGCGACTCCTCGACGTCGATCCGGCAGCGTATGCCGTCTGAGCTTCGGAAGCGGTAAATATCCATATACTGGGTCAATATAGCCAGTTCTTCGCCCAGCGTGACCTCCCCGTCGGAGTTCTTCACGTTATAGCGATAGATGCCGGCCAGAGTGGACAGGATGTCCGCAATCTCGTTCTGCCCGGCGGTCATGGCCTGAAAGCATACCGAATCCAGTGTGTTGTACAGGAAGTGCGGATTGATCTGCAGCTGCAGGGAATCCATTTCCGCCCTGCGGCGCTTTTCCTCCTCCGCGCGAATGGCGTGAATCAGCTCGTTATAGCTGGCATACAGCGCGCGGATTTCATCCTTCTGCCGGGGAATCATCTCCTCTGGCAGCAGCTCGCCCTTCTTTTCCTTCATGAACGCGGAGAGCTGGCGCACCGGGCGGGTAATCCAGCCTGAAACCATCAGCACCAGCAGGCCGCCCACGCCGGCGCACAGCAGCAGAAACAGGCACAGCGTACTCAGCGTGTGATCCGTCATCTGATGAATGTCCCTGTAGGGCACATACATGCTCAGCTTCAGGCCGCCGTCGATTTCGCGGGTGATTTCCAGCGCGTTCGGGGGAATGTGCGGCTGACTGCGCCAGAGCACAGCGCCGTCCGCGCTGCACAGCCGGGCGCAGCTGTTTTCGGTGAGCTGGCCGGAGACAAAGCGACTGACGGACTCGGCGCGGACGATCAGCAGCACCACGCCCATCTGATGATAGCGAATGTTGCCGTAGGTGTTTCCCTGATTCAGCGCGGTGACGCTGCGCGCGGCGCACAGAAAGCCGTCCTTTTCGAACCAGTACTGCGTGCCGTCGGCCTCCAGCGCCTTTTGATACCAGTCATCCTCCCGCACCAGCGAGTTTCTGAGAATCTGCAGGTTTTCGTTCCCCGAATGGGTATTGAGCAGGGTTTCCAGGCTCAGCCGGGTCATAAAGCTCTCGGCGTACAGCGGCATTTCCTCCGTCAGGAACAGGTTCACACTCCACTCGGAAAAAATGCTTCCGATGGCCATCCGGCAGTCCTTGAGCAGCATGTCCTTCAGCTCCTGAAACCGCTTGAAGCTGGAGATCAGGTTTACGTCGTCCGTGAGCAGGTAAGAGATATAGGCGTTGCTGGAGCCTTGAAGCCTGGAATCAGTCAGCGTGCGGCAGAGCATGTCCGTGTGGGTAACCATCAGGGAAATCCCGTCGGCGTTGTTCTGGGCGACCGCCTCAAAGGTGTTCATCAGCGAGTCGGAGAGTCCCCTGTTGTAAAAGGCCATATTGAGCACGCCCAGTATCGCCACCACGACGATCACAATCACCGCGAAGCACCGGGTCATGCGGCCGACCAGGCTGGTATTTCTGTTCATTTCCGTTCCTTTCCGGCGTTCTGCTGGCGGTATTCTGTCGGCTGACAGCCAAAGGTTTTGCGGAAGACCTTGGCAAAATAGTTGGGGTTCCTAAAGCCGACCCGCACGGCGATGTCGGTGACGCTCATGCTGGTTTCGGCCAGCAGCCGGGCCGCAGTCTCCATGCGCCGCAGGGTGATGTATTCCACCAGCGTGACGCCGGTGCAGCGGGTAAACATCCGGCTGACGTAGGAGGAGGAATAGTTGAGCTGCCGCGCGATGGCGGCGGTGCCCAGATCGGGGTCGCTCAGGCCCTGGCTGATCAGCTCGCCAATCCAGACGATCAGCGGATGAGACGCGGCCGGCTGCGGCTGATCCCTGCGATCAATCGCGTCGAAGCAGGCGTTGGCCGTGCGAATCACCAGGTCGGTACGGCTGACGGATCTGCTCATGTCGGCCTCCGCGGGCGGTGAAAAGTCGCCGCCCCACGCCTCCTTCATCAGGGAGAGCAGGTGCATGCAGGTTCTGCGCAGGAGTCCTGTGTCCTCCTTCATGCGCATGGCGTCGTCCATCAGGCGCGCGAACAGCCGCTCGAAATAGGCCCTGTCGCTTTCGCAGAGCGCCCGGCGCAGCTCGTCGGCATGGCCGTAGAGCAGGGTATCGTAGTATTCGGAGCGTTCCCGGCTGGCACGCAGCTTTCGCAGCTCCTCGCTCAGCACGCCCAGCTTTTCCCGGTTAATGGGCTTGAGAATGTAGGACTGCACATGCAGCTCGATGGCGATCTGCGCCGCCGGAAAGCTCTCGTAAGCGGACAGGAAAATAAAGGACACGTCGCCCAGCGCCTGCCGAACCGCCCGCAGAAATTCCATCCCGTCCATTTCCGGCATCACAATGTCGCTGATAATCACATCCACCCGGTGCTTGACCGCCAGCTCGTAGCCCGCGCGGCCGGTGGACGCCACGCCCACCAGCGCATAGCCGAGCGCTTCCCAGTCGATCAGCTTCTGCAGTCCGTTGAGCACGTTCCGGTCGTCATCCACGACAATTGCCTTCAGCATGTGCCTCCTCCCCTCCGGCGCGCATTTCAGACCTGCGGCCCCTCGCCCTCGCCGTCCGCGAACTCGCGATACAGTCCGGAACGCGAAACCGGCTCTCCCCGGGCGAACAGGTGCGAGGTATCGCCCAGCTGCACGCACTTGAACGTCACCTCGCCCCGCACGCGCTCCTCCGTGACAAAGGTAGAAACCGACGAGGTGGGCAGAAACATGCTCTGCCACAGCAGCACCGGCGAAATGCCGCTCAGCAGCGAAACCAACAGCATACCCAGGCCGAAATGGCAGAAAATCGCGATGGTCTCATCCCTGTTTTCCTTGCAGGTGAACACCATGCCGCTCCTATGATAGCCGTGGCTCTCCAGCAGGCTCATAAAGCCCGCCTCGACCCGCGCGAACGCCTCCGGCACGTCCGCCGTGCGCATGAGCTCGTCCTGCAGCCAGGTATGCGCGTCGAAGAGCCGCGCCCGGCTTTCCCAAAGGCGCGGGGGCAGGTTCCAGGGAATGCGCTCCCGGCCGTCCTCGTCCAGGATCTTTCCGCCAAATTCCTGCAGCCAGTCGAGAACCTCGATCTCGCGCCCCAGCCTGCGCGCGGTCGGCTCGGCGGTCAGTACGGCTCGGCGCAGGGGCGAGGAATAGACGCGCGCAATGGGCAGGCCGCCCAGCCGCCCGGAGAGGATTTCCGCCTCCCGAAAGCCCTTCTCCGTCAGGGTGTTGTGCTCGTAGTCCGGCTCCGCGTGGCGAATGATCAGTATCCGCATTTGTATACTCCTCCTCAGGCAGACGCGCCGGGCAGGCGCTTAAACGAACGATACTATATTATTATAGCCAGCTTGTCAAAAAAGGTTTTGACAAGCTGGTGGACGGGGAAGCAAGCTCCCCGGCCAGGTGCCGCGCCTCAAATCTTCGATTTGAGCCGTCGGCAGTTTCGCCAAGGGCGAAACCTGAAAACCC
>CAKUFI010000080.1 GCA_934647305.1 uncultured Clostridia bacterium | reverse complement strand
ATCGTCCCGTGCCCACCGTACACGCCGCTGGGCGCGATTGAAAGTTCGAGAGGGTTGCGACCCTCTCGAGCTCTCCGAGGTTTTTTCGACAGTCTGAAGCGATTCCCAGGGGGAATCGCTTTTGACGGGCGGCTGCGGCCGCCCGGGTCGTTCGCAAACGCAAACGCCGCGATTACTTCAGGGATGCGCTTTTCGATGAAAGAAAGGCCGCGTAAAAACGCGGCCTTTCGTGTGAGCGAATTACTTCTCCTTGACCTTGGCAGCCTTGCCGCTGAGGTTACGCAGATAGTACAGCTTCGCGCGGCGAACCTTACCCTTGCGAACCACGGTGATGCTGTCCACACGGGGGGAATGCAGCGGGAACGTACGCTCGACGCCAACGCCGTAGGACGTGCGGCGAACCGTGAAGGTTTCGCGGCAGGAGCCGTTGCGGCGGGCGATGACCACGCCTTCGAACGCCTGCAGGCGCTCGCGGGAACCTTCGACGACCTTCACCTGAACGCGAACGGTGTCGCCGATGCCAAAGGCGGGCAGATCGGAGCGCAGCTGGGCGCTCTCGATGGAACGGATGATCTCATTCATTGGAATTGTCCTCCTTTCCTACAAGGACGTTCTTACCCGGCAGACTTGTCCAGGCAGCGGACCGCCCGATATCACAGAGTCTATTATACCATTTTGCTCCCCTGATCTCAAGCAAAACCCATGTAAAATTTCACCCGCCCCGCGGGGCGAGCGGAGCGAGCCCGGACGGGGTGGGGTGCGGGGAGGGGCGAAGCCCTGCCCCGCTTGCCCGGCGGCAGTGCCGCCGGAAAGGGGGTGGGGGTGCAGGGGGAGGGGGCGCAGTGCGCCCCCTCCCCCGTTCCCGCGCCGCAGCGCGGCGCGGCCAGCCCGTCTGTCGCAGGAACCGCGTCCGTTCCATGCGGCAAAGCGTGCGTTTACTGAGCCTTGGAAATATCGATGCCGAAGTACTTCTCGGAAAGCGCGGTCAGCTCGCCCGACTCGGCCAGCTCCTTGAGCGCCTGATTGACCGCCGCGAGCAGCGACGCGCTGTCCTCGCCCTTGCGCACGGGAATGGCCACCTGCTCCACCTCGTCGGAGAAGGTCGCGACCTTGATGCTCGCGTCGGGATGCGCCTTGAGGTAGTCGCTGAAGGTCACCTCGGCGTTCAGCGTCGCGTCGATGCGGCCGGCCAGCAGCAGCTCGATGGTCTGGTTCAGGTCGTCCACGCCGGTGACGGTCGCGCCATACTTCTCGGCCTGGGTGGCGTAGGTGCTGGAGATGGTGTTGGCGGTCGTCTTGCCCTTGAGATCCTCCATGGAGTGGATCTCGTCGTAGTCGCCGCGCACGATAACGGCGGTGCGGTTGTAGGCGTAGGGGGTGGAGAAGTCGTACTTCTGCTGACGCTCGGCAGTGACGCCCACACCGTTGACCATCAGGTCGTACCGGCCGTCGTCCAGACCCGCCAGCAGGCCGTCCCACTCGCCCTCGACGAAGGTCACGGTCACGCCCAGCTTCTCGGCGATCTTCTGAGCCACCTCCACGTCGTAGCCCACCAGCTCGTCCTGCTCGTTGTGATAGGTCCAGGGCGCCCAGGTGCCCTCCATGGCCACGGTGATCGTACCCTTTTCCTTGATGCGCGCCAGGTGATCGGCGCTTTCCTGCTTCTTGGCGCAGCCGCTCAGACCCAGAAACGCCAGCGCGCAAAGCATTGCCAGAACTCTCTTCATCTGCTTCATGGAATATTCACTCCTTTTACTCGTCAAACTGGTCGCGAAGGTTTTTAAGAAACGCCCGGCTGCGCTCCTGCCTGGGGTTCGTAAAGAACTCGCGGGAGGGCGCATGCTCGACGACCACGCCGTGCTCCATGAACACCACCTGGCTGGACACCGTGCGCGCGAAGCTCATCTCGTGGGTCACGACCAGCATGGTCATGCCCTCCTCGGCCAGGCTGCGCATGACCGAGAGCACCTCGCCGGTCAGCTCGGGGTCGAGCGCCGAGGTCGGCTCGTCGAAATAGATGATTTCGGGATCGACCGCCATCGCGCGGGCGATGGCCACCCGCTGCTGCTGGCCGCCGGAGAGCTGCGAGGGGTAGTAGTCCCATCTCTCGGACAGGCCGACCTTGGCAAGCGCCGCCTCTCCCCGCTCCACCGCCTCGCTCCTGGGCATTTTCCGCGCCACGATCAGCCCCTCCGTCACGTTCTGAAGCGCGGTCTTATTGGCGAAGAGGTTGTAGTTCTGGAACACAAAGGCGGTCTTCCTGCGCAGGCGGGCGACGTCCTTCTTCGCGATGGTCGGCAGGTCAAACTGCTCGCCGTCAAAGCGCATCCGGCCCTCGTCGGCCTTTTCCAGGAAGTTCATGCATCGAAGCAGCGTGGTCTTGCCCGAGCCGCTGGGCCCGAGGATGGCCACCACGTCGCCCTTTTCCACTGAAAGATCCACGCCCCGGAGCACCTCAAGCTCCCCGAAGCGCTTTTTGACGCCGGTCACCTCCAGCATGCCTCATCCCTCCTTGTGGCCGCGGCTGGCCAGCTTCCTCTCCCCCACGCCCTGCAGCTTGGTCAGCACGGTCGAGAAGATCAGATAGATCAGGCCCACCTCGAGGTACAGAAGCAGCGGCTCATACGTCCTCGCCACGATGCGCTGCGTCACCATGAACATCTCGGTCACGGTGATGTTGGCCGCCAGCGAGGTGTCCTTGACCATCGAAATCAGCGAATTGGACAGGGGCGGAAAGGCGGTGCGCATGGCCTGAGGCAGCACGATGCGGAAGATGGTCTGAAGGTAGCTCAGCCCCGCACACAGTCCGGCTTCGAGCTGTCCCTTGGGCACTGACTCGAGCGCCGCGCGCACGGTTTCCGCGCAGTACGCGCCCTCGTTGAGTGAGAACACGATCACCGCCGCCGGAAACGGGGGCAGCAATATGCCTACCCTCGACAGCCCGAAAAACACCACGAACAGCTGCACCAGCAGCGGCGTGCCGCGGAAAATCCAGATATAGAACCGCGCGACCTTGCGCAGCACCTTCACCTGGGCAAACTGCACCAGCGCCACGGCGACCGCGATCACCAGCGCGCAGGAAAAGGCGATGGCGGTCAGCGGGATCGTGACCGTGAGTCCGGGCAGCAGGATCTTTGGAAACGACTCGAGAAACAGTTGCCACAGGCGGCCGCTGAACATGGCTTCCTCCTCTTTCCGATACGTCGATTTTTCGCTGAGGGAAGTCTCCCCCAGTCCTCCAAAAAGGCAGACAGCGTGGCGAATTCCAGCTGTCTGCCTGATAGGGGTACCTGTAACTTACGCCTTGACCTTCTTCAGGCGGACGAAGCGGGGCAGGCCGTTTTCATAGGTCAGCTCGGGCTGGCCCTGAATCAGCGGCAGCGCATAGTCGATGAAGCCCTGCTCGATGCCGTCGTGGGTGGCGTTGATCCACTCCAGCGGAACCTTCTTCTCGGTGTTGGCCACAACGTCCAGCGGGAACAGCTCGATCTGGCAGGTGTACTTGCCGTCCACCATCACGCGCCTGTAGCCGACCATCTTGTCGGTCACGCCAGCCACAGCGTTTTCCACGGCGGCCTTACCGGCGGCGAAGGACTCGTCCACGTCGGTCTGGGAGGCGCAGTGCGCGGCGCAGCGCTGCAGCAGACTCAGCTCGATGCCGCGAACCTTGGCGCCGGTCTGTTCCTTGATGTAGTTGGCCAGGTAGGCCGCGGTGCCGCCCAGCTGAGCGTGGCCGAAGGAGTCCTTGGCCATGTTCTTGTTGGCGTACTCGGCGATGAAGGTGCCTTCCTTGTCATGGATGCCCTCGGACACCACGACGAAGCACTTCTTGTTGGCGGCGTAGATTTCCTTGACCCGGGCGGTAAAGGTATCCAGGTCGAAGTCCACCTCGGGCACGTAGATCAGGTCGGGACCGTTGCCGTTGACGCTGGCCAGCGCGGCGGCGGCGGTCAGCCAGCCCGCGTGGCGGCCCATGCACTCCATGATGGTGATCATGCCGGTGTCGTATACGCGGGAATCGCAGTACACTTCCATCGTGGAGGTGGCGATGTACTTGGCGGCGGACGCGAAGCCCGGGCAGTGGTCGGTGCCGGCCAGGTCGTTGTCGATGGTCTTCGGGATGCCCATCACGCGGCACTCATAGCCGTGCTTCAGGCAGTACTTGCTGATCTTGTTGCAGGTATCCATGGAGTCGTTGCCGCCGTTATAGAAGAAATAACGCACGTCGTACTTCTTGAAGATCTCCAGGATGCGCTGATAGTCGGTATCGTCCACATCGGGATCCTTGAGCTTGTAGCGGCAGGAGCCCAGCGCGGAGGAGGGCGTGTGCTTCATCAGCGCCAGCTCCTTGGGATCCTCCTTGGCCATGTCGATCAGGTTGTCGTCCAGCACGCCGCGGATGCCGTTCAAGGCGCCCAGCACGCGGGTGACGTTCTCGTTCTCCAGCGCGGTCTTGATCGCGCCGTACGCGGAAGCGTTGATGACGGAGGTCGGGCCGCCCGACTGGCCGATAATACATGCGCCCTTGAGCTGATTCATGGTGTATCATCCTTTCAAAATGCGAATTATCTTTTGCGACAGAGACAATGTAGCACAAACTGCGCCGCTTGTCAATCCGGCGCGGGCTAAGTTCCTGTTTTCTCTGGTCTGGTTTTTCCGGCGCGGAAACGGTGCCGCAGAAGTTCTTTCGGATATGGCCCGGAGGATCAGGCCTTCTGCTTGAACTGGCGGCCGCACTTGCCGCAGGTTACCGTGACCTCGCCCACCTTGCGCGGGAGCTTGAGCAGGCTCTTGCACTGCGGGCAGCGGAAGTACTTGAACTTCCTGCGCATCTTCAGGCGGTTCAGGCCCTGACGCGCGCGCGTCGCAATCGGCGCGTACCAGTGCTCGAACTTCTCGTTCTCCAGCCGCCTCTTCACCAGGTTGCGCGACATCATCCGGTACAGCGTCCACGCGTACAGCACGAATGACAAAAGCGAAAACAGGCTGATCTTCGAAAACGACCCGATCAGCGACAGGATAATCGCCGTCCACAGCGTCACCACGCCCAGTCTGTCCGCGCCGTGCCGCCCGCTCATAAACCGTGCAAACCCGTTTCTAATCCGATTCCACATACGCATTCCCTACCCTCTGCCAATTTATATGCGTATTATACGCCCAGATTTTCACAAGAGTATGACCTTCAAGTGAACCTTGCGCGGGATGGGCGGGGAACACTATGATCCGCAATCACCGGACATCGCAGAAACGCGCTTTCCCGAATGCAGCGTGGTCAGAG
Organism: uncultured Clostridia bacterium; assembly: GCA_934647305.1. Classification (GTDB taxonomy): domain Bacteria; phylum Bacillota; class Clostridia; order Christensenellales; family Aristaeellaceae; genus CAKUFI01. Next base: position 6,545 of record CAKUFI010000080.1, on the reverse strand, counting down.
GGGTACGCCGCTTGGCATTCCGCGCCGCAATGCGGCGCGGCTCTCCGGGGGAAGGGGCGCTGCGCGCCCCCTCCCCCGGACCCCCACCCCGCTTCAGCGCCCTGCGGCACAGCCTCCGGGGCTACTCCGTCCGGTCGAAACGCCCCACAATCTCGTCAAGCGCCGCCTGATTCACCTCGTCGCTCTGCCAGACGCGCAGTGCGCACCGGCCGGTGAGCGGCTCGGCGGCAATCACTCCGGGCAGCGCGGAGATGGCCTCCCGCACCCGCATCAGGTCGCCCACGCCGCAGCGCAGCGCAATCACCTGTCGTTTCACTTTCATACACCTCCGGAAGCAGTCTGCCCAAAAAAGCGTCCGTACATACGCCGCATAGCGCTCGAGGCAGCAGCGTTTCGCTCCGGCACGGGCGGCCGCAGCCGCCCGTCCAATGCGATTCCCCTCGGGGGAATCGCTTCCCTGCAGGCCATCAGGCCTGTGGGTGGGGTGCGGGGAGGCGCGGGCGTTCAGCACGCCCTCCCCGGGAGGCCGGGACGCGCCGGCGCAGCCGGCGCGTCCCGGCGTACTCGTTTGTGGCGGACGTGACACTGCGGGTCAAAGGCGGCGGGCGGCTGAAAACTGGACAGAAACCCGCCGAAAAGCACTTCTATCAGGCATGTTTAAAGCGCCCCACGACCAATGCAGCTGAAAAGCGCCCCGCGTTATGCTGCGGAGCGCTTGTCCTGATCAGTTCTTCAGGCTGTTGAGCGGGGCGGGGATGCGTCCGCCGCGGTCGATAAAGGCCTGGGAGGATTCGGGATGCACGGGCATGACCGGCGCGCGGCCGAACAGTCCGCCGAACTCGACCCAGTCGCCCACCTTCTTGCCGATGGCGGGAATCAGGCGCACGGCGGTGGTCTTCTGGTTGATCACGCCGATGGCCGCCTCGTCCGCCAGGATGGCCGACAGGGTGGCGGCAGGGGTGTCGCCGGGCACGGCGATCATGTCCAGGCCGACCGAGCAGACGCAGGTCATGGCCTCGAGCTTTTCGAGGGTGAGCGTGCCCTTGGCGGCGGCCTCGATCATGCCGATGTCCTCGCTGACCGGGATGAACGCGCCCGACAGACCGCCCACGGCCGAGCTGGCCATCACGCCGCCCTTTTTGACCGCGTCGTTGAGCAGCATGAGCGCGGCGGTGGTGCCGTGCGTGCCGCAGGTCTCAAGGCCCATCTCCTCCAGGATATGCGCCACCGAGTCGCCCACGTAGGGCGTCGGGGCCAGGGACAGGTCGACGATGCCGAAGGGCACGTCCAGGCGGCGGCTGGCCTCCATCGCCACCAGCTGGCCCATGCGGGTGATCTTGAAGGCGGTCTTCTTGATGGTTTCGGCCACCACGTCGAACGGCTCGCCCTTGACCTGCTCCAGCGCGCGCTTGACCACGCCCGGGCCGCTCACGCCCACGTTGATGGCCGCGTCGCCCTCGCCCACGCCGTGGAACGCGCCCGCCATGAACGGGTTGTCCTCGACCGCGTTGGCAAACACCACCAGCTTGGAGCAGCCCAGGCCGCCGGTGGGCAGGGTGGCCTCGGTCGTCCTGACCATGATCTCGCCCATCAGCTTCACCGCGTCCATGTTGATGCCGGCGCGGGTGGAGCCGATATTGACTGAGGAGCAGACGCGGGTGGTCTCGGCCAGCGCCTCGGGAATGGAGTGAATCAGGCGCAGGTCGGCCTTCGTCGCGCCCTTCTGAACCAGCGCGGAATAGCCGCCCACGAAATTCACGCCGGTGGTCTCAGCCGCGCGGTCGAGCGCCCGGGCGACGTCCACCGGATCGCAGCCGCCCGCCAGCAGCAGCGCCACCGGGGTCACCGAGATGCGCTTGTTGACAATCGGGATGCCAAACTCGTTTTCAATGTCCTCGCCGGTCTGCACCAGGCGCTCGGCGCGGCGGGTAATCAGGTCGTACACCCGGCGCGGAGTGTCGCTGCCGATGCACTCGAGCAGGGAGATGCCCATCGTGATGGTGCGGATGTCCAGCTTCTGCTCGCGGATCATGTCGATGGTGGAGAGAATGTCGGTTGTGTTGAGCATATCGTCACCTCACGCGCGGTGCATCGCGTCGAAGATCTCGCTGCGCTGCATGCGGATTTCCACGCCGATCGCCTCGGCCGTCCGGTTGAGCACGTCGGTCATTTCCTTGTAGCTGGCCTTCATGCCGGTCAGGTCGACCAGCATGACCATGGTGAAGTAGTTCTGAAGAATGGTCTGGCTGATGTCCAGGATGTTGATGTTGTGCTCGTACAGCTTGGCGCTGACCTCGGCAATGATGCCGGGACGGTCGGTGCCCAGCACGGTAATGATGGCCTTCATATGACGTCTTCCTCCCGCTTTTTTACTTGAGCCTATTGTACCAGCATGCGGGCGCGATTGCAAGTGCATCCGGTGGAATTTTGGCGAGTTCGGCGCGTTAAATGTCCTCGAAGCATGGACAGGCACGCGCTCAGCATTTATAAGTCCGTATGTCGCGGACATTCACCTTGCCGCACGCTTTTCCATAGTCTGGAGGGTAATGCATGCGATCGGAGGGATGTCCCTTGGATGTGAAGGTGGCGAAATTCGGCGGCACGTCGCTATCCGGCGGCATGTGCTTTCGCCGGGCGGCCGGACTGCTGCAAAGCGACCCCACGCGGTGCGTGGCGGTGGTTTCCGCGCCTGGGAAACGGCGGGAGGACGACGAGAAGGTCACCGACCTGCTGATGAGCGGCCGGTTCAGGCGGGCCTGGGCGCGGTTTGACCGGATCGCAAAGGAGCTGGGCCTGCCGCCGCCCGACAAGCCCGACCCGCGCCTTATGACGCACTCGGCCTATGCCGCGAGCCGGGGCGAGGCGATGTGCGCGCGCCTGCTGGCCGCATACCTGGGGTGGCGGTTCGTGGACGCGGCGCAGGTGATCCGCTTCGACGCGAAGGGGCGGCTGCTCGAGCGGGAGACGCTCTTCCGGCTGCGCGAGGCGATCTCGGCAGGCGAGGGCGGCATAGTGCTGCCCGGCTTTTACGGTGCGAAGCCGGACGGCGAAATCTGCCTGTTCCCCCGGGGCGGTTCGGACATCACCGGCGCGCTGGCGGCCGAGGCGATCGGGGCGCAAGTCTACGAAAACTGGACAGACGTGTGCGGCGTGCGCAGGGCCGATCCGCGGGTGGTTCCCGACGCGCCGCGCATCGAGCGAATGCACTACGACGAGCTGCGCGCGCTGGCTGAGGCCGGGGCGCAGGTGATCCACGAAAGCGCGCTCGACCCGGTTCAGCGCGCGGGTATCCCGATGCACATACGCAATACCTTCGCGCCCGAGGCGGGCGGCACCTGCGTCACCTCCGAGGCGGGCGGGCCGGGTCTGACTGCGCTGGCCGGTCGGGGCGGAAGGTACCTGCTGCGCCTGAAGGCCGGCGCGCGCGTTCCCCGCTGCGAGCTGATCGGCCAGGAGGGCGGCGATCTGATCTGCCTGACCGACGAGGCGCTTCCCGGCGCGCAGGCGGGATGGGCGCGGCTGACGCTGATCGGACGGCTCTCCCCCGCCGATTTTTCGCAGGTATTTGCCCGCCTTGCCCAGGCAGGAATCGTCCCGCGGCTGTTTTCCGGCGCCCAGGACGCGTCGGCGCTGCGGCTCGCCCTGCCCGAGGCCGAGCTGCACGCCGCCATCACGGCGCTCGCGGCGGGCGACCTGTGAGCGGCGCGGGCGGGGAGGGGGCGCAATGCGTCCCTTTCCCATCCCCGCGTGTTTTTTACAACCTGGGATTGCTTGCCCGGCGGCGAGGAATGTGATACAGTACAGTATAGAAAAAAACACGGGAGGTCTTGCCTATGAAACTGGGAGAAAAAATCCGCAAGCTGCGGATGGCGGAAAAGATGACGCAGGCGGAGCTGGCGGAAGCGTGCGGCGTGTCGTTCCAGGCGGTGCAGAAGTGGGAAAGCGACGCCTACGCCCCCACGCTGGAGAAGCTGGCGCTGCTGTCGAAGCGGTTTTCGGTGTCGCTGGATGAGCTGGTGCTGGACCGCAGCGACCGGCTGCTGGAGGAGCAGAAGCGCGTTCGGCTGCTGCCCGAGTACGCCTGCGTGCCGGACGACGAGTCCTACCCCGAGCAGCTGCGGGTGGAGTACACGCAGTCGGTGCAGGAGGGGCGAGACATCGCGGCGTATCAGGAGCTGTTTGAGCAGGTCCGACGCATGCCGCGCGGCGAGTTCAAGGAGCGCATGGCCGACGTGCTGTTCGACCTGACGACCGGCGCGGATCAGGCGCCCGACTACCCGTTCGCGGAGCCGTCCGACTACGAGGGTATCCGCGCGCAGTGGGCGGAAGACCGGCCTGCCGACCAGCCCGTCGCCGCGGAGACGATGCGCGAGCGAATCGCGGGCGCGTGGTACGGGCGCATCTGCGGATGCCTGCTGGGCAAGACGGTCGAGGGCATTCGCACGCCCGAGCTGACCGCCCTGCTCAAGGCGACCGGCAACTACCCCATGCGCCGCTACATCCTGCGCGCCGAGCTGACTGACGAGCTCCTGCAGGCGACCAACTACCCGCTGGCCACCCGCTGCTACGCCGATACCATCCCCTGCGCCCCCGCTGACGACGACACCAACTACACCGTGCTCTATCAGGAGCTGATCCGCAAATACGGCCGCGACTTCACGCCATACGACGTGAGCCGCATGTGGCTGGACAGTCAGCCCAAAAACGCCTACTGCACCGCCGAGCGCGTCGCCTTCATCAACTTTGTCAAGGGCTTCACGCCGCCCGCCTCGGCCGTGCACAAGAACCCCTATCGCGAGTGGATCGGCGCGCAGATCCGCGCGGACTATTTCGGCTACATCAACCCCGGCCGCCCCGAGACCGCCGCGGAAATGGCCTGGCGCGACGCGAGCGTGTCGCACGTCAAAAACGGCGTCTACGGCGAAATGTGGGTGGCGGCGCTGCTGGCCCTGGCCGCGCGCACAGACAGCGTGGAGGACGCGCTCTACGCCTCGCTGAAGTTCATCCCGCGCGCCTCCCGCCTGATGAAGCACCTGACCGAGGTCATCCGCGACTATGAAGAAAACACCCCCGCCGAGCAGTGCTTCGCCCACATCCACGCCCGCTGGGACGAGTTCAGCACCCACGACTGGTGCCACACCATCTCAAATGCCGAGATCGTGACCGCCTCGCTGCTCTACGGCCGCGGCGGCTACGGCAAGTCCATCTGCATGGCCGTGCAGACCGGCTTCGACACCGACTGCAACGGCGCGACCATCGGCTCGGTCATCGGCATGTGCCGCGGCCGGCAGGCGATCGGCGAGGAGTGGACCAGACCGCTTCACGGCCGCCTGGACACCGCCATTTTCGGCGTGGGCACGGTCGAAATCGACGACCGCATCGAAATGACCCTGCGCGACATCACCTGACGCTTCCCGACTCCCTCCCGGCGCTGTCCAGGAGGGAGTTTTTTGCGTCCCGCGCGTCCCTCCTTTCCTTTTTTCAGGCCCGCTCCGCCGCCCATATTCTGCATTTCATGGCGTTTGTTCCCTAAAACCGCCTTCTTTCAGTCCTACATTTCCAGCCTTTTCCCTAAAAAATGGCATTTTTCGTCCGAAAAGCAGGATTTTTTGCGTCCATCGCGTATATTTAAGAGTGCAGTCGCATAGTATCATAAGGGTACGCCGCGGCGCACTGTCTATACACTTCTTTTACAGGAGGCTTCCCATGGTATTTCTAAAGCGCAGAACCAAACGCAATTACGCTGTTTCTCCCAAAAAGACCCGGCTGTACATGCAGCTGGCCGCAGCCTGCGCGCTGCTGCTTATCGCGGTGTTCGCGCTGGTGAGCCGCGGGAACGCCCTGCGCCGCCTGGACAAAACGCGCGAGGCCCTGACCGTCTCCATACAGGACAACATGAATCAGGTGCTCAATCAGTACGACGCCATGGCGCGCAAGAACAATACCGCCATCGCCGAGGACATACTGCCCGGCATGCAGCAGCACATGTACGCCGCGCGCACGCTCAACACGCTGCTCACCGAATCCTTCGGCGAAAAGTACGCCGTGCTGACCCCGGAGCTGTACTCGAGCTTCGAGGAGGCCGTCGCTGCCTACGAAAAGCAGATCTCCATGGGCCAGTCCACCGCCGACGCCGCCGAGCGCATGACCCGCTGCATGACCGGCATCGAGACCGCGCTCAACGACCGCTTCGGCAAGGACGGCCTGCTCTCCCCCCGCACCGCGCTCAAATAGCGCCAACCTCCTCCGCCTCAGAAAATCGAAGAACCCGGCCGCTCTGATTTATGGCGGCCGGGTTCGTGTTCTATCCGGCGGAAGCAAGTGGAACCGGGCACTGCCCGGCCAGCCGCTCTAATCTATGGCGGCCGGGTTCGTGTTCTATCCGGCGGAAGCAGGTGGAACCGGGCACTGCCCGGCCAGCCGCTCTAATCTATGGCGGCCGGGTTCGTGTTCTATCCGGCGGAAGCAGGTGGAACCGGGCACTGCCCGGCCAGCCGCTCTAATCTATGGCGGCCGGGTTCGTGTTCTATCCGGCGGCAGCGGGT
>CAKUFI010000079.1 GCA_934647305.1 uncultured Clostridia bacterium | reverse complement strand
CCCCGGAGGGGCGCGGCGCGAAGCGGCGCGGCAGCCCGGCGCGCAGCGCGCGGCGGGGCGCAGGCGAGCGGAGCGAGCCTGCGCAGGAGGGGGTTCGGGGGAGGGCGGAGCGCGCCCCGTTTGCGTTTTGGCTAATTCAGGCGATTGGTCTGTTCCTTGACGTTACGGTTCAGCAGGAGCAGGAACACGATCATGAGGGTGGGGAAGATGACGCCGCTGAGGATGCCGAGGCGCAGGTTTTCACCCAGCGCGCCCGCGACCGCGCCCGCCAGCGTGGGGCCGGAGGAGCAGCCCAGGTCGCCGGCCAGCGCGAAGAGCGCGAACATGGCGGTGCCGCCCTTAGGGATGGCGACCGAGGCACGGCTGTAGGTGCCCGGCCAGGCCATGCCGACCGACAGACCGGCCAGCGCCACGCCCAGCAGGCCTGCGAGCGGGTGGCTGGTCAGGCCGATAATCAGGTAGGCTGCGACGCACAGCCCGGCCGAGAGCAGCATGAGCTTGCTCAGGTCGAGCCGGTCGCCCTTTTTGCCGTAGAAGGCGCGGGAGAGGCCCATGAGCAGTGAAAAGACCGTCGGGCCGGCCAGATCACCCAGCGCCTTGGTCACGCCCAGGCCGCGCTCGACGAAGGTGGAGGCCCACTGGCTGACCGCCTGCTCGCTGGCCCCGGCGCACAGCATGAGCACCATGAGAATCCAGAAGGTTTTCAGGCTGAACAGCTCGCGGAGGGTCAGGCCGCGCTCGTCCTCATCGATCAGCGTGGCGATGGGCACCTTTGTAAAGACCAGGCCGTTTACGAGGGGCAGGATCGCCCACAGAAGGGCCAGTACGCGCCAGCTGCCCCTGCCGAAGACGGCCAGAAACAGCGTCGAGAGCACGACGACGCCCGCGCTGCCCCAGCAGTAAAACGAGTGCAGCATGCTCATGGTCTGCGCCTTGCGGTCGCTTGGGCAGGCCTCGACCAGCGGACTGATGATGACCTCGAGCAGGCCGCCGCCCAGCGCGTAGCAGAACACTGCGATCAGCAGGCCGGTGAATGCGGAGGGCAGTACCTGGGGCAGTATGGCCAGCAGGATCAGACCCAGCGCGGAAAAGCCGTGGGCCAGCAGCGCGCTCGCGCGGTAGCCGATTCGGTCGATGAAGAACACCGACGCGCAGTCGACCAGCAGCTGCAACAGGAAATTGACGGTGATGAGCAGCGTGACCTGGGAGAGCGGGATGCCGTACTGCGCCTGGAAGGTCAGAAACAGCAGCGGCGCGAAGTTGTTGATCACGGCCTGAACGATATATCCTGTGAAGCAGGCGCGTACGGTCGGGCGGTAATCGACGGTTTGCTTGTCCATGGACAGACTCCTTTGACTGAAAGAATGCTCCATAATTGTACAGGGAGCAGGTAAAGATTGCGCGCTGCGCGGCGCGAAATTCCCGCCAATGCTGCGGAAATACGGCGCGCTACAGGTATCGCCCGGTGACGCTTTGCGGGCAGGCGCGGATCTGTTCGGGTGTGCCGCAGGCGACGATCCGGCCGCCCTCGTCGCCGCCGCCAGGGCCCATATCCACGACATAGTCGGCGCTGCGGATGAGGTCGAGGTCGTGCTCGATCACGAGGACGGTCGCGCCGCTGTCGATGAGGCGCTGAAAGACGGCCAGCAGCGTCTGCACGTCGAGCGGGTGCAGGCCGATGGTGGGCTCGTCGAAGACGAAGATAGTGTCGCCCTGGCCGCGTCCCATTTCGCTGGCGAGCTTGAGCCGCTGCGCCTCGCCGCCGGAGAGACTGGGAGTGGCTTCGCCCAGGGTGAGGTAGCCCAGGCCCAGATCATGCAGCGTGCGCAGTCTGCCGGATACCAGCTTCAGGTCGCCGCAGGAGGCGAGCGCCTCGTCGACGCTCTGCGACATGAGCTGGGGCAGGGTATGGGCTGTGCCGTCCCTGCGGGGCCTGAAAACCTGGGAAGCGTCCCGGCAGTAGCGCGAGCCGCCGCAGTCGGGACAGACGATCTCCACGTCGGGCAGGAACTGGATGTCCAGGCTGATGGAGCCGGTGCCGTCGCAGGTGGGGCAGCGCAGAGAGCCGGTATTATAGGAAAAGTCGCCGGCCTTGTAATTCAGGCGCTTCGCGTCGGGCGTGCGGGCGTAGACCTTGCGCAGCTCGTCGTGCACGCCGGCGTAGGTGGCCACGGTGGAGCGGACGTTGACGCCGATGGGCGTGGCGTCGATCAGCTTGACCTGGGCAATGCCGGGCGCGCGGACCGACTTCACGTGCTCAGGCAGCGGCTCGCCGCGCAGCGCGGTCTGCAGCCCGGGAATCAGGCTCTCGAGGATCAGCGTGGTCTTGCCCGAGCCGGACACGCCGGTGACGGCGGTCAGCCGGCCCTTGGGGAGCCTCAGGGAGAGGGACTGCACGGTGTGAATTGGCCCGGTGGTCATTTCGATCGCGCCCAGGTCGAACAGGTGCGCCGCGTCGGCCCTCGGCCTGGCCTGCACCTGCCGCGCGCCCGAAAGAAAGCCGCCGATTTGGGAGCGCGGGTTGGCGGCGACCTGCGCGATCGTGCCCTGGGCGATGACGTTTCCGCCCTGCGCGCCGGCGGCGGGGCCCATTTCGATGAGCCAGTCTGCGTCCTTGAGGATCTGGGTATCGTGATCGACCAGCACGATCGAGTTGCCGTCGGCGATCAAGTCGCGCATCACGCCGCGCAGGCCCTGGATGTTCGAGGGATGCAGGCCGATGGACGGCTCGTCGAGCACGTAGAGCACGCCGGTGGTGCGATTGCGCACCGAGCGCGCCAGCTGCACCCGCTGCCTTTCACCGGTGGAGAGGGTGGAAGCCTCGCGCTCGAGCGTCAGGTACCCCAGGCCCAGCTCCAGCAGCCTGGCCGCCATGCCCCGGAACGAATCGCAGATGCTCTCGGCCATGCTCCTCATTTCCTCGGGCAGGGAGGCGGGCACCTCATCCACCCAGCGCCTGAGCGCGCTCAGCGGCATGCGGCAGACGTCGGGCAGGCTCAGGCCGCGAATCCTGGGCGAACGGGCACGCTCGCTGAGCCTGGAGCCGCCGCAGTCGGGGCAGGGGCCCTGCTTGAGGAAGCGTTCGACGCGCTTCATGCCCTTTTCATCCGTGACCTTGGCGAGCGCGTTTTCGACGGTATAGACGGCGTTAAAGTAGGTGAAGTCCATTTCGCCTGCCGCGCCGGTCTTCTGGTTCTGGTAAAACAGGTGCACCTTTTCCGCCGGGCCGTGGAAGACGATCTCCTTTTCCTTCGGCGTGAGGTCGCGGAAGGGCACGTCGGTGCGCACGCCCATCTTCTGGGCGATCTCCTTCATCAGCGACCACATCAGCGTCTGCCAGGGGAGCACCGCGCCCTCGTCGATCGAGAGCGAGTCGTCCGGCACCAGCGTGGACTCGTCTACCACGCGCACGATGCCCGTGCCGTCGCACTTCGGGCAGGCGCCGGTGCTGTTGAAGGACAGCTCCTCGGCCGAGGGCGGGAAGAAGCTCGCGCCGCATTCCGGGCAGGTCAGCGCCAGGCCCGCCGCCACGTTCAGCGAGGGCGGCACGGCGTGTCCGTTCGGGCAGCGATGACTGGCCAGGCGGGAAAACATCAGCCGCAGCACGTTGAGCAGCTCGGTCGACGTGCCGAAGGTACTGCGCATGCCCGGCACGCCCGGCCTCTGATGCAGCGCCAGCGCCGCCGGCACATAGCGCAGCTCGTCCACCTGCGCCTTTTCGGCCTGCGTCATGCGCCGCCGGGTGTAGGTGGACAGCGCCTCCAGATACCTCCGCGAGCCCTCGGCGTACAGCACGCCCAGCGCCAACGACGACTTGCCCGACCCGGACACGCCCGCCACGCCGACGATTTTGTGCAGCGGAACGTCCACGTCCACATTTTTCAGGTTATGTACTCTCGCGCCCCGAACCCGAATGGCCTCGGGCGCGCCCTGCTTTTCGCTCATGGTTCGCCTCCTGATTTGCTCCGTATGCACCCCATTATAGCACAGCCGCGCGCGCTTGTCAGGCCCGCCGGCCGCTTCGCGTGCGGGTTTACATGGTTTTTTCCAACGGCCGGAAAAAAAGTACTTGACATTACGACGCACAAGTAGTATACTGTATAAGTCGCGAGGGGAAAGAAACCTTTCCACCCGTCAGACCATGGGGCATTAGCACAGTTGGTAGCGCGCAACGTTCGCATCGTTGAGGTCAGGGGTTCGAATCCCCTATGCTCCACCACATCGCCGCAGTTCATACGAGCTGCGGTGTTTTTGTGCTGCAAAAGCCCCGCGTCAGAGCGAAAGCGGCGTGGTTTTCAAGTCTTGAAGGCAAATATAAAAGGCGCTCCCTCCCTCGGCGGCCCGGCTGGCGGGCGTTGAAGGGGGAGCGTTTTTCAGGCTCTGGCGGCGCGGCCGATGACCTGGCCGCAGCGCACGGGGGTTTCCAGGCCGCGCGCGGTGGTATCGAAGAGCGAATCGGGCAGCGCGGCCGCGCCCCTTTGGAGCAGCAGCACGACCGTCGAGCCGCCGTAGAGGAACATGCCCTTTTCCTGCCCCCGTTCAAAGCGGCAGGGGCCGTGCAGGTTGCGTATTTTGCCCACCAGCATCGCGCCCACCTCGATCTGAGCCGCGGCGCCGAAATGGTCGGTTTCGAGGAAGGTGTACTCGCGGCAGTTCTGGACGAACACGTCGGTGTGCTCAAGCGCGATGGGGCGCACGGTGTGCAGCGCGCCCGGAATAAAGCGGTTTTCGCCCTTCACGCCCGAGTCGAAGTAGCGATAGCGGTGATAGTGGTTCACGCACAGGCGAAACACCAGCGCCGTGCCGCCCGTAAACAGCGCGGCCCTCGGGTCGCCGCCCAGCAGGCTTGCGGGGGTGTACAGACTGCCCTTGATGGCGAAGGCGCTGTCCTCGCCGATTGAGTAGGCGGAGAGCAGGCCGTCGCAGGGGGAGCACAGGCTCTCCGGGCGCGGGTCGAAGGGACGCTTCTCCGGGCGGATTTCGCGGGTGAAGAAGGCGTTGAAGCTGCCGTAGCGCGCGGGCAGATAGTCGGACAGGTCGATGTGATTTTTGCGGACGAAGGAGCCGATGAGCAGGCGCGAGGCCCGGCTGTCCATGAAGCGGCCGGCGAGCCCTGAAAGCGCGCGAGAGGTCAGGGGCCTGAGCAGCAGCCTGCCCGCCGCCGTGCCGTAGAGGAACCTCAGCATCCCACCCGCCTGCGGCTCAGCGCCACCAGCACCACGATCAGCGCGAACTCGACCGCGCCGATACCTACCATGAACAGTATGCCGCGCAGGCCCGGCTTTTTGATGTTGAACCGGGACACGAACAGCACCGCGGTCAGCAGCATGCAGCCGTAATAGGCCACGGCGATGTCCTCGGGCAGCAGGTACTGCAGCAGCAGGAACGAGGGAAAGATCATCGCGGCGGAGGTCACGGGCAGCCCGGTGTAGGTGGAGCGCACGGCGATACCCTTCGCCTGGTTTTCCTCCTCGGTGACGTTGAAATAGGCCAGGCGGATCAGCGCGGCCAGCACGTACACGCAGAAGACCGCCACATAGATCGGATAGGGGATGCGCGCGATCAGGCAGGGGTCGTTCGGCGCGTCAAACACCGCCGAGGTGCGATACAGCGCCGCGCCGATGCAGGCGGGCAGCACCGCGAAGGCGATGATGTCGGCGAGCGAGTCGATCTGGATGCCGTATTTTTTCTGCATGGGCGTGCGGTCCTTCTTGGTGCGCGCCACCTTGCCGTCAAACGCGTCGCACAGGCCGGAGAACAGCAGGCACATCGCGCCCAGGTAGGGGTGTCCCGCCCCGGCAAAGCAGGTGAAAATGCCGACGACCGCCGAAATCAGCGAGGCGTAGGTCAGCCATACCGTATAGTCGAAAAACCCGATCATGATAACCTCCAATTATTCAGCGTCGGGCAGGCGGAAGCGGTCGCCCACCTTGAAAAGGCGCGCCATCAGCAGCCCGAATTCGGCCAGCAGGATTCCCGCGGGAATGTCGAGGAGCACGTGCTGCTTGACCAGCACGGTGGACGCGCAGACCAGCACCGCGAACACGCCGCTGAAGGCCTTGTACCACATGGGCGTCTTTTTGCAGCCGAACAGCCCGCGCCAGCACAGCCAGCTCTCCAGGCAGTGTATCGACGGAAACAGGTTTCGCGGCGAGTCGCTGGCGTAGATGATGCGCGTGATCCACAGCCACAGGCCGCTTCCCGAGGCGTCCGGCCGCGCGATCGTGGCGGGCAGCAGCAGGAAAAACGGTGCGCAGAGCACCTTGGCGATCCAGTCACCGCCCAGCACACGGTAGCAGTGCGCCTTGCTCTCGCGGGCGATGAGCACGTAGTTCACCACCCAGAAGACGTAGGAGAGCACGTACACGCTGATCGCCGGGGGCCAGAAGGGGACGCGCGCGTCCCAGGGAATGGACAGGTCGTAAAAGCTCGTCCGATGCGCGGTGAGCAGGTAGCAGCCATAGTAGACTAGGCCGTTAATGACCACGGTCAGGATCACCGGGAAATAGGCGTAGCGGGGGAAAAAACGGTCCAGGAGTTTCAGAATTTTTTGCATGTGTTGTCCAGCCTTGTGCGTATTATGTCTCCGCGCGGAAAGACGGGAGTTTAGCGAAAAAATAGCTCTAATGACAAGTATACTACATAATTGGCAAACTGTCACCGGGTAAATTGTTAAGAATATCGCGAATTAAAAATTTTCCACGCGGAGGGCGGCGGCGCGCGAGGGACGCGGTTTGCTGTCACTAAACTTTGGAACGCATAATAGGTCGACCGATGGGCGCAAAAACGGCCCGCCGGGGCAGGGGAGAGGCAGTCCCGGGCGGGCCGGGGCAAAAACCGGGCGAAAACCGGCCCGGGGGCGGAAAAGGCGGGCTTTTCGGGTGATTTTTGCGCGGATTATCCGGAAAAACGGGGGAATCTCGCGCCGTAATTATAGTTTAACAGGGAAAAGGCCCCGCGCCTATTGACAAGAGAGCGGGTTGGTGGTTTAATATAGAAGCTTTCACGGTTTACAACCACTAAACTCATCGAGCGTTTTTTCTGCGGGGTGTTCATCAATGGAAATCGGCGCGAAAATTAAGAAACTGAGGCTTCAGCGCGGCCTGACTCAGGAAGAGCTGGCCGACCGGTGCGAGCTGAGCAAGGGCTTTATCTCCCTGCTCGAGCGCGACCTGACCTCGCCCTCGATCGCCACCCTGACCGACATCCTGGAGTGCCTGGGCACCGACCTGACCGCCTTTTTCAGCGAAAAGGCCGAGGAAAAGCTGGTCTTCGGCGAGGACGACATGTACGTCAAGACCGACGAGGAGGGCTTGAAGGGCAGCATCCAGTGGCTGGTGCCCACGGCGCAGAAAAACCGCATGGAGCCCATACTGGTCGAGATCGGCCCGCACGGCGAGACCGCCGAGGACGACCCCCACGAGGGCGAGGAGTTCGGCTACGTGCTCAGCGGGTGCGTGCAGGTGGTCGTGGGCATGCGCGTGGTGCGCGCCCGCAAGGGGGAGAGCTTCTACTATCACCCCACCGACAAGCACAAGCTGGTCAACCCCGGCAAAATCCCCGCCCGCGTCATCTGGGTCTCCACCCCGCCCACTTTCTGAACAAGAACGTTCGAGAGGCGGCCTTTCTGAGAAAGGCCCCTCTCGAGCTCTCCCGGAAAGCACTCTGATCCGCACAGCATATCCATAGCAGATATGCATATCCCCCGAATGCCAACGCGGCTGTCGCCAGGGCATCGGACAGGAAAGTCCTTGCAGCATACACGATATCACATCATTAACGCACTGGAGGGCCGCTGCCATGATTGAAGACGTTCACCTGATTGAGCTCAAGGGCGTTTCGAAGTCCTTCGACGACACCGCTGCGCTCAAAAACATCAACCTGTACATTCGCAAGCGCGAGTTCGTCACGCTGCTGGGCCCGTCCGGCTGCGGCAAGACCACCATGCTGCGCATCATCGGCGGCTTTCAGTACGCCGACGAGGGCGAGGTGCTCTTCGAGGGCAAGAACATCGCGGGCGTGCCGCCCTACAAGCGCCGCATCAACACGGTGTTCCAGAAGTACGCCCTGTTCACTCACCTGAACGTCTACGACAACATCGCCTTCGGCCTGAAGCTCAAGAAGCTGCCCAAGGACGAGATCGACCGCCGGGTGAAGCGCATGCTCAGCCTGGTGAAGATGACCGGCTACGAGAAGCGCTCGGTCGATCAGCTCTCCGGCGGCCAGCAGCAGCGAATCGCCATCGCGCGCGCGCTGGTCAACGAGCCTGAGGTGCTGCTGCTGGACGAGCCGCTGGGCGCGCTGGACCTGAAGCTGCGCAAGGAGATGCAGATCGAGCTGAAGACCATGCAGCAGCAGCTGGGCATCACCTTCATCTATGTCACCCACGATCAGGAGGAGGCGCTGACCATGTCGGACACGGTCGTGGTCATGAACCACGGCTGCATCCAGCAGATCGGCGACCCCAAGCGCATTTACGACGAGCCGAAGAACGCCTTCGTGGCCGACTTTATCGGCGAGAGCAACATCATCCCCGGCGTGATGGTGAGGGACGAGCTGGTCAACATGCTGGGCCAGGACTTCCCGTGCGTGGACGAGGGCTTTGCGCTCAATGAGCCGGTGGACGTGGTCGTGCGCCCGGAGGACGTGATGGTCGTGGGCGAGGACGTGGGCCAGCTGTGCGGCGAGGTGGCGAGCGTGCTGTTCAAGGGCGTGCATTACGAGATGATGATCCGCACCGAGCAGTATACCTTCAAGGTGCACTCCACTACCATGCAGCCCGTCGGCACCCGCGTGGGCCTGACCATCGTGCCCTTCAACATCCACATCATGCACAAGATGAAGGAGGCGTAAGCGGTGAAAAGAAGCTGGTTTGCCTGGCCGTACGCGCTGTGGCTGTGTCTGTTCACCATTGCGCCGCTGCTCTTCGTGCTCTACTATGCCTTTACCCTGCCCGACGGCACGTTCACCTTTCAGCAGCTGATCGCCTTCGCGCAGCCGACCTACCTGAAGATTCTCTGGCACAGCCTGTACCTGGCGTTTTTCTGCACGCTGATCTGCCTGGTGCTGGGGTATCCGGCGGCTTACTTCCTGGCCAGCAAGGACTTCGGACGCAAGAAGACGCTGTTCGTGCTGTTCCTGCTGCCCATGTGGATGAACTTCCTGCTGCGCACCTACGCGATGATGAGCATGCTGGAGGACAACGGCATCATCAATACCTGCCTCAAGGCAATCGGCCTTCAGCCCCTTCACATGATCGGCACGGAGGGCGCGGTGCTCTTCGGCATGGTGTACAACTTCCTGCCGTTCATGATCCTGCCCATTCACAGCTGCCTGAAGAAAATGGACGAGCGCGTGATCGAGGCGGCCGAGGATCTGGGCGCGAACAACATTCAGGTCTTCTGCCGGGTGACGCTGCCGCTGTCCATTCCGGGCATCATTTCGGGCGTGACCATGGTGTTCATGCCGGCCGTGACCACGTTTGCCATCTCGCGCCTGCTGGGCAGCGGACGGTTCATGCTCTACGGCGACGTGATCGAGAAGCAGTTCCTGGAGCTCAATAACTGGAACTTCGGCTCCAGCCTGTCGCTGATCATGATGATCCTGATTATCATCTCGATGAGCCTGCTCAACCGCGCCGATCCCAAGAAGGAGAATGGAGGGGTGGTGTAAATGAAAAAGACCTTGCGGGGCATTTACCTGGCCCTGATCCTCATTTTCCTGTACGCGCCCATCGCGGTGATGATCGTGCTGTCCTTCAACGCGTCCAAGTCGCGCGCCAAGTGGGGCGGCTTCACCTTCGACTGGTACGTCCGCCTGACCCAGCGCAGCGACATCCTGCAGGCGCTGTGGGTCACGGTCTCCGTGGCCGTCGTTGCCACGATCATCGCCACCATCCTGGGCACCGCCGCCGCCATCGGCATCCACGCCATGAAGAAGCGCCCGGCGGCCGTCCTGATGAAGGTCTCCTACCTGCCCATGACCGCGCCCGACATCGTGACCGGCGTGTCCCTGATGCTGATGTTCGTGTTCGTCAACATCCCGATGGGCTACTGGACGATGGTCATGGCGCACGTCGCCTTCGACACGCCCTACGTGCTCTTCGCCGTGCTGCCCAAGCTCAGGCAGATGGACGTGAACACCTACGAGGCCGCCCTCGACCTGGGCTGCACCCCCATGCAGGCCGTGCAGAAGGTCATACTGCCCGAGATCACGCCCGGCGTGATTACCGGCGCGCTGCTCTCCTTCACCATGTCGCTGGACGACTTTGTCATCAGCTACTTCACCTCCTACACCGACCAGAACCTGTCCATGGTCATCTATTCGGCCGCGCGCAAGGGCATCGAGCCCTCCATCTACGCGCTGTCCACGCTGATGTTCATTGCCGTGCTCGTGCTGCTGCTGATCGTCAACAAGCGCAGCTCGCTCGAGGACGTGTCATGACCAGGCTGAGCCTGGAGGCGGTGCTGGCGCCGGCCAAGCGAATCTGTCGGCCATAGATCAGAGCCTCCAGATTCTTCGCGGTCGGTACACTCGTGGCCGCTGCCCCACAAGGGTTACGGGGAACCACGATATACGCGCCCGAAAAACACCTGCGGGAAAATGGCTATCCGCACTGAACAGACGCTTTTCTCGCACGAAGTGCAAATGGGATGGGCTTCTCAATAGGAAGAAGCACATTCCCTGTCACCCGAAAAGCACTCGAAGGCTGCGCAAGGCCTCTCGAACGTACCTGTTCCCCGGTCTTGAGGGCGGCTGCCCTGAAGATATACCACACTTTTGGAGGATGACGAAATGAAAAAGAGACTGGTTTCCCTGCTGGCGCTGGCCCTGGTTCTGGGGCTGATGGTTGTTTCCCTGTCCGGCTGCGGCGAAAAGAGCACGACGCTGACGGTGTTCAACTGGTTCGATTACATTGATGAAGACGTGATCAAGATGTTCGAGCAGGAGACCGGCATCAAGGTGAACTATACCAACTTCACCACCAATGAAGAGATGTTCGCCAAGCTCGAGAAGGGCTCCGGCTCCTATGACGTCATCTTCCCCTCCGATTACATCATTGAGCGCATGATCAAGGAAGACATGCTGGCCGAGCTGGACCTGTCCAAGATGCCCAACGTGGCGAACCTGGTGGACTGGTGCAAGAAGCCCGACTACGACCCCGACTGCAAGTACTCCGTGGCCTACATGTGGGGCACGGTGGGCATCCTGTACAACACCGAGAAGGTGGACGGCGAGGTCACCAGCTGGAGCAGCCTGTTCGACCCGGCGTATGAGCGCAGCGTGTTCATGCTGGACTCCATCCGCGACTCCTTCTGCGTGGGCCTGAAGTACCTGGGCTACTCGCTGAACACCCAGGAAGAAGAGGCGCTCAGCGCGGTCAAGGAGCTGCTGCTCAAGCAGAAGGAAGACGGCATCGTGGCGGGCTACCTGGTCGACGAGACCAAGGACAAGATGATCGCGGGCGAGGCGGCGATGGCCGTCATGTGGTCGGGCGACGCGCTCTACGCCATGGAGGGCAACGACAAGCTGGCCTACGTGGTGCCTGAAGAGGGCAGCAACGTCTGGATCGACGGCATGTGCATCCCCAAGAGCAGCAAGAACCAGGAGGCCGCGATGAAGTTCATCGACTTCATGTGCCGCCCCGATATCGCCGAGAAGAACCAGGATTACATCTACTATTCCTCCCCCGTGCAGCAGGTCATCGACGGCTACACCGACGAGGAGAAGGCGGAGGAGGCCCTGAATCCCTCCCAGGAGAAGCTGGACAAGTGCGAGTTCTTCTACGACATCTCCGACAATATGTCCCTGTACGACAAGATCTGGATGGAGATCCGTGCGTAACGAAACGATCGACTGCTCTGAAGCGCAGCGTGAAGAGCCGCCCTCTCCGGCGGCTCTCAGCTTGTCAAAAAAAATTTGACAAGCTGGTGGCCGGGGAAGCAAGCTCCCCGGCCAGGTGCCGCGCCTCAAATCTTCGATTTGAGCCGTCGGCAGTTTCGCCAAGGGCGA
>CAKUFI010000078.1 GCA_934647305.1 uncultured Clostridia bacterium | reverse complement strand
ATTCAAGCGGCCAGGGTCTGCGTGTTTCCAAAGCCCCGAGGCAGGCTGAGCCTGCACCCACGCTGCCGCCGGGGGAGGCTCCGCTGCGCTTCGCGCTCCCCCGGACCCCCACCGAAGTTTGTCCGCTCGCCGGCCGGGCGCAGTTTTTCTCTCGCAGCGCATCAGTCGGCCACCCGGCGCTCGTTGACCAGCATGCCGGCGTTTCGCGGCGCGTGGAACAGGCTGGTAAACCGGTCGCACTTGCACAGGAACAGGTAGTAGATGTTCAGTCCCGAGCCGTGCAGCGTCTCGAAATTGCCCTGTCCCTTGGAAATGAGCACGTCGGCCCGCTCGAGCAGCGACTTTGCCTCGGCGCTGATGTCGGGCAGCGAGGTGCCGGTGGCGTTATCGCCGTTGCCCACGCATTTTGCCACGGCGCACAGTCCGCACTCCCGCGCGTCCTCCATCGTCGCGTCGTTCATCGCCTCGCGCCCGCGCACCAGCACGGTCAGCTCAAGGTGCGGATAGCGCGCCTTCAGCTGCTCCACGACCAGCTTGTCCAGCACCACCTCGCCGCAGTTGTCGGTCAGATAGACCAGGCGTTTCGCCCCCTCGAGGTCGCGCTTCAGGTTCGCGTATTCAGCCGGATCGAGCGGATGCTCCTGCGCCTGCTCGAGCAACTGGCCGAGCAGATCCTCGCTCAGCGCCGCGCCCACGGTGAAGTCGATGTAATTGGCCGCGCGGGAAATGCACAACGCCGCCTCGACCGGATCCTCCGCCCGGGCAATGCGCTCGCGAATCGCGTCCTCCTGCGCCATGATCAGGCGGTTGTAGTGGCTCTTTTCCGGACCGTAGTGGGTCTCGACCTCAAACGCCCGGTCGTACGCCGCCTGAATCTGCGCGTAGATCACCGGCGCGGTCAGTCCTTCCCGAACGCCGCAGGAGATCAGCCGCATGACCTCGCACAGATACTCGGCCTTCTTTTCTTCCTCGTGGCGCGCCTTCACCCGGTCGTACTGCTGCACATACAGACAGTTGACGCACGTCGCATCCGCTCTCATTTGCTCGTATCCTCCCCGTTCATCAGCTCGCGGTAGTCGGTAAAGTAACGATCGCACAGGCGCAGGATCTCCGGCTTGTCCGGCCTTGCGAAGGAGTCCTCGATCGCGTACACGCGAAAGCCTGCCGCCTTCGCGCCCTTCATCGAGTAGAGCGCGTCCTCGAACATGACGCACTCGGACGGCTGCGCGCCCTGCTCCCTGGCCAGGCGCAGGAAGTACTCGGGCCGATCCTTGGTCATTTCCTCGCCGAAGTAGCCAAAGTCCATCCGCTCGGCCAGGCGCAGCCGCTCGAGCGCCACCTCGGCCATGTCCTGTCTGGTCGCCGTCGCCACGCCCACGCGCACGCCCTGCGCCCGCAGCGCGTCCAGGTACTCGAGAATGCCCGGCCTGAGCTGCACGTCCGTCGCGTAGTGGCGCACGATCAGGCGGGAAAACGCCTCCCAGACGTCGTCCATGTTCATGCCCAGCGCCCGGCCGTAGGTCTCGCAGATCGCCTCGCAGGCTTTGCGCGCGTAGACCTTTTCCTCGCTCAGGTGCGTGAGTGCGGCGGGCATCTTAAGGCCCCGCTCCGCCAGGAATTCCTGATAGGCGTTTCGCCAGTAGATCATCGAATCGATCATCGTGCCGTCCATGTCAAAGGCGGCGACCTTCTCGCGTAAGAGCATATTCCCTCCCATATACCCTATAATCCGTGTTCGTCGCGCAGTTTCTGCGCCAGCTCGCCCAGCCTGCGGATGCGCTTGTTGACCGCCGACTTGGCCGCGGGCGGGTCCATCAGCTCGCCCAGCTGGCTGAGCGTCGCGTCCGGGCTGGCGATACGCGCCTCGGCCACCTGGCGAAGGGATGCGGGCAGCCTGCCAAGGCCCAGGTACTTTTCGATCACGGCGATGTCGTCCAACTGCTGAGCGGCCGCCCGCACCGTCTTGTCGGTGTTGAAGTCGTCGCAGATCATCTGCCGGTTCAGGTCGTTTCGAAGGCCCTTCATGATGCGCACGTTTTCAAACGTCAAAAGCGCGCTCGACGCGCCCAGCACGCCCAGCAGCGTCTCCACGTCCTCGCTCTTCTTGACGTAGACGATCTGCTGGCTCTTTCGCGCGGAAATTCTCGCCTGCACGTCCCACCGGGCGATCAGCTCCTGCAGCGTCTTCGCCTGTTCCTCGTCGGGCGCGGCAAACTCGAAATGATACGCCTTTTCAGGCTGACTGATCCACCCGCAGGCCAGGAACGCGCCACGCAGGTACGCCTTGCGGCAGCATTCGCGGGAAAGAATCGCCCGCCCCGGCCGCATCCGGATGCCCAGCAGCTGTTTGGGGTCGAGCAGCCCCAGCCTGTCCAGCAAACCTGCCGCCTCCTCGCCCTCCAGCTGCAGCTGATAGCGGATGTGCTCGCCCCGCTGATTGCTGCGCACGGCGCGGATTTCGGGCGCGAGGGCAAAGGCGCGCTTGAGCTGCGTGAAGCAGTAGCGCACCACCGCGGCGTTCTCGCTGCCGAAGGTCAGCCGGTACCTGCCCAGTCCGCACAGCGAAATGCTGCCCGATAACAGCAAAAGCGCGGTCAGCTCGGCCCCGGCGCAGCAGT
Organism: uncultured Clostridia bacterium; assembly: GCA_934647305.1. GTDB lineage: Bacteria > Bacillota > Clostridia > Christensenellales > Aristaeellaceae > CAKUFI01. The sequence goes on along the minus strand of CAKUFI010000078.1, from coordinate 9,503 downwards.
CCTTCAGAACGGGACTCTGCATCAGTTCGCTCTTGACGTCGGCTGTATAGGCCACTTCAGTCCACCCCGCAGATTCTCACTTCGGTTTCCAGGCGCACGCCGCTTTGCGCGTACACCCTCTCCTGCACGTACTCAATCAGCCTGAGCAGGTCGCTCGCGGTCGCCCCGCCCCGATTGATCAAAAAACCGGCGTGCTTCTCGCTCACCTGCGCCCCGCCGATCGCGTAGCCCTTGAGCCCGGCCTGCTCGATCAGCGCCCCGGCAAAGTACCCCTCGGGCCGCTTGAACGTGGAGCCCGCGCTCGGGAAGGACAGCGGCTGCTTTTCGCGGCGGCGGCGGTTCAGCTCATCCATCGTCTCGGCGATCTGAGACGCGTCGCCCTCTTTGAGGTCGAGCACGGCCGACAGCACGATTCCGCCCTCGCGCAGCAGGCGGCTCGTGCGATAGCCCATGGCCAGCTCCTCGCGCGAAAGCGTCTGCACCCTGCCGTCCATCAGCACCATCGCCTCCCGCACAACCTGGGACAGCTCGCCGCCGTACGCGCCCGCGTTCATCGCCAGAGCGCCGCCCAGGCTGCCCGGGATGCCCGAGGCAAACTCCAGCCCGGTCAGCGAGGCCTGAAGCGCCGCCCGGCTGACCTGCGAAAGCGAGGCGCCCGCCTGCGCCCGGATGGAAGTCCCTTCGACCGATATGCCCGACATCGGCCCGGCCAGTTTGATCACCAGCCCGCGCACGCCGCCGTCGCGCACCAGCAGGTTCGAGCCGTTTCCGATCACCAGGCAGTCCTCGCCCGCCTCGCGCGCCAGCTCCATCGCCTGCCGAAGCTCCTCGGCGCTTTCGGGCAGGAACAGCACGTCGGCCGGCCCGCCCACGCGGAAGGTCGTATGGCGGGCAAGCGGCTCGTTTTCCAGCACGCGCGCCCTCGGCGCGAAGGCATACAGCTTCTCGATGTTCATGCAGCGATCCGTCCTTTATCTGACAATCTCTCTTATTATACTCGAAAACCGCCCGGATTGCAACTCGCGCGCTTGAAGTTAATAAACCGCCGCGGTATAATAAACCCATCGAAAACAAAGCGAGGACAATCCATGCAAAAACATCTGGTGCCGGAGCACGTGCCGGCCATGCCGCTTTCCGCCTATCTGCGCCGCGCCTTCCCCCGCATTCCGGCCTCCCTGCTCAAGGAAACGCTGAAAAAGCGGGATGTGCGGGTAAACGGCGTCAAGTCGGACGGCCAGGCAACTGTGCGCGGCGGCGACGAAGTGACCCTTTACATGCCTGATAAATACCTGACCGCCCCGCTGCGCATCCTCTACGAGGACGAGCGCATGCTGGCGGTGGAAAAGCCGGCGGGCGTACCGGTCGACGGGGACGCGGACAGTATCGGCGCGGACACCATGCTCGCCCGTCTGCGCACCTGTTGCCCCACGGCGAGCCTTGCCCACCGGCTGGACGTGGGCACCGGCGGCGTGCTGCTGGCTGGAAAGACCGGGGAGGGCCTCGCGCACCTGCTGGACGCGTTCAAAAGCCACCGCGTCGAAAAGACCTACCTGTGCCTGGTTCGCGGCGCGCCCAATCCGCCGCAGGCCGACAGAAAGGCGTTTCTTCTCAAGGACGCGGCCTCGGCTCATGTGCGGATACTGAACTCGCCCGCACCCGGCGCGCTATCGATCGAAACCCGCTATCGCCTGCTCGAGACGCGCGGCGACACGAGCCTTGTCGAGGTGCAGCTCGTCACCGGCCGCACGCACCAGATCCGCGCCCACATGAGTTTTCTGGGCTATCCGCTGCTGGGCGACGACAAGTACGGCGATCGTGCCTTCAACCGCGCCCATCACGCCGCGCAGATCGCGCTGTGGTGCACCCGGCTGCGCCTCGACGGCCTGACCTTCGAAAGCCGCCCGCCCTTTGCATAACCGCGCCTCCCGCCGCCGTATAATCTGGCAAGCGGAGGGAGGTTTTTCGCATGATCAGAGAAGACTACCGGCGCGCGCTCATCATGCTGCGCAGTCTCAGGCCGGGCGTAAGCGGCCATGTGCGTCTGGAGCGGCGCACGCTCTTTGCCACACTGCAGTTCACCGTCAGCGGCACGGACGGCACGCCGCTTCAGGGCTTTCTGCTGGGCCGCGTCAATGGAAAATGGCAGGGCGCGGCGCTGGGCGCGTTCGGCGCGCCGAGGTATGGCCAGGCCGGCCTGACGGTCAAGTTCGATCCGCGCAATATACAGGGACTGACGCTCGAGCAGTACGCCCTGATCGGGGTGGCCGCGCAGACGGCGCAGGGCTATATCCCCCTGCTCTTCGGCAACCTGAACGGCTCGATCGAGTGTACGCTGGAGTGTGTTCAGGCCGAGTGCGCCCGCCTGTTCGGAACGACCGCGCAGGACGAACTGCTCGAGGCGGACGTTCCGATCGAAGCGGATGAACCGCCCGCGGCGAACAGTCTGCCCGAACCCGAATCGACGGAAAACAGCGCCATGTCCGATGAGCAGGCCGTGCAGCCAGAGGAAGAGCAGACTGCAGATGAGCTGGATTCGCCCGCACCCGAAGCACCCGAGGCCGCGTCCTCGGACGATTCGCCGCCCGAAACCGACGAGCTGGACGCGCCCGCCAAGGCGGAGGAAGCCGCCGACCCGTTCGACACGCCCGCCCGGCCTGATGAGACCGAGGCGCAGTCATCCGGCGATTCGCCAGCCGAAACCGACGATATGGACGCGCCCGCACAGAAAAGCGATGTGCGTTCCCGCCTCGCGCTGAGCGAATGCGCCTGGCCCGAGGCTCTGCAGGAGCTGCGCGCCTTCTTTGAAGCGGAGGCGCCGGTCGACGAGGGCTTCACCTACGGCGACTATACCTTCGCGCGGGCAGACCTTGCCTGCGTCGCCGGGGCCGAGTACTGCCTGGTCGGCGTGCGCGCGCAAAACGGGCGCGTCGATTCGGTCTGCTACGCCGTGCCCGCCGCTTCCGGCGAGGTCGAGCCGCCCGCGGGCCTTGAGAGCTACCGCCGCGAGGGCGACTACTGGGTCTACTGTCAGGACATTTCATGGGACGACGAAGAATAACGAAAGAGGCTGTATCGCATGAACGAACGGATGAAACGGGCGCTGTGCGCGCTGCTGACCGCCGCTGTGCTCTTCGGCGCGACCGGCTTTCTGCTCTCTCCCGAGGGCAGCCGCCGCGGAATCGACATGGAGACGCGCGCCGCATTGCCTGAGGGTACGCAGCCCGCGCTGCCTTCTCCCAGCCCCGCGCCCGACGCGTCTGAAGCATCCGACTATGCAGGCAACAAAATCTCGCGCGTGTTCCACCGGCCGGGCTGCTCCTCGCTGAGCCGCACCGCCGCGGAGAACAGGGTGTCCTTTGATACCCGGCAGGCCGCGCTGGACGCGGGCTATATCCCCTGTCAGCGGTGCAATCCCTAATCTGCGCTGCGGCCGCCCCTTTTCGCGAACGCGCGGAGAGACGGGCGGCCTCTTTGCGCCGCAACGCTTTGACAAAACGTCCCCGCCGCGCTATAATAGAGGTAACGAATCGATCGGAGGAACGGAACAATGCTGAACCTGAACGAAACCCGCGCCTGGGTGCGAGATGAGCTGGATCGCTGCATCGATTTCTGGCTGAAAAACGGCATGGATCGCGAACACGGCGGCGTGTACACCTGCCTGGATCGCGAGGGCAAAATCTACTCGACCGACAAGAGCGTGTGGATGCAGGGACGCTGCGCCTGGATCTTCGCCTACCTGTGCCATGTCTACGGCACGCGGCCCGAATGGCTCGAGGCCAGCCGCTCCTGCCTGGACTTCATGGAGAAGTACTGTATCAACCGCGCGGCGGGCGACCGGATGTACTTCACCGTCACCGCGGACGGCAGGCCGCTTCGCCAGCGCCGCTACTGCTTCTCGGAGGGCTTCTACGCCATCGCCAACGCCGAGTACTACGGCGTGACCGGCGAAAAGGAGTGCCTCGAGCGGGCGAAGCGCGCCTACGAGCTGATCTGGCAGCTCAACAACGGCCTGATCGCCGACCCGACCGGCCTGGGCCCCAAGACCATTCCCGAGACCCGCACCGGCCGCTCGCTGGCCGACCCGATGATCTACCTGAACATCTCCTCGGTGCTGCGCCGGGTCGATCCGGAAAATTCCGCCCTCTACGACGCACGCAGCGAACAGTGCGTGCACGACATTCTGACCTACCACCGCAAAAAGGACATGCACTGCACGCTGGAGAGCGTCGGATTAAACGGCGAATTCATGGGCGACGTGACCGCCGGCCGCGTGGTCAACCCCGGCCATGACATCGAGTGCAGCTGGTTCATGATGGAGTACGCCAACTACAAGGGCGATAAGGCGCTGCATCAGGAGGCCGAATCCATCTTCACCGACGCGATCAACGCCGGCTGGGACAAAGAGTATGGCGGGCTGCTCTACTTCATCGACTGCAAGGGTCTGCCCACCGAGGCCTACGAGCACGACATGAAGCTGTGGTGGACGCACGACGAGATCCTCATCGCCTCGCTGATGGCCTACCGCGACACCGGAAAGCAGGAATACCTCGACTGGTTCGAGAAGACCCTCGACTACGTAAAGGCGCACTTCTCCGACCCCCAATACGGCGAGTGGTACGGCTACCTGCGCCGCGACGGCCTGCCCACGATGCCTTCCACCAAGGGCTCCACCTTCAAGGGGCCGTTCCACCTGCCCCGCATGCTGTGCATGGTGGATCAGATGCTGACCGAAATGACCAGGTAACACATTTTACAGGAGGGATTACCATGATTTACGATACGCTGGCTCACGTGCACGCCTATAAGGGACTGTCTAAAAACCTGGACAAGGCGCTCGACTTTCTGGCAGGCTATACGCCCGATGCGCCCGGCCGCATCGAAATCGACGGCGAAAACGTCTATGCCACCCTCTCCCGCCCGCTTTTCCGCGAGCTGGACGACGGCCGCTGGGAGGCGCACCGCCGCTACATCGACATTCACGTGGACTATGCCGACGGCGAGGCGATCGGCGTCAAGCCGCTAACTGCCGTGGATTCCTGGGAGGCTTATGATGAAGCGAAGGACTGCATGCTCTCCTCCGAGTCGGGCGAGGGCACGCTGGTGCGCATGGCGAAGGACTCCTTCCTCATCACCTTCCCCTGGGACGCGCACAAGCCGCTGCTCGGCTCCGGAGAGGGCAAAAAGCTGGTCGTGAAGGTGCTGTGCGATCTGGAGGAGACGAAATGAGCGAGCAGGAAATGCAGATACTCGTCGAGGCGGACGAGGACGGCTACGCGCTGCGCTTCGTGAACGGCGAAACCAGCACCCGCCTGCCCGAGCGCTATTCCTCGCTTGAAAAGGCCATCGAGTACGCCTTCCTGCTCTCCAGGCAGATTGAAAAGACCCTGGGCAGGCGTCTCGAGCCGCTCGTCACCGCGCAGGCCATCGAGTCGGGCAGGGACGCCGACGCCGCCCGCCTCCGGCAAAACCCCGACTTTCACCAGCACGAGGTCACCGGGAAGGAACCCTGAGGGAACGCCGGGACGGCTGCCTTTCCGAGAAAATTCTCTTTCCCGGGAAGCTCCCTGACCCGCTCGGCCAGATGCAGCGTAACTGCACGCATCCCCCGAAGGAAACGCAGTCTGCGTCCGAGTCTCATCGGTCAAAGCTGACTGCCGTCCGCCTCTCGCGCCGCATTCGGGGAATCACTTCACTTTGCAGCTGCGCGCCACGAGGATCATCGTGTTTTCCGGGAGAGCTCGAGAGGTGCCTCTTTCGGAAGCCATCCACGGCCGTTTCTCTTGTGGGGCACTGCCTGTGCTTTACGGCAAACGAAGAATCCCGAGGCTCCAATCTATGGCCGAGGGATTCGCTTGGCCGGCGCCAGCACTGCCTCCAAGCTCAGCTTGGAAAATTTTGATGGAACGCTTGACGAGGCTGCGAATTCGTGATAGAATTTGGATAAATGCAGAGACGGGAAACAGTACCCCGCGCGAAGGGCCTTTCAGAGAGCTTTCGGTCGGTGCGAGAAAGCGGGCAGACGCGGGCGAATACCTCCCCGAGCAGGACGCCGAACGGGCAGATTTTCGCCCCAGTAGACCGTCCCGGGTGCGCCCGTGAGCGCGTAAACGAGGTTTCGGAAGCGATTCCGAGACGAACGGAAGTGGTACCGCGATTCCTGTCGCCTTCCTCCGGACGCATGCCGGCGGAAGGTTTTTTTGTGCCTGCGCGGCGCGTTCGATTCACCTGTTCCCCACCGACCGACAGAAAAGGAGCGATTCCCCATGAAAAACGCACTGGACATCCTGCGCGAGCGCGGCTTCGTCAAGCAGGTCACCTTCGAGGACGACCTGTACAAGGCCTTCGACGAGGGCATGGTCACCTTCTACACCGGCTTCGACCCGACCGCCGACTCCCTGCACATCGGCCACTACATCCCGATCATGGCCATGGCGCATCTGCAGCGCGCCGGTCACAAGCCGATTGCGCTGATGGGCGGCGGCACCGGCATGATCGGCGACCCCTCCGGCAAGAGCGACCTGCGCAAGGTGCTGACCGTCGAGGACATCGACAACAACGTCGCGCACATCAGGCAGCAGATGAGCCGCTTCCTGGACTTTGACGAGTCCAGGGAAAACTGCGCGATCATCGTCAACAACGCCGACTGGCTGCGCACGCTCAACTACATCGACTTCCTGCGCGACGTGGGCTCGCTGTTCTCGGTCAACCGCATGCTGACCGCCGAGTGCTACAAGCAGCGCCTGGAGCGCGGTCTGACCTTCCTGGAGTTCAACTACATGCTGATGCAGAGCTACGACTTCCTGCAGCTCAATCACCGCTACAACTGCATCCTGCAGACCGGCGGCGACGACCAGTGGAGCAACATGCTCTCCGGCGCGGATCTGATTCGCCGCAAGGACGGCCACGACGCCTTCGCGCTGACCTTCCAGCTGCTGCTCACCCACGACGGCCGCAAGATGGGCAAGACCGAGAAGGGCGCGCTGTGGCTGGACGCGGACAAGTGCTCTCCCTACGATTTCTACCAGTACTGGCGCAACGTGGACGATGCGGATGTCGAGAAGTGCCTGGGTCTGCTCACCTTCCTGCCCATGGACGAGGTGCGCCGCCTGAGCGCGCTTGAGGGCTCGGCCATCAACGAGGCCAAGCGCGTGCTGGCCTTCGAGGTCACAAAGAACATCCATGGCGAGGAAGAGGCGCTCAAGGCGCAGCAGGCGGCCGAGGCGCTGTTTGCCGGCGGCGCGATGGGCGGCTCCGTGCCCACCACCACCCTCACTTGCGAGGATCTGGCCGCCGAGAACCGCCTGATGGCGCTGGTCGCGAAGGTCGGCCTGTGCAAGTCCAACGGCGAGGCGCGCAAGACCATGCAGGCGGGCGGACTGTACCTGGGCGATGAAAAGGTCACCGACGTGGACTTCCGCGTCACCCCCGAGATGCTCGAGGGCGAGGGCCTGCTCATCCGCAAGGGCAAGAAGAGCTACCACAAGCTGGTGCTGGCCAAGTGACCCTGGTTCCCTATAAAACGCTGAGGAAGCGCGGCCACGACGAGTTCATCGTCAACAAGTCGCGCTTCATCGCCGACAGCGCGCCGGTCTCCACCGAGGAGGACGCGCTGGCCTTCCTGGCTCAGATCCGCGCCCGCTACAAGGACGCAAGCCACCACTGCTACGCCTACATCATCGGCCGGAACATGGGCGTAATGCGCTATTCCGACGACGGAGAGCCGGGCGGCACGGCGGGCATGCCCATCATCGAGGTGATGAAGGCGCGCGGCGTGACCGACTGCGTGGTCGTCGTGACCCGCTACTTCGGCGGAATCCTGCTGGGCGCGGGCGGCCTGGTGCGCGCCTACAGCCAGGGCGCGGCCTGCGGCGTGAACGCGGGTCAGGTGGGTGTGATGCACCCCACGGCGCGCTGCCTGATGGACGTGCCCTATCCCATGCTGGGCAAGGTGGAATACTACCTCAAAAGCGCGCCCGTACAGGTAGAGGACAAGCAGTTTGCCGATGTAATCACACTGACGCTGCTGGTCAGGTGCGCCGATCAGGACAAGCTGCTTTGCGACCTCGCCGCCCTGTCCGACGGCACGCTGGAACCCCTGCTTTTTGAAGAAACCTATCTACCCTGGCCTGAAGAGGAGGAACAAACGCATGATTGACAAGCTGCTGCACGACCGCTGTCTGCCTGAAATCCTGAACGGCAAGCCCTGGCCCGAGCGCCGAGCCGAGCTTCTGACCCTTTTTCAGGATCAGATCTACGGCTATACGCCCGCCGCGCCTGGGCAGGTGACCGGCAAGATCGTTCACGTCACCGATCCCGCCTACGCCCACAAGGCGATGGACGAGGAGATCGAGCTGACCTGGGACACGCCGAACGGCCCGTTCACCCTGCCCATCCGCTTTGTCTATCCGCGCACAGGCACGCCCTGCCCCGCCTTTGTGCTCATCAACTTCCGCCCCGACTCCCCCGACCGCTACTGGCCGGTCGAGGAGCTGGTGGACAACGGCTACGCGGTCGCGCGCGTCTACTATAACGACGTGACCGACGACTCGGCGAAAATGGACGGCCTGGCCGCGATGTACCCCGCCGAGGGCAATCACGCCTGGGGCAAGATCGGCATGTGGGCGTTCGCCTGCAGCCGCGTGCTGGACTACCTGCTCACCCGCCCGGAGGTCGTCGACCCGACCCGCGTCGCGGTGACCGGCCACTCCCGCCTGGGCAAGACCGCGCTGTGGGCCGGCGCGCAGGACGAGCGCTTCTCCCTGGCCATTTCCAACGACTCGGGCTGCTCGGGCGCGGCCATCACCCGAAACAAGGTGGGTGAAACCGTGCGCGACATCACCCGCGCCTTCCCCTTCTGGTTCTGCCCGGCCTACCTCCGGTACATCGACAACGAGCACGCCATGCCCTTCGATCAGCACGAGCTGGTGGCGCTGATGGCGCCGCGTCGGGTATACGTTGCCTCTGCCGAGGAGGATACCTGGGCAGACCCGACGAGCGAGTACCTGTCTTGCTGCGCGGCTTCGGCGGCCTACGAAGCGCTGGGCATGAAGGGCTTCGTGCATCCTGACAGCCTGCCTGAAATGAACCAGCCGCTGCACGAGGGCGCGATCGGCTACCATGTACGCACCGGCTCGCACTTCTTCAGCCGCACCGACTGGCTCTTCCACATGGCGTATCGCAAGAAGCATAACGTCTGAGGAACCAATAACCGACCGAAGTCTGTTTTAAGGCTTCGGGAACCGACCGAAGTCTGTAAAAAGCAGGAGAGACCTTTTTCAAGGTCTCTCCTGACTGTCGAAAAACCCCGGAGAGCTCGAGAGGACCGCAGCCCTTTCGACCGGGCAGTGCCCGGCTCCACTTGCTGCCGCCTCTCCATAAGATGGGCAGTGCAAATGCACGGCGTGGGCACGGGGCGATTTTTGCTCTGGAAAATCCCATTTTCCAGAGCAAAAATCGTTTCCTTGCAGGCTCCGCGCCCGAAAAATCTTCGATTTTTAGCGGAG
>CAKUFI010000077.1 GCA_934647305.1 uncultured Clostridia bacterium | reverse complement strand
GCCGGGGAGCTTGCTTCCCCGTCCACCAGCTTGTCAAAACCTTTTTTGACAAGCTGACCTCCCCTTTCAGGGGAGGCTTTTTGTGCAATGCCCCGCGCCGGGCGTGAGGGTCGGCAGTGCACGCGAAACTGCGTGAGAGAAAGCGCTTGGAAACAATTTGCTAGTCACAGGGAGTAAGGCTGCGGTATTCTAAGTGTTTTCCGGGAGAGGTCTGGGGAGGCGCCTTTTTCAAAAAGGCGGCCTCCCCAGCGTAACCCTGCCGGCACTGTTCATAATTTGTTCACAGACCGTTTAATCCCTTACTGTGTATTTTATGTTATAATAGTGCGCAGAGAGAAAGGAGAGGACACCCTGACATGATTGAGATTCAAAACGTATCGAAAAAATACGGCAACAAATGGGCCGTGAAGGACGCCTCCTTTACCATTAAGAAGGGCGAGATCCTGGGCTTTTTGGGCCGCAACGGCGCGGGCAAGAGCACGACGATGAACATCGTGACCGGTTATCTGTCCGCCACGTCGGGCCGCGTGCTGATCGACGGCCACGACATTCTGGAGGAGCCGCGCGAGGCCAAGCGCCATATCGGCTACCTGCCTGAAATTCCGCCGCTGTACATGGACATGACGGTGGATGAGTATCTGCGGTTCGTGTGCGCGATCAAGGACGTGAAAAAATCCTACGTCAAGACGCACCTGGACGACATCACCGAGCTTATCCGCATCACGGACGTCCGCTCCCGCCTGATTAAAAACCTGTCCAAGGGCTACAAGCAGCGCGTGGGCATGGCGCAGGCGCTGATCGGCAACCCCGAGGTGGTCATCATGGACGAGCCGACCGTCGGCCTCGACCCCAAGCAGATCATCGAGATCCGAAAGCTCATCAAGGAGCTGGGCGAGGATCACACGGTGGTGCTGTCCAGCCACATCCTGCACGAGGTGGCCGACGTGTGCGAACGCGTGGTCATCATCAATAACGGCACGATCGTGGCCCAGGACACGCTGGAGAACCTGACCCGCAACATTTCGGACACCTTCCGCTTCCGCCTGCGCGTGGCCGGCCCGGAGCGCGAGGTGTACAAGGCGATTCACGACATCCCCGGCGCGCGCAGCGTCGATCAGATGGGCGTGAAGGAGCCCGGCACCTTCGACTTCCTGGTCGAATCCGACCGAAACACCGACATCCGCCGTCCGCTGTTCACCTCGCTTAGCAAGCTGGGCTATCCCATCCTGATGCTCAGGCCGATGGACATCGAGCTGGAGGATATTTTCCTGCAGCTGACCACTGACAAAGGGGAGGAATAAAGAACATGCTCGCCATTTGGAAACGTGAAGTGCAAAACTACTTCTTGACCCCGATCGGATACGTCTTTATGGGCGTATTCCTGCTGTGCGGAGGCGTGTTCTTCTTCCTGAGCAACATCGCGTCCTCCTCCTCCAGCCTGGAGACGCTGTTCGGCAACATGATTTACCTGTTCATGCTGGTCATGCCCATCCTGACCATGCGCCTTCTGAGCGAGGAAAAGCGCACTAAGTCCGACCAGCTGCTGCTGACCTCGCCGCTGTCGATTACGCAGATCGTCGTGGGCAAGTTCCTGGCCGCCGCGACCGTGCTGTTCGCCACGATGGTGGTCATGCTGATTTACGTGGTGATTATCTGCTGCTACTCGACCCCCTATCCGGGCATGATCGTGAGCAACTACTTGGGCTTCTTCCTGGTGGGCTGCTGCTACGTGTCCATCGGCGTGCTGATGAGCGCGCTGACCGAGAACCAGGTCTCCGCCGCCGTGCTGACCTTCGGCGCGAACCTGCTGCTGCAGATCCTTGAGTCGCTGTCCTCCTCGCTCACCATCCCCACCCTCGGCTTCATCAACCTCAACACCGTGCTGAGCTGGATGTCGCTGTACAAGCGCTACTATGACTTCACCGCCGGCATTCTGAGCTTTGCCAACGTCCTGTATTATGTCTCGTTCTGCTTTGTGATTCTGTTCCTGGCGGTGCGAGTGATCGACAAGAGAAGATGGAGTGAGGGTTGATCGCTATGAACAATCAAGACAAGAAAAAGAAGTTCAGCCTTATGTCCCTGATGGGGCGTTCCAAGATGCGCTATGGCACCTTCACCGCGATTCTCATCGCCGTGGTGCTGGTCGCGGTGATCCTGATCAACGTGGCCGCGGGCGCGATTGAAAACAACTGGGCGCTGTCAATCGACCTGACCGCGACTAAGGTGACCGATTTCTCCGACGCGACCTACCAGGTGCTGGACGAGCTGGATCAGGACGTGCACGTCTACACTGTCTTCCGCGACGGCACCTCCAACAGCACCCGCATTCAGCTTGAGGAGATCGTGAACAAGTATCACGCGCTCAACAAGCACGTCAAGGTGGAGAACATCAACCCCGAGACCAACCCCACCCTGATTACCAAGTACGCCGGCACCTCGAACGTGTCCGAGGGCTCGCTGATCGTGACCAACGCCGACGAGACCCGCGTCAAGTACGTGGCCTATTCCGACCTGTATTCCTCCTACACCAGCTACTTCACCAACACGACCCAGCAGGTGTTCGTGGCGGAGAACCGCCTGACCAGCGCGCTGCTCTACGTGAGCAACGAGAATACGCCCCGCGTGTTCTTCCTGACCGGCCACGGCGAGCTGGACTCCGAAAAGTACTGCACCGTCTTCACCGACCAGATGAAGAACGAGAACTACGACGTGGCCACGCTGGACATGACCACCAGCGACGTCGAGCTGGGCGCGGGCGACACGATGATCGTCGTCGACCCCAAGCGCGACCTGACCGACGAGCAGTATGAGACCCTGCGCGCCTGGATGGACGAGGGCGGCCGCCTGCTCTTCAGCCTGAGCTACGACGTGGACAAGACCCCCCTGGTCAACTTCATGAAGCTGCTGGCCTACTACGGCCTGGCCTATGAAGACGGTCAGGTGATCGAGGCCGAGTCCGCTTCCTCCAACTGGACCAGCGCCACCTACATGCTGGTGCCCAACATGGACGCCGAGCACGAGGTGACCGCCCAGCTGGTGACCGACGGCAAGTACCTGTGCATGCCCAACTGCCGCCCGATCGCGCCGGTGGAGATGCCTGAAAGCGGCATTACCTACACCAACATCCTGACCTCCTCCAACAAGGCCACCGTGCAAAGCGGCGACGAGGTCAGTCTGCCCGGCACCAAGATCCTGGCGCAGACCGCGTCCAAGACCTATTACGACGACAAGACCCAGACCTATGACTCCAATAAGGACGTTCGCATCGCCCTGCTGAGCAACTACTACACCCTGGCCGATACGAGCCTGCTCAACTACAGCTACAACATGGACTTCACCATGTCCCTGATGAGCTGGCTGGTCAACCGCGATGTGTCCGTGTCGGTCTACTCCAAGACCATCGCCGACACCACCCTGCGCATTCCGGACAGCGCCACGGCCTGGACGCTGGCGGCCATCGTCGTCATCGCCATCCCGCTCATGTTCCTGATCGCGGGCATCGTGGTCTGGGTGAAGAGGAGGCGTCTGTAATGGAGAATAACGACAACAAAAAGCGCCTGTCGAACCTGCAGAGCGCCGAGGAGCTGCGCGGCAAAAAGAGCGGCTCCACGGCCGGCAAGGGCGGCAAGAAGAAGCTTTGGCTGTCGGTGATCCTCCTGGCGGTTGTGCTGGCGGCGGCCTTCGGCGTGTACTACCTCTCGGGCCAGATCAAGCCCGAGGGGGAGGAGCCCCAGGCCACCCAGGCCCCGGACAACACCGTCAAGGTGGTCTCCCGCGACATGAACGACGTGGATCGCCTGACCGTGGAAAAGCGCGGCGGGGAAAGCTACACCCTGATTTATACCAAGAACCGCACGGAGGACGAGCTCAAGGTGCTCATTGCCGAGAACACGCCCGAGGGCGAGGAACCCGCAGCCGCCGACTCGGTGGGCACCGGCATCCTGGCGGGCAACAGCGCCTATCCGATGAACGACACCAACGTCTCCAGCATCCTGAGCTACGCGGCCAACATGACCGCCTCCAGCCTGGTGGAGTCGAACGCGCAGGATCTGGCCAAGTACGGCCTGACCGATCCGGCGATCAAGGTCACGATGACCTACCTGGACGGCACGAGCGAAACCTGGTGCTTCGGCGACCCGGTGCCCGCCTCGACCGGCTACTACATGGCGCTTCAGGGCGGCAAGGACGTGTATCACATCTACTCCCGCCCGGTTGACCTGTTCAGCAAGAGCCGACTCGACCTGCACGTGGTCAGCTTTGCGGCGCCCTTCTCCGCGAATACCGAGATTCAGGACTTCGTGATTACCCCCGCCCAGGGCGACCCCGTCGAGGTGCGCTACCTGACCGAGGGCGAAAGCACGGTCTCCATCTCCTCGCTGGTGATGGTGCAGCCCTTCCGCTACGACGTGAACAGCGAGCGCGCGACCGAGATCATGGACGGCATCATGGGCCTTGCGATCAAGTCCTACGCGGGCGAGGTATCTGAGCTGCCTGAGGCAGGCCTCGACGCGCCCCGCTACACCATCTTCGCCACCGACAACGCCGACAAGTCCCTCACCGTCAAGGTGGGTGCGTACTGCGGCAGCGATCAGGTCTATGTGCAGGTCGACGACACGAACGCCGTCTACCTGGCCGACGCGTCCACGCTGGCCTTCCTGGACAACGTGAAGCCCGGTTACCTGGTTGACCAGTTCAGCAACCTCGTGTACATCATCCGCGTCGACGGCGTGGAAATCACCTGCAAGGATGCGAAGTACACCCTGGGCATCACCCGCGAGCCGGTGCTCGACGCTGACGGCAACCAGAAGACCGCCAAGAACGGCCAGCCGGAAACCAGCGACACTTATTTCTTCGACGGCGAGGAAATCGCTGAGGACGACTTCAAGTCGCTCTATCAGACCATCATCGGCATGCAGGTCAGTAAGCTCAACGACGATTACTACTACGACGGCGACGTGGCTCTGACCGTGCACTACACGCTCAACACCGAGCCGAACGAGTTTACCGTGGAGTACCTCGAGTACAACTCCGACTACTACGCGGTTCGCCGCAACGGCGTGAGCCTGTTCCTCATCAAGCGCAACAAGGTCGACAACATGATCGACGCGCTCAAGGCCTTCGCCGAAAAGTAAGTCGGCAGGGAACGTTCGAGAGGCGGCTTTTCTGAGAAAAGCCCCTCTCGAGCTCTCCCGAAAAGCACCTGCAAGAATAACTATTGCATTCTTTCGGATGTGGTTCTTGCTCAAAGGCAGAGGTCGGGCAGGCTGAGCCTGCACCCACCTGCTGCCGCGCATCCTGACACGACCCTGAGGGCCATAAATTGGAGCCCTCAGGGTCTTCGTTTTGGAACATCACCGCCTGCGCTGCGGGCGCCTTCCCTTTCAGGGGAGGCAGGGTCGGCGCGACCAAGGCTCTCCTGAAAGGGGAGCTGTCGCCGCAGGCGACTGAGGGGTTTGCTCTTATAGGGGCACCACCAACCTGCGTCGGCAGCGCCGACATAAGTTTTCCGCAGAATCGCGGAAAACCGAAGAATCCGGGAACTTGAACCTATGGTTCCCGGATTCGTGTTCTATCCGGCGGCAGCAAGTGGCCGTCGGCACTGCCGACCCTCACGCCCGGCGCGGTGGCATTGTGTAAAAAGCCTCCCCTGAAAGGGGAGGTGACTGCGAAGCAGGCGCTTCGGAACCCGCGGCAGCAACCGGGTGCAGGCTCAGCCTGCCGGCAGCAAATGGGTCCGGGCACTGCCCGGTCAAAAAGGCGGCCTCCCCAGCGTTTCCTTCGTCCCCTTCTTCCCCTGCGCGCGGCGATAGGAGGCGGGGGAGCAGGAGAGCACGCGGGAGAAGGCGCGCTGGAAGGTGCGGGTGCTGGTGTAGCCGACGCGGACGGCGAGCTCGTCGAAGGAGAGGGAGGGGTCCTGATCGAGCAGGTCGCGGGCGTGGAATATGCGCTTTTCCTCGAGCCAGGCGGCGAAGGTTTTGCCGAGGCGATCGTGGAGCACCTTGGAGATGTAGGGCTCGGTGAGGCCGAACTGTATGGACAGGTGGCTCAGGCTCATGTCGGGCAGGCAGTAGTGGGCGCTGAGGTACTCGACCATGCGGTCGACGGTGCGGCGGGAGTCGTCAGCGTGCTTTTTGAGCGCCAGGTCGCACAGGATGATCAGGTGGCGCTCGGCCTGCTGAAAGAACTCGTGCGGCTCCATGGCGGCGTAGCCGTTGAGGAAGCCGGCGGGCAGGCGATAGCGGAAGTCGGCGGCGCAGTGCATGAGTGAATTGCACAGGCGAGCCTGCAGCAGACGGGTCTGGTGACTGTCCAGCGAGAGGGTGGAGAAGTTGCGCGTGTAGATTTTGCCCATGAGCTGGCAGACCTCGTCCTTGCAGCCGCCGGTGACCAGCTGGCGCAGGGTTTCCTCCTGCCGGTCGGTGTAGTCGTAGCCCACGGGCGCGGTGCGCTCGGCGACGAAGAGGAACTGCTCCTGGTCGCTGCCCACGCACATGATGTTGCGGGCGCTCTCGAGAGAAAGGTGGAAGTCGTCCAGCGTGGCCACCTCCACGCCCACGTAGAACACGCAGTTCATCGCGAACTGATTGGCCACGGCAGTGTGCAGCTGACTGAGCAGGCGACAGGCGGCCGACTGTTCGAAGGAATCGTCGCCGTCCCCGGGGATCACCAGCACATAGCGCTTCGGCGCGACCGGGGTGAGCAGGCGCACGGCCTCGCCGCACTGGGCCAGGCATTCGCTGATGACCGACACGCTGAGCGTCTCGTCGCTGTAGGAGTGGCCGGAGAGGAACATGTAGGCGGCGCGCAGGCGGCCCGCGGGCACGTGAATGCCGGTGGCCTGCATCATTTCGCCGAAGGACTTGGAGCCGAAGAGCGAGCCGCTGAGCAGCTGGTTGAGGCAGGCGTCGCGCATCTGGTGGGTCTTCAGGCGGCACTGCTCGGCCAGATCCTCGCGGTCGTCCTGCAGGGCCTGAAGCGAGCGCTCAACGTCGTCCAGGCCGCCGGTCGAGCCGTGCGGCTCCTCAGGCAGCAGGGCGAAGATGCGGTTGAGCGGCTTGCGCTGCTCGCGCAGGAAGGCGACGCCCAGCGTGATCGTCGCCAGCAGCACCGCGCTCAGAAACAGCGTCATGGGCAGCAGCGAACGCAGCGCCCGCCGGGTGAACAGCGCGCGGGAGGTCAGCACGACATAGCTCCAGCCGTTCGCGCTTTTATAATAGGAAGCGAGTTCCCCGTGCCGCGCCAGCGAGCTTGCGCCGGGCGTAAGCAGACTGAACAGCGCCTCGTCCCCGTCCTGAAGCGCGCCGCGGCTGGTAAGCAGCCTGCCTTGCCCGTCGAAGACCATCAAACGGCTGCTGCCGTTCTCGAACAGGCCGTCGAACAGCGCGCACAGCCGGGACGCGTCCACGTAGTACAGCGTCCGCCCGACGACGCGGCTGGTGGCGGCGGAATAGGGATAGCTGACCAGTATGCAGCTCGTCTCGCCGCCCAGATAGCAGCGCGCAGCGGAGTATACCGTGGCCGGGCCCAGGTTCAGGCAGATTTCCCCGCGCCAGTCCTCATACGTCATGTCGCCGAAGCGCAGCATGCTTTTGTACAGCCGCGCGGGCTTCTGATAGCCCAGGCCGGGCTCGACCACGAAGTCGCCGCCGCGCAGGTACAGCCGGTAGCCGCGCACCAGCCCGGATGAGTCGGCCAGCACGGGCAGGCTCTCGAACACCTCGCGCACGTCCAGCGCGTCGAAGCGCGCGCCGCCCGCGATGGCGAGCAGCCGCTTGTTCAGCGCGGGGGAGCCGGGCAGCGTGTCCGCGTCGAACCGGGCGATCAGGCTCAGCGCGCCCTCGGCCTGCAGCGCGGCGCTCTCGACCATGGACAGCGCGCTCGCCTCGTACTGCGCCTTGAGCATGGCGGCGGTGCCCGATAGACTGCTGACGAACACGATTACGGGCGTGATCATCAACAGCAGATAGGCCAGCGTGAAATAGAACAGCACCCGGTTGGCGCGGTTGTCCAGCCTTTGAAACAGGCGGAAGAACAGGTCACGGAAAAAGCGCACGATGGTCCCTCGCATTCTGAAAAGTCATTTCTACTATTCTATTATACCTGTCCCGGGCGCTTTTTTGAAGATGACAATTCTTAATCTGCGCGTCAATTCTTATACTTTTCGGGCGAAAAACGCCGCAGGATAAGAATTGTCGCTTGATTTTCCGCAAAAAGACACGTACAATGTCGTTAAACGAGCCGCTGCGGAGCACCGGCCGGGGCGGTTTGCCGGTGAGAAGAAGAAAAGATATGGAGGAACAACCATGAAGAGAACGCTTGCGCTGATTCTGGCGCTGATGCTGCTTGTGAGCGGCGCCGCCTTCGCCGAGGAGCTGACGCTCAAGGTGTCCAACCCCGACCTGTTCCCCGTGACGACCGAGGCGGGCGCGGAGCTGACCGTCTGGGCTCGCCAGCTGGCCTCCGTCGAGGACTTTGACACCAACCTCGAGACCATCGCCATGGAGAAGCTCACCGGCGTACACATCAACTGGGTGCTGGCCAACCACGCCGAGGTGGATACGAAGTTCAACCTGTCCATCGCGTCCGGCGAGTATCCGGATATTTACCTGAACTGGTTTACGAATGCCGGCATCATCAGCTATGCCGAGGACGGCATTTTTATCCCTCTTCAGAACCTGATTACGGAGAACACCTACTGGCTCAAGCGTTACGCGGAGGAACAGCCCTCCCTGCTTACGGACAGAACCGCGCCCGACGGCAATGTGTACGCGCTTTGGCTGACTCACCCCCAGGCAGGTGAGAGAAGTAGCGTCAATACTCAGGCCAAGCTGTGGTACTTCAAGGCCTGGATGGAGCAGTACAAGGAAGCGACCGGCAAGGACGTGCCCGCGACGCTGGATGAGTTCTGCGACTACCTGCGCTACATCCGCGACAACGACATGAACGGCAACGGCGACGCGACCGACGAAATCCCGCTGCTTGGTACCTTCCAGTACGATACGCAGGGCAGCGATCCGATGTACGCCATCATGAACTGCTTCCAGGTTCTGCCTGTCGACTTCCTGATGGCCGACGAGCAGCACAACGTGACCTGCGCCGCCACCACCGACTCGTTCCGCGAGGGTCTGGTCTACCTGAACAACATGCACAGGGAAGGCCTATTCCCCGAGGAGGTCTATTCGCTCGACCTGAACCAGTACCGCGCCGTGGTCAACGTGACCAAGCCCGAGGATATGGTGGTCGGCGTGGCCGCCGCGCCCTACTGGATGCGCTTCGTCACCCAGTCGATCTACACCACCGCCTATGATGACTTCACCTTCCTGCCCCCGCTGAAGAAGGATGCGGATACCCCCGCGCAGACGTATTTTGCACTGAATGTTCCCGCCGGGTATGGCGCGATCACCAGCGCCTGCAAGGATCCCGTGCTGGCCATCAAGTGGCTGGACGCGATTTCCGATCCGGAAATCCATGTGACCACGCAGAACGGCGTGGAGGGCGTGAACTGGATTCGCAAGAGCGCCGAGGGCGAGTTCCCGATCATGATTCAGAAGGTTGCCGATGCGCCCCTGACCGGTTCCGGCTCCACTCAGAACATTGTCTGGCAGGACTGGACGGCACCCCAGCCGCTCAGGAGCTACTATGATAGCTACCTTGAGGAAGGCAGCGATTCCTGGAAGATGAACACCATTCAGTGGGCCGCCAACAAGGCGTATAATGATGTGGGTGTGAAGAGCGGCTTCCCGGCTGCCGTCTGGAATACCGATACTGATCTGAACACGGAGAGCACTGAGCTCAAGACTACGATTGAAACTGCAATCCGTACCGCCTACTCCGAGTTCATCCTGAACCGCAGAGACCCGAACTCCGACGCGGAGTGGCAGGCGTATCTGGACAACCTGAACGCGCTGGGTCTGGAGCGCTACTGTGAAGTGACCCGACTGATCAACTTCGGCGAATAAGCTCGAAGCGCGCGCCGCCCCGTCCTCAGCAGGGGATGGGGCGGTCATCCGTATACCGAAGGAGTCGATACGATGCAGAACATTTCCGCAAGCCGCAAAAAGCCCCTGACCCAGCGCATCGCCCGCGAGCTGCGCAAAAACTACGCGCTGTACCTGCTGATTCTCTTGCCGCTGGCCGTGCTGATCGTGTTTCAGTACGTGCCCATGTACGGCGTGCAGATCGCCTTCCGCGACTACAAGGTCGCAAGGGGCATTACCGGCAGCAAGTGGGTCGGCCTCAAGTACATCAAAAAGTTCTTCGACAGCCCGACGGCCGGAACCTATATCTGGAACACCCTCGCCATTAGCCTCTACGAGCTGTGCACCTTCCCGCTGGGGCTGGTACTGGCGCTGCTGCTCAACTACGTCCCCTCGGCGCGCTTCCGCAAGACCGTGCAGATGGTCTCCTACGCGCCCCACTTCATCTCCACCGTGGTCATGTGCGGCATGATTACCCAGTTTCTGGACGCGCGCAGCGGCCTGATCAACGTGCTGCTCAGGTATGTGGGCGTGCAGCCGCGCAACTGGATGACCTACCCCGAGTATTTCCGGCACATCTACGTCTGGTCGGGCGTGTGGCAGGGGCTGGGCTACAGCTCGATCATCTACATCGCCGCCCTCTCCGGCGTGTCGCCCGAGCTGCACGAGGCCGCCATCGTGGACGGCGCGAACATCTTCCAGCGCATGTGGAACGTGGACATCCCCAGCGTGCTGCCCACCTTCTGCATCCTGCTGATCATGCGCTGCGGCTCGATCATGAGCGTGGGCTTTGAGAAGGTGCTGCTGCTGCAGAACAACCTGAACAAGTCCGCCTCGGAGATCATCTCCACCTTCACCTACAACATCGGCCTGAATTCCTCCGGCGCAATGCCGCAGTACTCCTACGGCGCGGCGATCGGCCTGTTCACCTCGCTGGTCAACATGGCGCTGCTGCTGCTGGTCAACACTGTGACCAGGAAGCTCAGCGGCAGCGGCCTGTGGTAAAGGAGGATTCACATGAAGAAGAACATTCGCTATACCCGCGCGGACGTGGTGTTCCTGGCCATCGACTGGGTGCTACTCAGTCTGTTCCTGCTGATTCTGGCGTATCCGCTTTTGTACGTGGTGTCGGCCTCGTTCAGCGGCGGCCTGTCCACGATGCGCCTGTCGCTGATCCCCACGAAGTTCTCGCTCGAGGGCTACAGGGCGGTCTTTCAGTATCGCTACGTCTGGATCGGCTACAGAAACTCGATCTACTACACGGTGCTGTACACGCTGATCTCGCTGGCCGTCACCATCTGCTGCGCCTATCCGCTCTCCCGAAGCGACTTCAAGGGCGGCAAGGTCATGATGGCGCTGTGCCTGTTCACCATGTACTTCTCGGGCGGCCTGATCCCGACCTATATCTGGATGCGCCAGCTGCACCTGCTCGACACCACCTGGGTGCTCGTGCTGCCCGGCTGCCTGTCGGTCTACAACATGATCGTCATGCGCACCTACTTCGCCAACCAGATCCCCGGCGAGCTGCACGAGGCCGCCATGCTCGACGGCTGCGGCGACTTCAGGTTCCTCTACGGCATCGTGCTGCCCCTTTCAGGCCCCATACTCGCCGTCATTGCGCTGTATTACGCCGTCGCCATGTGGAACGCCTACTTCAGCGCCATGATCTACATCTCCACCCGCGCCAAGCTCCCCCTGCCCAACTTCCTGCGCGAAATCCTGCTGCTGAACATGGTCAACGGCATGGAGGGCAACCTCAACGACCTCGAAAACCTCGCCAAAATGGAGCAGCGCGCCGAGCTCATGAAGTACTCCCTCATCATCGTCGCCTCCCTGCCCGTCATGCTGCTCTATCCCTTCGTCCAGAAATACTTCGTCAAGGGCGTCATGATCGGCGCGGTGAAAGGCTAGCAGGCTGAGCCTGCACCCGGTTGCTGCCGCGGGTTCTATCGACGACTGTCGGCCGCCATAGATTGAAGCGGCCGAAGTCTTCGTGTTGGAACCCCACCGCCCGCGCTGCGGGCACCTCCCCTTTCAGGGGAGGCAGGGTCGGTGCAGTGAAGGCTCCGCTGAACCCTTGCGGCTCAATAACGACTAACCCCAGCTCCGCGCATCTGCATGGAGCTGGGGTTCTATGTTTTTTGTAGTGCGCTTTCTGCCCTCTCAGGAGGAACAACGCTTCTCTCCGCACCACCCTGTACCACGCCGCATTCGGGGAACCACATAGCTATATGTTTTTCGTCATGCGGATCAAAGTGCTTTCTGC
>CAKUFI010000076.1 GCA_934647305.1 uncultured Clostridia bacterium | reverse complement strand
TTCGAAAGGGCTGCGGCCCTCTCGAGCTCTCCTGGGTTTTTTGACAGTCTGGGCTCCCCTGAAAGGGGAGCTGTCGCCGACAGGCGACTGAGGGGGCGTGAGCTCTCTCCGAAGGCGACTGAGCGTTCAACAGCTTTCCCCATCCACCGGCCCGACGAAGCCTTTCCTGACAAACCGTGAGACCGCCCCGCAGCAGGCGGTCTTCTTTTTACTCCTTTTTTCCGTCAGAAATTGGGGCTTGTGCGCAGGCCCAAAAGGGCGTATAATAAATGGTATCCATAGACAAAAGGGGGCGCGGCGTATGGTCATCCATCTGGGCGACCTGGTGCAGATGCGCAAGGCACATCCGTGCGGCAGCGACCGCTGGGTCATCACGCGCACCGGCGCGGACGTGAAGCTGAGATGCGAGGGCTGCGGCCGGATCGTCATGCTGGACAGGCCGGAGTTCGAGAAGCGGGTCAAAAAGATCCTCGTGAGCGCCGAACCGGACAGCACGAAGGAGTAAGCCATGAAGAAAGCAAAGAAGAACACGAAGAAGGGCAAAAAGAGCGTGGGCGCGGAAATTCTGTCCTGGATCTATTGCCTGGCGGGGGCGGTTGCGGCGGCACTGCTGATCCGCACATTTCTGTTTCAGGTGATTCACGTGCAGGGCGACTCGATGCTCGAGACGCTGCACAGCCGCGACATGGTCTATGTTTCGGAGCTCACGGCACGCATTGAGGGCTACGAGTACGGAGACATCGTGATCTGCGTCTATCCCGGCGCGGATCATCAGTGCGTCAAGCGCATCATCGGCCTGCCGGGCGACACCATCCGCGTGGAGAAGGGGACGGTCATCCGCAACGGCGAGCCTCTCGACGAGCCCTACCTGACCCATAAGGCCAGCTATTCGACGGAGGAAATCACGCTGGGCGAGGGCGAGTACTATGTGCTGGGCGACAACCGCCCGATCTCGCACGACAGCCACTCCTCGGACGTGGGGCCTGTGACCGAGATCGTGGGCAAGGTGCGCTGCGTAATCTGGCCCCCGAATCGCATCGGCGCGACGCTGGATTAATCATCACAGAAAGGAAGGATACCCGATGCCTGAAGAAAACGAAAGACCGGCCGGCGAGCCGAAAAAGCTGCTGGAGATGCGCGAGGAGGAAAAGAAGCCCTTCTGGACTCCCGAGCGAAAGAAGGACGCGCGCGAGTGGGTGGTGTCGATCGTCACGGCGCTGCTCGCGGTGCTGATCATCCGCTCCTTCTTCTTCACGATCATCCGCGTGGACGGCACCTCGATGACCGACACGCTGCAGAACAACGACCGGCTGTTCGTGACCGTGCTGGACATGAAGCTGCACGGCCCGGATCGCTTCGACGTGGTCATTACGCACTACGACGACACCCGCAAGGAGTACGTCAAGCGCGTCATCGGCCTGCCCGGCGACACGCTGGAGGTCAAAAGCGGCGTGCTCTACGTCAACGGTGAGGCATACGAGGAGCCCTTCCTCTCGCCCGACCGCATCGTGAACTACTCCCTGCCGCAGTACGACTTCGGCCCGATCGAGGTGCCTGAGGGCAGCTACTTCGTCATGGGCGACAACCGCGACAACAGCCGCGACAGCCGCCGGGTGGGCTTCCTCTCCGAGGACAAGATCGTCGGCAAGGTGAGATACATCATCTGGCCGCTGAACCGTATTGGCAGCGTGGGCGGCAGCGAGGTATATAACAAGTGAACATCCAGATTTACGCCGCCAAGCGCGATTTCGACGTGCAGAAGGCTGAGCGCTATTTCAAGGAGCGCCGCATCCCGTATTCCTTCGTCGACCTGGCCAGGCGCCCGCTCAGCCCCAGGGAGCTCGAGTCGGTGGCCCGGTGCGTGGGCATTTCCGCGCTGGTGAAGGAAACCGACGACTGGCAGGCGCACTATATCCTGCAGCTGAAGGATGTACAGGCCGCCGCCAAGGAGCTCTGCGCCAACCAGAAGCTGCTCAAAACCCCCATTGTGCGCAATGGGCAGAAGGCCACCGTGGGCTTCTGTCCGGACGTATGGAATGAGTGGAAATGACTAACGCGAGGTAATCCATGGACAATACCACGAAACAATCCCGTGCGGGGGGACGCAGCTACATGATGCGCTCCGAAAAGCGCCCCGGCATGCGCTCTCCCCGGAAAAAACCGCCCCGGCGCAGGCTGTACAAGCTGCTTACGCTGATCCTGCTGGTGATCTGCTACCCGGTTGGCCTGGTGCTGCTGTGGCGCAGAACCATCCGCTGGAACGGCTTTAAGAAGCTGTTTGTCTCGATCGTGTCGCTGATCGTGTGCTTCGCACTGCTGAGCGTGGCGCTTCTGACCGACTTCGGCAGCCCGACCATCAAGAGGGGCCAGGACGCGGCGCTCGCCTTCCTGGATACGACCCGCGAGAGGATCGCCTCCCTGGGTGAAAACGCCCGCAAGGACGCGAAGCAGGCCGAGGCGAACTGGTACGCCGTGGCCGACAACTTGCCGGGTATACTGGCCGCCGCGGGCAATCAGGCGCTGCGCGATGTGCAGACCGCCATCGCCACCCCCTCGCCCGAACCGACCGCGACCCCCGAGCCCACCGCCACTCCCGAACCGACCAAGGCTCCCCGGCTGAGGCTGGTTCGCGAGCCGGAGGAGTACCTGCAAAACCGCGCGCGCTACGCCGTCGACATGGTTCTGAAGGGCGCGTCCGACCTGCCCACTGAGGCGCTCGAGCCGACCTTCACCCCTGAACCGACCGCGACCCCCGAGCCCACCGATACTCCCCTGCCCGAGGGCACCGACGAACCGCAGGCCGACACCGCCTCCGGCAGCAATACCCCGCCGCCCGAGCAGGCCGAAACCGCGCCGCCCACGCAGCAGGCCGTGACTCAGGCCCCCACGCGCACGCCCCTGCCGACCGCCACGCCTACGCCCGCGCCCCGCGTCTTCGCGGCCGAGAGCAAGGTATACTACACGACGACCGGCGTGAACTATCACAGCAGTCCTCGCTGCGGCACGATGACCCAGGGCCGCGAGCATACCGTGGCCGAGGCGCTTGCGGCGGGCAAGAACCGCTGCCCCTTCTGCGGCCCGGTGCCCGAGAGCTACGCCGACGAAAACGCCTGGCTGGTCTGGCTGGACGAGCGGAACTGCTGGCACCTGACGAGCGACTGCGCCCAGATCCAGGGCGAATCCTCCGAGATGCTCTTCACCGACCTGCCCGCGCAGGACGGCATACTGATCGCCTGCCCGCTCTGCGGCGCGCAGCAGTATGAAGGCGAGCTGCCCGAGGAGGTGCGCTCCCGCGCGCAGGATCCCGGCCGAATCACCAACGGCGACGCCCTGGTCTACTTCAACGAGCAGGACGCGTACTACCATGCCGCGAACAAGTGCCAGAGCAACGCGCAGATGACCTTCACCGCGCACAAGCTCTCCGAAGCGGTGACTGCCGGAAAGCAGCCCTGCCCGCACTGCAGGCCGGCTGAGGCCAGCTTCAACTGACCCTCTCCGTTCATCACACCCCCGGCCGGCAGGCTGGAGCGCGTTTCAGTTTTCCCTGAAGCAGGCTCCCGCGCTGTCGGCCTCTTTTTGTACCCTGCGCCCGGCTTGACAGGAAATACGCGCTGTGGCATAATGGCACTGACAATCGAACTTCTGGACATTTCTGAAAAGGAGCGCGGCAATGAACAGAAAACCCGAAACGGCGGCGACCATCCCCTGCGAGCTGATTACGCACCCGACCGAGGCGCGCTACACAGACGAGCATCTGAGGCGCTTTCAGGGCTGCCCCACGCTGGCTATTACCCGCGGCGGCCGCATCTATATGGGCTGGTATGCGGGCGGCACAGGCGAACCGCACATGGACAACTTCAATCTGCTGGTACGCAGCGACGACCTAGGCGAAACCTGGAGCAAACCTCTGCTGGTCATTCCCAGCGACCGGGAGCGCTGGGTGCACGCGCTGGACATCCAGCTGTGGACCGCACCGGACGGGCGGCTGTTCGTATTCTGGGTGCAGAACAACACCGAGCCGGCCTGCCTGGGCCGCAGGGGCCTCACCGTGGACGGCTTCGTGTTCTACGACATGACGCACGCTGAGTGGGTCAGCGTGTGCGACGATCCGGACGCGGACGAGCCGGTCTTCTCCGCGCCGCGCTGCCTGGACAAGGGCTTTCTTCGCTGCAAGCCGCTGGCGCTGAACGACGGAACCTACCTGAACTTCAACTACGACCAGGTTTCCGACCGCTACGGCTACAGCCTCTCCTTCGACCAGGGCCGCAGCTACCATCATGCCTATGGCGCGCTCAAGCTGCCCACGCCCTTTGACGAAACCATGGCCTATCAGAAGCGCGACGGCAGCGTCCGGCTGTTCGCGCGCACCAGCGTGGGCGAAATCGCCGAAAGCACCTCTTTCGACCGCTGCCGAACTTGGACGGAGGCGAAAAAAACCGGCCTGCCCAACGCGAACACCCGCCTCTTCGTCGCCCGCACGCCCTCAGGACGCGTCCTGCTGATCAATAACGATGACGCAAAAGTGCGCCGCAGCATGACGGTCTACCTCTCGGACGACGACGGCGCGACCTGGCCCCATCGCCGCCTGCTCGACAGCCGCGACGCGCTCTCCTACCCGGACGCGGACTTCTATCAGGGCAGGATCTACCTGACTTACGATCGCGAACGCTGTGGCGCGCGGGAAATCCTCTTCGCCAGCTTTACTGAGGAGGATATCCTCCATCCCGACCGCCCGATCGACCTTCGCGTCGTCAGTAAGCCCTGACGCTCCCCCTTTTTCGCCTCAAGGCACGCAAGCGAGGCCTGGCTGCGCAATCACAGGCCTTCCGGAAAGCGCAACGACTACGCCGGCCCGCTCGCGCGGCCCGGATCAGCGGGGAGGGCGTGCTCAACGCCCGCGCCTCCCCACACCCCACCCACGTCCCCTCCGGGGCCGCAGGGAAGCGATTTCCCGCGGGAAATCGCATTATACGGGCGGCTGCGGCCGCCCGGGAAAACGCGCCCTGCGCCTCTGCGTACACCCATCGAAAGGAGACTGCCTCATGCCCCAGAAGCCGGAGGAGCACTACCGCTTTTTCCAAAACCGCGAGTGCGAATTCTTCCCCTGCCACCCGACCGATCACCCGGAGAACTTCAACTGCCTGTTCTGCTTCTGCCCGCTCTACGCCCTGGGCAGGCGGTGCGGCGGCAGCTTTCAATACACCGATTCGGGGATCAAGGACTGCTCCGGCTGCCTCTTCCCCCACCGGCGCGAAAACTACGACCGGGTGCTCGCGCGCTACGGCGACATCCTGGCGCTCATCCGCGAGACGGACAAGGACACTCGCTCATCGAATTCTAATCCCCGCGCGCGTTGACAAGCCGGAATGTCTGTATTATAATAGCCTCCCTTGGAAATCCGGCGCGCGTGCCGCGTCCGAAGCCGTGACCCCTGGGTTCGTCCCTTTCCCCGCCGCACCGTCCCATCACAAAAGGAGGCTGCTATGGAAACAAACCTGTCCCTGCTCTTCAGCCAGAACGCGCTGCTCGAGAGGCAGTCCACCCAGGCGCTGCTCGCGCTCAACGAGGAAACCTCGGCGCACGGCCTTCGCCTGACCGAGGACCAGGCTCTTTCGCTGGTGCACACCCGCGAGGAAAGCCTGAAGAAAACCGGCCGCGTCGAATTCGGCGGCGGCGTGATTGAGCGCCTGATCCGGGCCTTCTGCGACTCGCCATACCTCTCCCAGGACAACTATGTCGAAACGCTGCACGCGCTCGTCGACCTGTTCTACGAGTTCAAGAACGAGACGCTGGATCTCCTGTCGGACGCGGAACTGGTCTCCTTCATGAAGCAGGCGTTCGACGGAGCATGCGCCGGGTCGATCGACCTGCTCGCCTGGCAGGCCCTGCCCGCGCTGGCGCAGCATCTGCACGAGGGGCGCAGCTTCAAGAGCTTCCGCCTGGATACGGAGGCCTGGGTATGAACGAGCTTTCTTCAGCCCCTTCCCTGCGCCCGGAAACGCTGGACGCGCGGCGATACCTGCAATCGCTGACCGAGCAGGCCATGCGCCTGGGCCTGATGACAGGCAGGCAGTTCGAGGCGCTGGAGGGAAATCTCCTGTCGCTGCTGGCCGCGCAGACCGATAAGCTGAACGGCGGCAAGAGCAGCTCGATTCGCCTCGAGCAGGCGCAGGAGCTGCTGGGCGGCGTGCTGTTTGCGCTCAGTCTGCGCCTGAAGGCCGAAAACAACCCTGAAAAGGCGCTCGAATTGATCCAAAATGTGCCCGTTTTGGCGCTCTACGAGGACGGAATCGCGCTCATTCGCAAGCGGCTGAACGTCTGCCGGCTGATGCAGCAGCGCATCCTGTCCAGTCTGTTCCGCACGCCCAACCGCTTCTACCGCCTGACGGTCGAGGGGGGGAATCAGCGGCTTTTTCAAGCTCTACCGCCCGCAGTTTTTCCCTCAGGAAACCCACATCACCGCCGACTATCCCCCGCTGCTGGGGCGGCCGGCGCTGGACGGCGTGGAGTTCATCGAGCAGTACCTGCGCCATATCGAGGCCGAAAACGCCATACTCCGCCGTTTTGACCCGGACGACGTGCATCGGCTGCTGCTCAGTCTGTCCCGCGAGTACGCCGATTCGCCGATCAACCTGCTCGAGTACCCTCTGCTTGCGGCGCTGGGCCTGGCGCTGCTGGGCCAAAATCCCTGGCGGCTCAACCTGACAGCGGAGGGCGTCGCCCGGCTGCAGGTCATGCTCTCGCCGCTGGACGTGTCCGCAATTCACGAACAGCTTGCTCAGGCGCTTGAGTCCCTGCAGGGCGAGCTGCCCGCCCACGCGATGGACTACGCGCGAAGGTGCCTGCCGCATCTCGCCTCGCACGTCCACACCGCTCTGCGCGCAGGCCTGCTCAGCCGTACCTTCCTGACCCCCTCCGGCGTGGAAAGCGAGGCCGAATTGCTGCTCAGTTACGGCGAACGCATGCCGGACGGCGAGTATCGCAGGCTGTTGGCCGCGCTTCAGGGGGTGCGCGGCGAGGAGCGGGTGCAGGCGATGCTGGCGGGCGTTCACTCTCTGGCCGACTTCATTGACCTGCTCGCCGACCTCAGCTGGAGCGAGGAGGAGCTGGATCTGCTGGTGCACAGTCTGCCAGACGCGGACTTCCTCGCCCTGACCCACCTTTACCCCGACCTTTCGCTGCTCGACCGCCCCGCCGAGCGGCTGCTGCATCAGGCGCTCGATCGTCGCCGCGCCGCCCTCTCCCCCGCCGAAAGGCGCCGCTTCGACGCCGCGCTGGCTCGCATCCGGTCGACAGGGTCGACTGCCATCTGCTAGCGCCGGCCAAGCGAATCCTTCGGCCATAGATTAGAGCCTCAGGATTCTTCGTTTGCAGAAAACTCGGGGTAATCACCCCACAAGAGTTACGGTCGGCAGGGCCGACTGCCACCTGCTGCCGCCGGGCCGGGCAGTGCCCGGTTCCACTTGCTGCCGCCGGACAGAACACGAAACCAGCCGCCATAAATCAGAGTGGCTGGTTTCTTCGAATCTGCGGGCTGCCCCGCAGATTGAGAGTCGGCGTTGCCGACACAGATTGAGCCTGCAGGCGGTGCTAGCGCCGGGTCGGCAGGGCCGACTGCCACCTGCTGCCGCCGGGCCGGGCAGTGCCCGGTTCCACTTGCTGCCGCCGGACAGAACACGAAACCAGCCGCCATAAATCAGAGCGGCTGGTTTCTTCGAATCTGCGGGCTGCCCCGCAGATTGAGAGTCGGCGTTGCCGACACAGGCTCAGCCTGCCGACCGCCAATCCGCGGGGAAACCTGCGGATTCGCAGACCCTGAGGGCTTCAATTTATGGCCCTCGGGGGCGTCGCCAGAACCCGCGGCAGCAAGTGCGTGCAGGCTCAGCCTGCAAAAACCCACTCCAGCTGCCTGAAGTGGGTTCTTTTCGTTTTCTCGATTACTTCGACATTGCGGCTTTTTCGGCCTTCATAATCGGCCACCATTCCTTAAAGGCGATCACGATCGGCACGCCCAGTCCCATAATCGACAGGCACAGGCAGTTGATAAACTCCTTACGCGCGTTCTTATACTCCTCCGACATTGCGTTTCACTCCTTCCGTTCATTCCCAATTGCCCGCATTATATACCGGTTTAGCGCTAATTTTTCGGAAAGAATGACGCTTCGTATAAAAATCACAGTGAAGCGCGGCGCGGACTATGCTATAATAAGGACTAAACAAAGCGCGCAGGCAATCGGCGGGAAAAACGCGGGGAGGCGAGTTTCATGAATCGGGAACGAATCAGGCGCATCGTGCGGGACAGCCTGATCAGCGTGGGGATTTTCGGCGCGACTGTGCTGCTCTGCTCGCTTCTTTCGCGAGTACACAACGACAACAACCCCTTTGCGGTGCCGATTTTTATCCTGGCGGTGGCGTTGATCGCTCGGCTGACGACCGGCTATGTCTACAGCATACTGGCCACGGTGTGCGGCGTGGTCTGCGTCAACTACCTGTTTACCTATCCCTTTGGCGAGTTTGACATGACGCTTTCCGGCTATCCGCTGACCTTCACGGTGATGCTGGTCGTGTCGATCATCATCAGCACGCTGACCACGCAGATCAAGCGGCAGGAGCGATTGCGATACGAGGTCGAGGCAGAGAAGATGCGTGCAAACCTGCTGCGCTCCGTTTCGCACGACCTGCGCACGCCGCTGGCCTCGATCCTGGGCGCAAGCTCCACGCTGCTTGAAAACGAGCTGGGCGAGGAGACCCGGCAGGACCTGCTGCGCGAAATCAACAAGGACGCGCGCTGGCTGATCCGCGTGACCGAAAACATCCTGTCGCTGACCAAGTTCACCGGCTCGGACGTGCGCCTGCGGACCGAGAGCGAGGTCGTGGAGGAGATCGTGGGCAGCGCCATCGTCAAATTCCGCAAGAACTATCCAAACATCAGCGTATCCGTTTCCAGGCCGGAGCAGATCCTGCTGGCGCCCATGGACGCGGTGCTGATCGAGCAGGTGCTGATCAACCTGTTCGAAAACGTCGCGCAGCACGCCCAGACCGCCGATCACATCCAGGTGCGCATCACCCAGCAGGGCGGCCGGGCGGTGGTCGAGGTTGAGGACAACGGCGTGGGCTTCCCGCCGGATCAGCTGGCGCATGTCTTTGAGGGCCGCATGGCGCCCGACACCGCCTCCTCGGACGACCGGCGCAGCATGGGCATCGGCCTGAGCGTGTGCCGGTCGATCCTGCGCACCCACCGCGGAGACATCACGGCCTACAACGTCAGGGACGGCGGCGGCGGCGTTCGCTTCTGGCTGCCCTGTGAGGAGGATGAAAATGCACAGTGAAACCGATTGCAAGGTGCTGGTGGTCGAGGATGACGCCGGCATCTGTAAATTCCTGAAAACCACCCTGACCGCCAACGGCTATGAGGTGCTCGTCACCTCGACCGGTCAGCAGGCGCTCGAGATCATCTCCTCGCACTGTCCGGACTGCATCCTGTTGGACCTGGGTCTGCCCGACATGGACGGCAACCGCATCATCGAGAACGTCCGCAGCTGGACGACGACCCCCATCATCGTCATTTCCGCACGCAGCACCGAAGAGGACAAGGCCTACGCGCTCGACCTGGGCGCAGACGACTACCTCATCAAGCCCTTCGGTACGATCGAGCTCATGGCCCGCATCCGCACCGCCCTGCGCCATACCCGCACCGCCCGCGACAACGACAGCATCTCACTGGGCGGCGTGTACCGCGTGGGCGATCTGACCATTGACTACCGCAAGCACCGCGTCTTCCTGCATGGCAAGGATACCGGTCTGACCCCCAACGAGTTCAAGATCGTCGCCCTGCTCGGCAAGCACTCCGGCCAGGTCGTCACCTACAAGACCATGCTGCGCGAGCTCTGGGGCCCCTACGCCAGCCGTGACAACAAGATCCTGCGCGTCCATATGGCCAACATCCGCCGCAAAATCGAGCCCAACCCCGACGAGCCGATCTACATCTTCACCGAGGTCGGCGTGGGCTACCGCATGGCCGAGGCCGTCGAGGGGTGAGGGGAACGGTAGGGAACGTTGGGGAGGCCGCCTTTCTGAGAAAGGCGCCTCCCCAAACCTCTCCCGGAAAGCACTTTGATCCGCGAATAATAAAGCCAAAAAGATACGTGGTTTCCCGAATGCAGCGCGGGCAGTGTGGTTCAAAAGCGCAAACCTTGGCCGCCCTAATGTATGGCGGCCAATGGTCGCCGTCAGAACCCGCGGAAGCAAGTGGGTGCAGGCTCAGTCTGCTGGCGGCAATGCCGCCCAATAATCTGCGGCGAAGCGCACAGATTCGAAGACTTCGGGAACTTCAATCTATGGTTCCCGAAGTCGTGTGCTGTCCGGCGGAAGCAAGTGGCTGTCGGCACTGCCGACCCGGCGGAAGCAAGTGGAACCGGGCATTGCCCGGACGGCGGCAACAGCCGGGTGTAAACCCTGTCCGGGGAGGCAATGCCGACAAGAGTTTTTCGGAGAATTCCGGAAAACCGGAGAAATCAGCCGCTTCAATCTATGGCGGCTGATTTCGTGTGCTGTCCGGCGGAAGCAAGTGGAACCGGGCACTGCCCGGACGGCGGAAGCAAGTGGCTGTCGGCACTGCCCGGACGGCGGAAGCAAGTGGCTGTCGGCACTGCCGACCCGGCGGAAGCAAGTGGGTGCAGGCTCAGTCTGCTGGCGGCAACGCCGCCCAATAATCTGCGGCGAAGCGCACAGATTCGAAGACTTCGGGAACTTCAATCTATGGTTCCCGAAGTCGTGTGCTATCCCGCGGCAGCAGGTGCGTGCAGGCTCAGCCTGCCCGGACGGAGTTAACAGAAGTAACGTCTTGACGCAATGCCCGGTTTGGGGTAAACTATAAGTAAGGAAATATGGCAATTTCAGGAGGTACGATACGATGGGTGTTGTGGTTTGCTTTGGTGAAGTGATGATGCGTCTGTGCCCGCCCGGCTACCTGCGGCTGAGCCAGACCGATAAGCTGGAAATGACCTTCGGCGGCGCGGAGTGCAACGTGTCCGTGTCGCTGGCCAACTACGGCATGAAGGCGCGCTACGTGACCCGCCTGCCCGAGAACCCGCTGACCGACGCGTTCCTGTATCAGATGCGCGGCTTCGGCGTGGACGTGGATTACGTGGTCAAGGGCGGCGACCGCTTCGGCATTTACTTCGTGGAAAAGGGCGCGTCGATGCGTCCCTCCAAGGTGATCTACGACCGCAAGTACTCCTCCATCTCCACCGCGCAGGTGGGCGATATTGACTGGGACAAGGTGTTCGAGGGCGCAACCTGGTTCCACTGGACCGGCATCACCCCCGCCCTGTCCGACTCGGCCGCGGCGCTGACCCTCGAGGCCTGCAAGGCCGCCAAGGCGAAGGGCATCACCATCAGCTGTGAC
Organism: uncultured Clostridia bacterium; assembly: GCA_934647305.1. GTDB lineage: Bacteria > Bacillota > Clostridia > Christensenellales > Aristaeellaceae > CAKUFI01. Next base: position 852 of record CAKUFI010000076.1, on the reverse strand, counting down.
CTGAACTACCGCAAGAACCTCTGGTCCCGCGAGAAGGCCAAGGAAGTCATGACCGAGCTGGTCAAGTATGTCGACGTGATGATCGCCAACGAAGAGGACTCCAAGGACGTGTTCGGCATCGCCGCCGAGGGCACCGACATCGAGACCGGCAAGCTCAGCGAGGCCGGTTACCGCGACCTGGCCAAAAAGTTGTCCGCCACCTTCGGCGCGAAGAAGGTCGCCTTCACCCTGCGCGAGAGCTTCTCTGCCAACGACAACAACTGGTCCGCGCTGCTCTACGACGCGGCCACCGACAGCGCCGTGCGCTCCCGCCAGTACGCCATCCACATCGTGGACCGCGTGGGCGGCGGCGACTCCTTCGGCGGCGGCCTGATCTATGCCCTGTCGAACGGCTATTCCGACGAGGACGCGATCAACTTCGCCGCGGCCGCTTCCGCGCTCAAGCACACCATTGAGGGCGATTTCAACCGCGTCTCGCTTGACGAGGTGAAGAAGCTCATGAACGGCAGCGCCTCCGGACGCGTCCAGCGCTAAGTTTTTTTCTCAAGTTTTTCCCCCGACTGCGATGTGCTTCGCGGCCGGGGGATTTTTTTGCCCGGAAACAGCTCCGGGGATTGATCGTTTGGGGAGGCGTCATGAATCGTTGTCCGGTAAAGGGCGGAAAGGTCGCCTTCAGGAGGAGCCGCGGCGCGGCAAGCTGCCTGCCCCAGAAGGGGAAAAACGGCGGGATTCAGAGGCGCGGCCCCTCACGTACAACCCCTCAGTCGCCTGCAGCGACAGCTCCCCTTTCAGGGGAGCCCAGACTGTCAAAAAACCCAGGAGAGCTCGAGAGGGCCGCAGCCCTTTCGAACT
>CAKUFI010000075.1 GCA_934647305.1 uncultured Clostridia bacterium | reverse complement strand
TTTGGCGAAACTGCCGACGGCTCAAATCGTAGATTTGAGCCGCGGCACCTGGCCGGGGAGCTTGCTTCCCCGTCCACTTTTCTCTGCGGCGCGAGTAGTAACGAAACAGCAGTTGACAGCGCGGGGGAATAGGGGCATAATATATATTAGGTGATTTTTGGGGCGGGCCGCGAGTGTGCGGCGCCCCTTTGTGTGTGTAGAGCGGAACGAAGGACGAGGACTGAGGAGGAACAGGCCGTGCGGATTGGATTTGACAACGAGAAGTACATCAGCATGCAGTCCGAGCAGATTGCGAAGCGGATCGAGCAGTTTGGCGGGAAGCTGTACCTGGAGTTTGGCGGAAAGCTGTTTGACGACCATCATGCCTCGCGGGTGCTGCCGGGCTTCAAGCCGGACAGCAAGCTATCGATGCTGCTTCAGCTGAAGGACAAGGCGGAGGTCGTGATCGCGGTCAACGCGGACGCGATCGAGACGAACAAGGTGCGCGGCGACATCGGCATCACGTATGATTCGGAGGTGCTGCGCCTGATCGACGCGTTCCGTGGCGTGGAGCTGTACGTGGGCAGCGTGGTGGTGACGCAGTATCAGGGCCAGCCCGCCGCCGACGCGTTCATGAAGCAGCTGGAGCACCTGGGCGTGAAGACCTATCGCCATTACCCGATCGAGGGATATCCGACCAACGTGCAGCTGATCGTCAGCGACGAGGGCTACGGCCGCAACGACTATATTGAGACCTCGCGCGAGCTGGTGGTGGTGACCGCCCCCGGCCCGGGCAGCGGCAAGATGGCCACCTGCCTGTCGCAGCTGTACCACGAGAACAAGCGCGGCGTGAAGGCGGGCTATGCCAAGTTCGAGACCTTCCCGATCTGGAATCTGCCGCTGAGGCATCCGGTGAACCTGGCCTACGAGGCCGCGACCGCCGACCTGAACGACGTGAACATGATCGACCCGTGGCACCTGGAGGCCTATGGCAAGACCACGGTCAACTACAACCGCGACGTGGAGATCTTCCCGGTGCTCAACGCAATCTTCGAGCGGATTCAGGGCTCTTCGCCCTATAAGTCGCCCACCGACATGGGCGTGAACATGGCCGGCTACTGCATCATCGACGACGACGCCTGCCGCGAGGCCTCGTTCCAGGAGATCATCCGCCGGTATTATCACACCAAGTGCGGCGTGCTCAACGGCGTGTTTGAGGAGACCGCGCTGCGCAAGATCGAGCTGCTGATGAACCAGTCGGGCATTTCGACCCAGATGCGCTCGGTCGTGGCCGCGGCCAAGGCGGTCGAGGAGCGCACGCAGGGCCCTGCCGCCGCGCTCGAGCTGCCCGACGGCCGGATCGTCACCGGCAAGAACAGCCGCCTGCTGGGCGCTTCCTCCGCGCTCCTGCTCAACGCGCTCAAGGCGCTGGGCGGCATCGACGATCAGCTTGACCTGCTCTCGCCCTGCATCATCGAGCCCATTCAGGATCTCAAGATCCACCACCTGGGCAACCACAACCCCCGCCTGCACACCGATGAGATCCTGGTGGCGCTGTCCATCTGCGCGGTGTCCTCGCCGGTGGCCGAACTGGCCATGAAGCAGCTGGAGAAGCTGCGCGGCTGCGAGGCGCACTCCACGGTCATCCTCTCCAGTGTAGACGACGCGACCTTCCGCAAGCTGGGCGTGAACCTGACCTGCGAGGCCAAGTATCAGACCAAGAAGCTGTATCACAAAAAGTAATCTTTTCTCGACAAACTACACGCGTTTTCCGGCGGTTCGGCATCGAATCGCCGGCTTTTTGCGTGAAAAAGGCCTTTTCCGGACAGGTGTAAAGACTTTTTTATCGAAATGTTGATTTTCGACTTGACGAAACGGCAAAACTTGATTATAATTGAAGAGTTAAAGCAGCAACGGCATTTTCTGCCGCAAAAATGTTGGGAGGAACAAAAATGATATTACCCGGAAAGCTCACGATCGGCTTTCTACAGGAGGACAACCCGCAAAAGTTCTATTTCAGGGTGCGTCCGCTGATCATTCAGGACGGTGAAACCTTCAGCCGCGCGGAAAACGTGAGAGAAGAGTATCAGGACGACGGCTACATCCGGATTGTGCCGGACAAAAACGAGCTGAGCCACTTTAAGACCCGCATGCGCGAGCTGGGCAGCTACTGCCTGCTCGACCTGAGGGCGCATCCGGGCGACAACGACAAGATTCGCCCGAACAAAAACCACTCCGCCGAGATCGGCGACCGAAACGCCTACATCATGTACTCCGACGTGGTCTTCGCCACCACGCCCGCCACGCTGGCCGAGGTGATCGAGGCGGAGGGCGCGCCGGGCGAGCGGCTGATCCCCCGGCCGGGCACGCCCTACGTCGCCCTGACGCAAAAGGGGCGGCTGGTGGGCCTGTACCGCTGGGAGATGCAGGAGATGGGCGCGAGGCTGCTTTCCGACAACGCCGTGCCGGTTGAGCAGCCGATGGAGGCGCTTTCGAGCTGCCTGTTCGACGTAGAGGTCGAGGACTGCACGCCCCGGCGCATACTGGTTGACCTGGCGCGCTTCGGCGTGAAGGCGGCTCAGGAGCCCGTCAAGGCGGTCGAAACCAGCGAGGAGCTCACTCCCGCCCCCGTCATCTCGCCCGTCCCTGAGCGGCCCGCAGAGCGCCCTGAGCGGCCTGTGGAGCGCACCGAGCGGCCCGAACGTCCCGAAAGACCGGAGCGCGTCGAGCGTCCCGTCCGCGAGAAAAAGGAGGAGCCCAAGCCCTGGCTGCAGTCCACGCCCTCTCCCCGCGTGGGCAAGGCGCGCGAGGCCGACGAGCAGTGCGGCTTCAATCCCCGCCGCGGCCCCAGCATCAAGGAGGTGCTGGACGACATGTGGCGGCGCTCCCGCGTGGATCAGCTGGGCCATCCGGTGCCCGGCGATGCGCAGTCCGTGCCGGCGAGCAACCCGCTTGAGCAGGCGATGGACGCGGTGCGCGCGGTCTGGGAGCTGCCTGAGGCGCGCGTGAGCCTGGTAGAGGCGCTGCTGAAGCTGGGCGACATGGACAAGCTGCTGGGCCTGACCGGCGGCGAGAACGCCTCTCAGGCGCGTTCCCTGCGCATCGGCGAGGAAAAGCTGGCGCAGCTTGAGGCCGATCGCCTGAAGCTGCTGTGCGACATCGACAAGCTGAAAAAGAACCGCCAGGATACCCGGAGCGAGCTGCTGCGGGAGCTGGAGGAGACCCGTAAAAAGGAACTGGCCGAGCTCAATGGCCGGCTGGAGATGCTGCGCGGCGAACAGGAAACGGCGCAGGCCGAGGCACAGCGCGCGAAGGAGGCCGCAGCCCAGGCCGGCGCGGCGCTGACCAGCCTCGTCAACAAGCAACTCGACCGCAAGCTGAGCGATCAGCTGATGGAAGGCCGCGCGCGCGACATGCTGACCGCCCTGGTCTACGGCCAGGAAACCCGCCCGGTCAGGGCCAAAACCTGTGAGCCCAGTGCGGGCGAGGCGATCTGCGATCTGCGCGTGCGCTTCGAGCAGGCCGGCATTCCGCTGTCCAACGACGAGGCGGTCAACCTGCTGGTGTGCCTGGCGCAGGGCAGGATTCTGCTGCTCAGCGGCCCCGAGGGCAGCGACAGGGAGCTTTTTGGACGCACCCTGGCCGCGGCGCTGGGCCTTCGCGACGGCAGCCGCTTCTTTGAGATGACTGTTTCGCCCGATATCCGCCGCCTGGGCGACGAGATCGAGGCGGTTTCCCCGACCGGCGTGCCGTTGGTCAGGCTGGGCGAGCTGCGCTCTCTTTTGCGCCTTCGCGACGGCCAGACCCCCACGCTGCTGCAGCTGGACGAGGCCAACCGCGCGCCCATCGACTACTACGCCGCCGAGCTGCTGAATCTGGGCGAGGCCGGCGCGCCTCAGGCACTGCACACGCCGAGCGAAACGATCCCGCTGGGCGAGGAGCTGCGCGTGGTCATGACCCTGTGCGAGGCGGGCTATGGCCTGCCGCTGACCGAACGGGTGCTCGACCATGCCTGGACGATTCGCCTGAAGGCCCCTTCGCCGGAGACCGAGTGGCGCCTTGACCGGCCGCAGCTGCCCGCGCCTGAGGCTGCGCTGTCCCTGGCCGCGCTGACCAGGCTGTTCGCGCCTTCGCAGGAGGTGCCCGGCGAGGTGCGCGAGCGCATGCAGACCCTGCGCAAAAGGCTCGCCGAGCGCGGCGTGCTGCTCAGCCGCCGCAGTCTGAGCGATACCTATGCCTACTGCGCCGCCGCCATCCCGCTGATGACCGCCCAGCCGATGCAGGTGCTCGACTACGCGCTTTCTCAGCGCGTGATGCCCGTCGTGCTGGCCAGCGCGCGCCTGGATGCGCTGCGAGACGTGTCCGCGCTGTTCGTTGATATGCCGCGCTGCCTGGCGCTGCTCGACGCGCCGCTGCCCGTCCCCGCGTTTAGCTGATCGGAGCCTTTTGCGGAAGCGTACAACGCCCTCGCGTCCCCAAGCCCTGAGCCGGAAACGTTGCTGTTTCCGGCTCAGGGCATTTTTTTGGCGCACATTCCAACGGAATGTGCGCTCAGACTGTCAAAAAACTCGGGAGAGCTCGAGAGGGCCGCAGCCCTTTCGACCGGGCAGTGCCCGGTTCCAATTGCTGCCGGTCGGCAGGGCCGACTGCCACCTGCTGCCGCCGGACAGGACACGAAACCAGCCGCCATAAATTGGAGCGGCTGATTTCTCCGATTTTCCGGGATTCCCCGGAAAACTCCTGTCGGCATTGCCGACTCGGGCAGTGCAAATATACAGCGTGGGCACGGGGCGCTTTTTGCGCCGGAAAATCCCATTTTCCAGAGAAAAAAGCGTTTCCCTGCAGTTTTTGCGCCCGAAAATCTTTTGGATTTTAGCAAAAATTGGAGAGGGTGGTAGTGGCGGGGGAGCCTGCTTCCCCGTCCACCAGCTTGTCAAAACTTTTTTGACAAGCTGGGCGCACATTCCAACGGAATGTGCGCCGTGCCCGCGCAGCGCGCGGATGGGGTAGGAGCTCGAGGGAGGGGCGTGCCCCTCCCTTGGCGGGCGGCGGCAGCGCCGCTGCGGCTGCCCGCCCATGTATGAAAACACAGAATCCCTGGCAGCATACACTGCCAGGGATTCTGGATTTGACTGAATTGAAACAGACCTTAGGCCTCTTCAGGAGCGCCAACCGGGCAAGTTTCGGCGCAAGCGCCGCAGCTCACGCACAGATCCGCGTCAATCACGTACTTGCCATCGCCCTCAGAGATCGCGTCCACGGGGCAGCCCGCCGCGCAAGCGCCGCAAGCAATGCAGTCGTCCTTAATTACGTATGCCATCACAAAACACCTCCTTGTTCTTGTGTACCCGTATTATATCATCAAAGGATGTCGAATGCAAGATTTTTTGGATTATTTACTGATTCGCCTCATTCGTCTTCGGGGCCTCGGCGGGCGGCGTTTCAGGCTTGTCCTGTGCGGGCTTCGGCGCCTTTTCCGCAGCGGGTTTCGGGGCCTTTTCGGGGCGATTGGCCCTGGGCGGCTGCTTTTCGCCGCCTGCGCGTTCGCCTCGATTCCTGCGGCCCTCGCCTCTGGGGCGATCCGTGCGCGGCGGCTTCTCCTCGCGCGGCGGGTTGTCCTCGTGGGAGGCGTTCTCCTGCAGGTACTGTTCAGTGCTCTGCTTGGGCCCCTTGGGACGCGGATAGCGGCGGCGCTCCGGCTTTTCAGGCTTGTCCTCGGCTTTTGCGTCGGGCTTGCCCTTTGCGGGGCGCGGCTCAGGCCTGCGGGGTTCGACGCGCAGCTTGTTTTCCATGCGCTGGGCGCTCAGCGGGCGGTACTTTTCGGGAATGCCCGCCAGGAAGCTCTCGCTCTGCAGGAATTCCTCTTCGTCCTCCTTCGGCTCCTCGACCTTGCGTTCCGGGGTACCCTCGCCCGGTCGGCAGACCTCCTCCAGGCTGAACTCGCGCACGTCGTAGGTGTCGTCCGGCTGATGCAGGCGCACCTTGACCTTTTCGCGGATGACGGCGATTTCGGTTACGATGCCGATGCCGTCGGGGGTCATGATTTCCTTGCCGACGCGGGGCAGCTTCTTGAGGATCTGCTCGTAGTTGTCCTGCTCGTATTTCAGGCAGCACATGAGCCGTCCGCACTGGCCGGAGATCTTGGTGGGGTTGAGGGAGAGGTTCTGCTCCTTGGCCATCTTGATGGACACCGGCTGGAAGTCGCCCAGAAACGCGCCGCAGCAGATGGGCCGTCCGCACGCGCCCAGTCCGCCCAGCATCTTCGCCTCATCGCGCACGCCGATCTGGCGCAGCTCGATGCGCATGCGGAACACCGAGGCCAGGTCTTTGACCAGGTCGCGGAAGTCCACGCGCCCGTTGGCGGTGAAGTAGAAGATCAGCTTGGCGCCGTCGAAGGTGTATTCGGCGTCCACCAGCTTCATCTCCAGCTTGTGCGCGGCGATTTTTTCCTGGCACACGCGCAGCGCTTCCTTTTCCTTGGCGGCGCACTCGTCGGCGCGGCGCACGTCCTCGGGGGTGGCGATGCGCATGATTTTCTTGAGCGGGGCGATCAGCGACTCGTCGGGCACCTCCCGCGCGCTGGTGACCGTTTCGCCCAGCTCCACGCCGCGTATGGTTTCCACGATGACCGGATCGCCCGGATGCGGCCACACGTCGGTGGGATCGAAATAATAAACCTTACCCGCCTTTTTGAAGCGGATTCCGGCTACGACAGCCATATCTATTTTCCTCCTGATACGATCTCGAAAAAGAGCATTTCCAGCGCCTGCTGCCAGGACACGTTGCTGAAGAGGCGCTTTCGGGTCTCCAGCACGCCGGAAAGCAGCTTTTCCGCCGAAAACGGGGCGTTCAAGTACTCCTCGCGGCAGTCCTCCTGCATGATCTCGCCGCCCGCGGCCAGCACCATCGCGTCGCGCGCCCACAGCTCGATCAGGTCCAGTATTTCCTGCGCCTGCTCGCGCGATTCAGTCAGCGGGGCGGCGGCCAGGCCCACGTCGGCCTCGGTGTGCAGAAGCGACAGCGCGCGCCGCACCTTGTCCCGGTTTTTCCAGAAGTCCTCTGAGGCGTGCTTTTCAAGCGCCTTGCCGACGGAGCCGTTGCACAGCCTGGCCAGGAGAGCCGCCCGCTCGGGGGGAATGCCCCGCTTTTCAAGCGCCTGCTGCGCCTGCTCGGCGGTGAGCAGGTGAAATTTCTCCACCCGGCAGCGGGAGATGATCGTGGGCAGCAGCGCGCTCATCTGGTCGGTGACCAGGAAGAGCACCGCGTCGCTGGGCGGGGTTTCAAGCGTCTTGAGCAGGGCGTTCTGCGCCTGGGGCGTCATTTTGTCGGCCTGCTCGATGATGACGGTGCGCCGCGCGCTCTCCAGCGTGTGCACGCCCATTCGGCTGATCAGGTCGCGCACCACGTCCACGCCGATCGATTTTTCGGGCGCGATGCGGATCGCGTCGGGATGGTTTCCGGTTTCATACTGCAGGCAGCTGGGGCATTTTCCGCAGGGACGCTGCCCCTCGGGCGCGGTGCAGTTGAGCGTTTGGGCACAAAGAGCGGCCAGCGTGCGTTTTCCTGTGCCCGCTGGCCCGGTAAACAGGTATGCGTGGACAGCCCGCCCATGCTGCATTTCCTCGCGCAGATGAGAAGGCTGTCCGATCAGGTCGTCAAAGCCTGCCATTACATCTTAATGAAGTGTTCCACATCCATCACGAACACGGTCGCGCCGCCCACCATGACCTCGATCGGGTAGGGAACGTAGGCGCCGGTGCCGCCGGCAATGGGGGAGGGAGAGGGCGCGATCTGCTTGCGGCTCTTGCACACCTTTTCGATGATCTTGATGGCGCCGTCCAGCTTGTCGTCGTTCACGCCCATCAGCAGGGTGGTGTTGCCGGCGCGCAGGAAGCCGCCGGTGGTGGCCAGCTTGGTCACGCTGTAGCCCTCGTTCATCAGATTGCTGACCAGACGAGAGGAGTCTTCGTCCTGGACAATCGCGATAATCATTTTCATAGAGAGATACCTCCTCATGTTAAAGTTCCGTGTCTTTATTATACCGTACTTTCGGAGAAAAATCAACCCCTTGAGCCTCAGTTTTCAAGGCGATGCCGCGGATTTGCCTTGATTCGGGGGAAAACCTCGCCCGCCGGCTGAAGGACGAACCGTTCCCGGAGGGGCACTTTTTCAAGTTTTCTGGCTGTAAAGCATCCTGAGGCTTTGATATATGGCCGAAGGATGCGTCTGGCTCCGGCGGCAGCAAGTGGAAACGGGCACTGCCCGGTCAGAAAGGCCGCCTCTCGAACGTTCTCTACGTCCTCCCGCGCAGTATGCGGCAGTGGTGCGGGCGCACGGCGAGGATTATGTCGTCGGCAAAGTCGCCCAGGCTTTCGCCGGTCATCACGTCGGTCAGCGTGACCCTGTGGTCGGAGGGAATGCCGCAGTCGGCGAAGATACACTCCATCCGCCGCTCGGTCGGGTTGAGGTTGAAGAAGCCCAGGGCGAACTCGCCGTCCGCGAGCAGCTTCATCAGGATGAAGCAGTCGTTTTTGCTGCCCTCGTTGACCTGCCTGCCCTGCACGATGTAGGGCGGCAGGCACAGCTCGTCCTGACTGATCGCCAGGAGCCCCCTGTGGGTCAGCAGCGCGGCGGTCTCGGGGGAGACGCTGCGCACGTCGCAGCCCAGCATCAGCGGCGCGCCGGTCAGGCACCAGAAGGCGAACTGGGTCTCGTACTCGTCCCGGCTGTTAGGTTCGCCCACGTTCATGTAGCCCTGTCCCCTGCCGTCGATGCCCACGGTCAGCATGTCCAGGTCGTTGAAGCAGCCGGGCGCGTTGCCGCCCAAGTGCTCCAGCTGGTTGCGCATGATGTCGGCCGTCGAGCGGAAGCTGTCGCGGATGTCGGTGTCGGAGCGGTACATGTGCGCGCCCACGCTGCGCATCCACCTCCAGGGCTCGCCGCGCCCCCAGTTGCAGGCCGAGAAGAGAATTTCGCGGCCGCTCGCGCGCAGCGCCATGCTCATCGTCAGGTAGCGCTGCGGGTTGCTCGCGTGCGCCGGGAAGTTGCAGAAGTCGTACTTGAGGAAGTCCACGCCCCAGGAGGCGAAGAGCCTCGCGTCCTCGTATTCGTGATCGAAGCTGCCCGGATACCCCGCGCAGGTGCGCACGCCTGCGCAGGAGTATATGCCGAACTTCAGCCCTTTCGCGTGCGCGTAGTCGGCCAGCGCCTTCATGCCGCTCGGGAACTTCTTCGGGTCGCACTCCATCAGACCCCGCTCGTTTCGATCCCACCTGGCCCAGCAGTCGTCGATGACCACGTATTCGTAGCCTGCCTGCCGGAACGGGCCGTCCGCCATCGCGTCGATGGTCTCGCGGATGACCTGCTCGTCGATCTCCGGGCCGAAGGTGTTCCAGGAATTCCACCCCATGGGCGGTCTGTTTGCCAGCATGTGTTCGTCCTCCTTTTTTTCGGATATGAAACCGCCCCGAAGGCGCGCTGCCCCGGGGCGATGGGTTTACAGGTTGAAGTCGATCTCGATCTGGCGCACTTCCTCGGGCGAGATGGTGACCAGCTTGCCAATATCCGGCACCATGATGAGCGCCTTGGCGCTGTACTCGAGCACCTCCATGCAGTCAAAGGCCTTGATCATGTTCACGCCGGTGGCCACGGCATACTGGTTCTCCATGAACATCACGGGCACCTTGGCCGAGAACTGGGCGGCGACGCCTTCCGGGTCGGTCAGGGCCGCGCCGAAGGGCTGACGCTTCACGTTTCGCAGCGCGATGTAGCTCTCCGGGATGGTGCGGGAGTCGAAGTCCGCCTCGGTGCAGGCGAAGGCCATGATGCACGGAGCCTTGGAGATCACCACCGAGCGCACGGCGGGGTTCTTCGCGTAGATGGCGGCGTGCAGCAGCACGGTGCGGTCGGGGGTCTTGCCCTCCTCGACATGGCCGTCCTTCACCAGCACCAGATCCTGCTCCTCCAGGTACTTGCGGTCCCTGCCCTCGGGCGTGATGACGAACGAGCCGTCCTCCAGGCGATAGGAAAACGCACCCGCGGCGGCGGTAAACAGGTGCTGATCGTAGCAGCGGCGGGAGAACGCGCACAGGTCGCGCCGGGCGGCGGCCTCCTCGCTGGAGAGCGGGCCGCGGGTGAAGGCGGGCAGCGCGGGTACCTGGCCGTCGAAAGCGATCTGCTCGGGCGTGATGTGCCTGGGCGTGCCGATCTTTTTGGCGTTGAGCTCGGTGCGGGCGGAGAAATCCAGCGTCTCAAAGGCCATGAAGGCCTTTTCAAGGTTGGCCGCGCCGCAGACCACGCCGTGATTCTCCATCATAACGCTGTCGCAGCCCTCGGCGAACTTCTCTGCGATATAGTCGCCCAGGCGCTCGCTGCCGGGCACGGCGTAGGGCTCCATGTCCACCCTGCCGCACAGCTGCTGAATCTCGGGGGTCAGGAAGAAGTCCGGGTTCTTCCGGGCCAGGGAGAAGGCGACCAGCGTGGGCGGATGGGCGTGCACGATGGCGCGGATATCCGGGCGGAGCTTGTAGATGTGGCGGTGGAAGGGCAGCTCGACCGAGGGGGTATGGGGGCCGATGACGGTGCCGTCCGGCTTGACCTGCATGATGTCGCGGCGGGTCAGGCTACCCTTGTCGATGCCTGAGGGGGTGATCCAGATGTCGCCGTTGTCGTCCAGGACGGACAGGTTGCCGCCCGAGGTGGTGGTCATGCCGTAATGGTAGATGCGGTCCAGCATCATGACCAGCTGATCCGCCGGGTGAAGCATTTCAAAGCGCATGGTTCTGTTCCTCCGTATAACAAAAGTGTGTGGCGCGAGGGGCAGGAACGCCGTCCTGCGGCGGCCCTGCCGCCGCAAGACGGAACGCCGGGGAGGGCGTGCTCAACGCCCGCGCCTCCCCGCACCTCACCCACGGCTCCGATGGAGCCGGTCGGCAAGGCCGACGGCCACTTGCTGCCGCGGGTTCTGGCGACGAATTCGGGAACCATAGATTCGAGTTCCCGAATTCTCCGTGGATTGACGGTCGGCGCTGCCGATTCGAGCAGTGCGAATGCACAGCGTGGGCGCGGGGCGATTTTTGTCAATCTCATTTTTCCGAGAAAAAGCGTTTCCCTGCAGGCTCCGCGTCCGAAAAATCTTCGATCTTTTAGCGGAGACTGGAGAGGGTGGCGGCTGCGGCCGCCCGGGCGAAAACGCCTACTTCTGCAGCAGATGCACCGCGAAGCCGCCGATTTCGTCCTTGAGATAGATCAGGTTCAGCTTGTCGCCCTTCATCTTAATGGAGGACTCGTCAAACTCGAAGCCCTGGCTCTCCAGGTAGGCGCGGGCGCGCATCACGCTGTTGCAGCCCACGGCGATGTGGCCCTTCGTGCCGCGGCCATTCTGCTTCATGACCTCGATCGCGGTACCCGCGAACACGGAGGAATTGCCCAGCTTGACCGGCCAGCCGAACAGCGCCGAGAACTGGCGGGCGACCTTTTCGGCCTCCTCCTCGCTGCCGCAGTTCAGACCCACGTGCAGCAGCTCAAAGCCCAGCATTTTGCGCACCGCGCCGCGCGCCAGCTCCTCGATCTTGTCGAACTCGCCCGCGTCGATCAGCGCGTCCTTGGCCATCCAACTGCCGCCGCAGGCAATGATCTTGTCAAAGCCCAGGTAGGTGTTCAGGTTGTCCTCGTTCACGCCGCCGGTGGGCATGAACTTCACGCCGCCGTAGGGCGCGCTCATCGCCTTGATCGTGGCCAGGCCGCCCATCGCCTCGGCGGGGAAGAACTTGACCACCTTCAGGCCGAATTTGATTGCCTGCTCCACGTCGCTGGTGGTCGGGCAGCCGGGGAAGACCGGGTAGCCCTTCTCGACGCAGTGACCCACCACCTCGGGGTTGAAGCCGGGGGTCACGATGAACTTCGCGCCGGCGGCCATCGCGCGGTCGGCCTGCTCGGTGGTCAGCACCGTGCCCGCGCCCACCAGCACCTCGGGCAGCTCCTTCGCCACGCGCCGGATGGATTCCTCGGCCGCGTCGGTGCGGAAGGTGATCTCGGCGCAGGGCAGACCGCCCCGCATCAGCGCGCGGCACAGCGGCACCGCGTTGTTCGCGTCCTTCAGCTTAATGACCGGCACGATGCCGATCGCGGAAATTTTCGCAGTCAGATCCATAACCAATCGCTCCTTTTCACCCAGTGTAACGGTATCACGTTCATTATACATCATTTCCCTGCGGGATACAAGTGTCTTTTGCGCGCGGCCTGCGAGGCGAAACGGGTTTGGACAAGCTGGCGGCCGGGGAAGCAAGCTCCCCGGCCAGGTGTCGCGGCTCAAATCTACGATTTGAGCCGTCGGCAGTTTCGCCAAAGGCGAAGGCTGAAAACCCAAAGGGTTTTCAGCCTTCCTGCCACCCTCTCCAGTC
>CAKUFI010000074.1 GCA_934647305.1 uncultured Clostridia bacterium | reverse complement strand
CACGCCGCTGGGCGCGATTGAAAGTTCGAGAGGGTTGCGACCCTCTCGAGCTCTCCGAGGTTTTTTCGACAGTCTGAGCTCCCCTTTCAGGGGAGCCTAACGCTGCGCCCATGCCTCCCCTGAAAGGGAGGTGACTGCGAAGCAGGCGGTGGGGTTCACAGGCGCAGAATTCGGGAACTCTAATTTATGGTTCCCGAGTTCGTCGATAGAACCGGCGGCAGCAAGTGGGTGCAGGCTCAGCCTGCCGAGTCGGCAATGCCGACAGATAATTTCCAGAGAATCTCTGGGAATTCGCAGAACTCAACCGCTCTGATCTATGGCGGTTGAGTTCGTCGATAGAACCGGCGGCAGCAAGTGGGTGCAGGCTCAGCCTGCCCGACTAGCGAGCGTAGATCAGGTAAAGCAGCCACTGACTCAGGCGCGTGGGCAGCAGGCGGAGCAGGAGCGTCGCCAGGCGGTAGGAGGCGCCGATCGTGGTCAGGGGCGGCAGGCGCTTTTTCGCGACCAGCTTTCGCAGAAAGGCCGCGACCTGCTCGGGCTGCATGCCGGTCTGCTCGTCCTTTTCCATGCGCGCAACCGAACGGGCGATGCGGCCGGCGTACACGTCGTCGCCGCGCTGGAGCTTCTTTCGGGCGGCGGTAAAGCCCGTGCGGATGTCGCCCGGCTGCACGGCGCAGACCTCGATCCCAAACGGGCGCACCTCGTTCGCCAGCGCCAGACTGTAGGCGTTGATCGCGGACTTGGTGGCGGAATAGTAGGCCTGAAACGGCAGCGCCGCAGCCGCCGCGACCGAGCTGATGTGCACGATGCGGCCGCCGCCCTGCCTGCGCATATAGGGCAGCACCGCCCGATTGACGCGCACCGGACCGAACAGGTTCAGGTTGAACAGGCGCTGCGCCTCGACCGTGCCCGTGAACTCCACCGCGCCCGAAATGCCCGCGCCCGCGTTGTTGAGCAGCAGGTCGATGCGGCCCTCCCGGGCGATGATCTCGTCGATTGCCGCCTGCACCGTGGCCTCGTCGGTCAGGTCGCAGAAGATGTGGCTCGTGCCCTCGGGCGCGTTGTCGTGGCGGCTCAGCTCATACACACTGTAGCCTGCCTGCGAGAGCGCCTGACAGGTGCTGCGCCCGATGCCGGAGCTTCCCCCGGTCACAACCGCGATTTTCTGATTCATGTGTGTTTCTCCTTTGATCGTTTTACGAAGAATGCGGCAGCCAGCGGCCCCGGGCACTGTCCGAGCACTACTCGGCGAAGACCGCGTAGCCGTAAAAGGCCAGCTCATGGCCGTTCGCGTCCCTGCCGTGCGCAATCAGGCCGATGCCGTCGAAGGGCTGCACGGGGAAGCCACCGCTATAGGAGGCCGTCCCGCCCGCCGGAATCGCACCCTCGCCCAGGCCCAGGTCTTCGGCCGTATAGACGAAGTGCTGCACAAGACTGCCCTCCGCGAAGTGGAACTCGTCCATGTATTCAAGGGTGAAGTCCACGCCGTTTATTTCGTGCAGCTCGATGGAGTAGAGCCAGAACGGTGTGCCGTCCTCGTCCTGCGGCAGGATGGGGTTCTGGTCGGCGTGCACGTCCACGAAGGCCTGACCCTCGACCATGGTCTGGGCGGCATAGGCCTGCACGTACCAGTCGAAGGCCGCCCCGTCCGGCACGGGCGTAGCCGTGGGCACCGCGAACTGAGCGAGCGCCACGCTGCCGCTGAACTCGAGCTCGTGGCCGTTCGCGTCCCTGCCGCGCACCACGCACTCCGCACGCGCCTGCGGCGGGTCGCGCAGCTCCGCACCGAAGGAAAGGTGCAGCGGCGTGTCGGCCTGAGTGAGGTCGTCCGAGTCCATAAACGGCCGTATTTCGTCATAGGTCATCTGCAGCTCGTCGTCGATTCGGCCGTCCGCCGTGTAGAACAGCACCGTGGCCTTTTCCGGGCGGAAGGGCACGTCGCTCTCGTTGCGCACGGAAAAGGTGAACCTCCAGCCGGGGCTTTCCTTCTCAAGCTGCTCCGGGCCCAGCAGGCTGGCCGAGGGCTGAAGCGGCTCGACGGTCACCTGCGCCTTCTGCCTTTCGGGCCACAGGAAAATCAGGCACAGCGCCCCAATGAGCACCGCAGCCGCCAGGCAGAGCAGCATCCACCTGCGCCGCCCGGAAGGCTTCGGCGATGCGTCCGGGGCGGGCGCTTCCTGTGCGGACTGTGCGGCAGAGGCCTCCGCGAGCGCCTCGTGCATGCCGCCGAGGGCGTTCTGCACCCGTTCAAGCGCGCCCTGAACCTCGCCGGAGACGTCCTCCCGCGCGCCGTCCAGCAGGTTTTCGCCCAGCAGCGCGGACAGCCTGCGCAGTGAGTCGAGGTCGGGCTCGGCCTGGTCGTTTTCCCAGTGAGAAATGGTCGAGCGGGAGACGTTCATCTGCGCGGCCAGCTGATCCTGCGTCAGGCCCCGCGCCTTGCGGGCGGCGTTCAGGCGTTTTCCGATGTGATTCACGGCGGTTCCTCATTTCGTATGCAATATGTGTAATTATACAGTATTTTGGCCCGCCGCACAAGGCCGCGCGGCAAAAGAAATCGCAGCCCTGTGGCGCAGAGCTGCGAAAAAACCGGGAAGGAATCGTCCGGAAGGGGTCAGGCGGCCTCTTCCTGCGGGCGGACGAGGGAATAGTGCTTTGTGGTGCGCAGGCGAAAGAGCATGAGCAGGCCGCGCACGCACAGCTCGACGGCCATGGCGATCCATACGCCCTGAAGCCCCAGCGGCCCCACCAGCACGCGCGCCAGCCCCAGGCGAACGATCCAGATGCTGCCCAGATTGAGCAGACTGGGCACCAGCGTGTCGCCCGCGCCGCGCAGCGAACCCGCCGCCACGATGGACGCGCCGTAGAGCGACTCGGCCAGCAGGCCAATCCTCAGCGCCTGCACGGCCAGCGCGCGCACCTCGGCTACCGGCGTGAGCAGACTGAACACCAGCGGGCAGGCGAACATCATCAGAAGGCCGGTCGCGCCCATCAGAAGCGCGCCCATCGCCGTGCAGATGCCCCCGTAACGCCGGGCCAGGCGTTCCTCGCCCGCGCCCACGCTCCGGCCGACCAGCGTCGTGGCGGCCGAGCCGATGCCGAAGCCGGGCATATAGCACAGGCTTTCCGCGGTCACGGCGAACGAATTCGCAGCAATCGCCACCGCGCCCAGCGGCGCGATGATGATGGTCGAGGCGACCTGCGCCGCGCTCGTCGCGACCTCCTGCACCGCGACCGGCAGGCCGATTTTCGCGGCTCTGCGCAGAATCCCCGCGTCGAAGCGCAGCTTTTCGCGCCGGTTCAGGCGCAGCTGCGGATTGCACAGGCAGCAGCGCCAGGCCATGACCAGGCTCACCGCCGCGCAGGCCAGCGCCGTGCCGATGCCCGCGCCCATCACGCCGTATTTCGGGATGAAGATCGCGTTGAAGACCACGTCCAGCGCGCACATGGCCGCGTTGAGTATACTGGGCGTGACCATGTCGCCGCTGCACTGCAGAAAGCCCGAGCACAGCGAGTTGAGCTGCGAAAAGGGCAGCATCAGCGCAAACACGAGGAAATACGCCGACGCGTCCGCGCGAATCGCCTCGTCGCCGCCCAGCCAGGCGGGCAGGCTCCCGCTGATCAGCGCGCCGGTCAGGCACAGAAGGCCCGCCAGGCACAGCGCCGTCACCAGGCCGTGCCGCACCACGTCGCGCGCCTTTTCGTCGTGCCTGCCGCCGATCTGATGCGCCACCTGCACCGAAAAGCCGGACGATACCGCGTGCGTCACCCCGCCGAAGAGCCAGGTGCTCGTCGATACCAGCCCGATCGCCGCCGAGGCGTTCGCGCCCAGCGCGCCCACCATGGCCGAGTCGATGTACTGCATGACGATGGTCGTGATCTGCGTCAGGATGGCCGGCAGGCTCAGCATCCAGACCTGCCTGATCTGCGGCTTCAGCTCGCGCCAGTTTACTTTCATGTCTCGTTTCTCCATTTCTCTGCTTCATTTTGGAAGGCCGCCTGGTATGCGTTGAGAAGGCGGCTTTTCTGACCGGGCAGCGCCCGGCTCCGCTTGCCGCCGCCCCCTCTTTCAATGGCCTGGATAGAAATCCACTGCGACTTTGCAATGACCCAAAAGCGCACGAAAAACTGGAAGCGCCAAAAGACGCTCCAGTCTTTGCATATATGGCTGCGGTTACAGCACCTTTTCCAGAAAGCTGATCAGGCGGGGGCTTTCAGGGTTGTTGAAGAGCTCTCTGGAGGGCTTATCCTCTTCGATTTTACCGCCGTCCAGGAACAGCGTGCGGCCGCTGACCTCGCGGGCGAAGCGCATTTCATGCGTGACCACGATCATGGTCATGCCGTCCTCGGCCAGGTTCTTCATCACGCCCAGCACCTCGCCGATCATTTCGGGGTCGAGGGCGCTGGTGGGCTCGTCGAAGAGCATGACCTCGGGGTTCATCATCAGCGAACGGACGATGGCGATGCGCTGCTTCTGGCCGCCGGAGAGCTGGCTGGGATAGGCGTTCAGCTTATCGGACAGGCCGACGCGGCGCACCAGCTCCTCCGCCTTCGCCTCGGCCTCGGCCTGCGGCATGCCCTTGATCTTCATCGGGGCGATGGTCAGGTTGCGCATGACGTTCATGTTCTCGAACAGGTTGAACTGCTGAAAGACCATGCCCATCTTCTGCCGGTGCACGTTGATGTCGGTCTTCTTGTCGCAGATGTCCACGCCGTCGAAGATGATCTGGCCGGAGGTGGGCGTCTCGAGCAGGTTCAGGCAGCGCAGGAAGGTGCTCTTGCCGCCGCCGGAGGGGCCGATGATGCTGACCACCTCGCCCTTGGAGAAGGTGGTGGAGATGTCGTTGAGGACGCGCAGTTTGCCAAAATGCTTGCACAGGCTGCGCACTTCGATCATTTTATTTTCTGCCATGGGACATCTTCCTTTCCATCAGCGCGATCAGGCGGCCGCCGATAAACGTCAGAATGAAGTAGATAATGGCGGCGATGGCCAGGCACTCGAGGCTGTTGTAGGTCTTGGCGATCACGCCCTTGGCCCGGTACATCAGGTCGGCGATGCCGATGACCGACACGATCGAGGACTCCTTGATGATGGTGACGAACTCGTTGCCCAGGGCGGGCAGGATGTTGCGCACAGCCTGAGGCAGGATAACCAGGGTCATGGCCTGGCGCTGATGGAAGCCCAGGCTGCGCGCCGCCTCCATCTGGCCCTTGTCGACCGCCTGGATGCCCGAGCGGATGACCTCGGCCACGTAGGCGCAGCTGTTCAGGCTCATGGCGACGATGCCGGCCATGAAGCGGTCAAAGTCGGGAATGAAGCTGACCGCGGGGAACTTCACGCCGATCATGGGCAGGCCGTAGAAGATGAACATCAGCTGCACCATCAGCGGGGTGCCGCGGAAGAACTCAATGTACGCCGTCGCGACCCATTTGAGCGGCTTAATCCGGCTCATGCGCGCCATGGCCATGAGCGTACCCAGTATCGTGCCCAGCAGCACGGTAAAGAAGGCGATGATCAGCGTGTTGCGAACGCCTTCCAGAAAGAAACCATGGTACCGAACGACCAGGTTTTCCATAGTGGCCAGGAATTGCATGACATTGCTCCTTCCGCATCAGACAGTCGAAGCCGGAAAGTCGCACAGGCGGCCTTCCGGCAGGGGGATTTCCTGAACAGTGAAAATGCTGCAGGCTCTTTTCGAAAGCGGGCGACGGTGAATGGCGTCTCTCCGACGCTTACCCTTCAGGCAGGAACCGCGCTGTTTCAGGCAAAAAAAGAAATTCTTGCAGCTGCTTTTCGTGAGGGGTCTGGGGAGAGGCTTTTCTCAGAAAAGCCGTCTCCCCAGCGTAACCCTTAGCCCTCGGCGCCGGCCTTCCAGATGGCGTCGTACTCCTCAAAGGCCTTGAGGTAGGAGCCGTCCTCGACCACGCGATCGACGACCTTGTTGACGATCTCCAGGAAGTCGGCGTTGTCCTTGGCGACGACGCAGGCCTTGCCGAAGGAGGCCTCCTCCGCGGTGAAGACAAAGTTGGCGACCTCGAGGTTGTCGTTCTGGGAAACCATGCCCAGGCCGACAGCCGCGTCGCACACGAAGCCGGCGATGTTGCCGTTGACGGTCTCCATGGCCAGATTCGGATAGGTGTCCAGCTCGAAGAGCTCGGAGTCGGTCAGCACCTTCTCGATCAGCTTGGACTGCACGGTGCCCATCTGCGCGCCGACCTTCTTGCCGGCCAGGGATTCCTTGGTGGTGTAGGTGTCCGCGTCGCCCTTCTTGACGATGAGCAGCTGCTCGCTGAGCTCATACTGGTTGCTGAAGTCGATGACCTTGGCGCGCTCCTCGTCCACGGTGAAGGCCGCAATGCCGATGTCCACGCTGCCGGACTGCACGGCGGGGATGATGCCGTCGAAGCTCATGTCCTGAATCTTCAGCTCCACGCCCAGCTCGTCGGCGATCTGCTGAGCCAGCCAGATGTCGCAGCCGACGGGGTTCGAATCGTCGTCCAGGAACTCATAGGGGCCGTAGGTGGCCTCGGTGCCGACCACCAGCACGCCGTCCTTCTTGATCTTCTCGAGCACGGTTTCCGCGGAAGCGGAGAAGCAGCACAGGATCAGGCACAGGGCCAGAGCGATTGCAAATACCTTTTTCATGATGATTTCCTCCCGTGAATTCATTCAAGTTACGTGTATCATTATACACGGCGCGGCCGAAAAGTCAAGCGAAAATCTGAATTTTTACTCAAAACACTGCATACTTAAAAATACTTATGCAGCGCGGCCATGCGATCCATCGCCTCGGCCAGCTTTTCGTCGGACACCGTGCAGGCGATGCGGAAGTGTCCGCAGCCCGCCTGGCCGAATACGCAGCCCGGAGAGACCAGAATATGGGCCTTTTCGAGCAGGAAGGCGCAGAATTCGCGATCCTGCATGCCGGTTTTCGCGGCGCCCGGGAACAGGTAGAACGTGCCGCGCGGACGATAGATGGAGAGGAAGGGCATCTGCTTTATGCAGTCGGCTGCATAATATACACGCTTTTTGTATTGCGAAATGTATTCCTCCGCGATTTCATTGCGCAGGGAGAGCGCCTTGATCGCCGCGCGCTGCGAGATCGAGGGCGCGACGTAGGTCAGCGCGTCGTTCACCTGCTGGAACACGCGAATCAGCTCGGGATGCGCGATCATGCAGCCCACGCGCCAGCCGGTCATCAGGAAGTTCTTCGAGAAGCTGTTCAGGGTGATCGTGCGATCCTTCATGCCGGGCAGCGTGCGCATGGGGATGAACTCGCCGTCGTAGAGGTAGCGGGTGTAGATCTCGTCGGCGTAGACCAGCAGGTCGTACTCCTGCGCCAGGCGCGCCAGCATTTCGAGCGCAGGCCGGTCGTAGGCCGCGCCGGTGGGGTTGGTGGGCGTGTTGACGATCATGCCGCGCGTGCGGGGGGTGATGGCGGCGCGAACCGCTTCCTCGGCCGGGCGGTATTCGTCCTCTTCGCGCGTAACCACCTCGACCGCCCTGCCGCCCGCCAGCTCGATCTGGGTGCGGTAGAGCGCGAAGTAGGGGCCGAAGACCAGCACCTCGTCGCCCGGGTTGAGCGTGCCCAGCATCGCCTGAGACATGCCCATGCAGCTGGACGTGGTCACCAGCACCTCGTCCGGGCTGACCTGCTGGCCAAAGTCCTCCTGCCAGGCGGTACACAGCGCCTCGATCAGCTCCGGGTCGCCCTTGGGATCGCCGTAGTGCGTGTAGCCGCGGCAGGCGTCCTGAAACGCTGCCTCGATCACCCGCCGGTCGGTGGTGAAGTCGGTGTCGCCGATGGACAGGTCGATCACGTCGTCGTAGCGGCGCAGCGCCTCGGTGTCCAGCGCGAGGCCCGCCGCGGTATGCCGGTACTTCTCGGAAATGTACTTGTCCATCATTTCGAATCGCCTCCTGTGACATGGGGCACGACCGTGCCGCCGTTGGGAATGACATAAATGGTCTTGCCCGCAAGGTTCGCCGCAGCCATCAGGCTCTCCACGTCCGAATACGCCTTCAGGCCCATCGGCGCGACCGTTTCGGCCGGAACCGAGCTGAGCATCAGGATGTTGTAGCGGTGCGCCTGCTCGCAGTTGAGCAGGAAAATGTAGCCGGGCACGGTAAAGCGCTCGCGCAGGCGCTTCTCCATCGTACCCGCCTGAAGCTCGCTTATCCAGTCGAAGTACTCGGCCGGGCCGCCGCCGTCGCGCGCCTCGATCAGCAGAATCAGCGTGCCGCCCTTTTTCAGGCCGGACTCCACGTTGTCGATGGTCTTTGTGCCCTGATACAGCGACATGTCCTTCGGAAAGCCGCCGCAGCTGGTCACGATCACGTCCGCCTTTTCGGGCACGTCCACCCGGTAGATGCGGTCCACCTCCGCGCAGGCCGCCTGCCAGGAGGTCAGGTAATGCCCCGCGAAGATCGAGGACAGCTTCATCTCGGCGTTCATCACCAGGCTGATCATGAACAGGTTCTTCATCAGACCCGCCGCCTCGCACATGTCGTCGTTGAGCGGGTTGTCGATCAGCTTGCCGTTGCCGATGCGCGGGTTGCTGCGCAGGCAGGCCGGGTCGAGCGCGTAGGCGTGGTTATGGCAGATGGTCTGCATGCCGCTGACGCCGGGCAGTATGCTCTTGCGCCCGCCGCCGAAGCCCGCCATGACGTGGTGCGTCGCCGCGCCCAGGCAGATCACCTTGTCCGCCTTCGCCGCCAGGGCGTTGACCCAGACCGGGGTGTCGTGCGGAGTGGTTCCCAGGTAGACCAGGTCGGGCGCATTGCAATCGTGATTGACCACGCGCACCCGGTCGAAGATTTCGTCGGTCACCAGCGTGCGCAGTTCCTTCTCGTCGCCGCCGTCGTGCGTGCCGTTGGCCACCAGGATGGTCAGGTCGCCGTCCGGTATGCCGCAGGCGTTTATGTAGTTCACCAGCGGGGGAATCACCCTGTCCTGCCGCATCCAGAAGCGCGACATGTCGCTGATGATCAGCGTCACCCGGTCGCCCGGAGTCAGCCACTTCTTCAGCGCGGGCAGGTCGATCGGCGACTCGAGCGCGCTCGCCAGCGCGGCGGGAATGTCCTCAATCGGCGGCACGAGGTTCCCATGCAGCTCACCCAGCACCTGCTTCTCGTCCAGCGCGAGGCAGACGGTTCCGTCGCCATATCGGAACGTATAATCTTTCATTGTATTCCCCCTCAGGCCATGTTTTGTCAATATTCATGCAAAATCTTGCATGCGCGCATTATACCACGCACAGTCCGTTTTGTCGAGGCGGTTTATCCTGCGCGCAGGATTAAATCTCGACGAGGGCCGCCGGAGCCGCGTTCCCCCGCCTTTTCCTATTCCCGGTCTTCCAGCAGCCGCCTCACCGCGAGGGCAATGCGCTGCGGGATCTCGAAGAAATGATTGCCGTTCGTCCATTCGAAGCGGTCGCCGGGGCGGGCGGCGATTTCCTGAGCGCACTGCGCACCGGCGCACATGGCCGGGTTGCGGGTGCGGCTTTCCGCGCGGCCCAGCGAGCAGTAGACGGGCGCGTCGGGGCGGTTTTCCTGAAAAAAGCGGACAAACCCGGGATACCACAGCGCGCCGGAGACGCTCGCTGCGCCCGAGAGACCCTCTTCCCGGGTCAGGGCGTACAGCGCACACAGGCCGCCCAGCGAGTAGCCCAGGTGATAGCGCGCGCAGGAGGGCGTCGCCCGCTCGGCCCAGGGCGCAAGGCTCGAGCGCACAAAGTTGAGGTACGCGTCCGCGCCGCCCGAAAAGACGCGCTCGGGCAGGCAGGAGCTTTGCCAGGGCGTGTAGTCGCGATCCCAGGAGACGTCGGTGACCGCACAGAGCGCAAAGCGCGGGCCATCCTTCGGCAGGAAGCGAAAAACCTCGGCGAAGAGCGCCTCCGCCTCCGGCCCGACATGGCACAGAAACAGCGGGATCGGCTGCTCCACGCGCGCAGGATAGCACAGCACGCAGGGCCTGTCCCCCACGTTTTCCTTCACCAGGCGGCATTTCATGGCGGAACGCTTCCTTCCTATTCATTATTGCCTTCAGTGTAGCACATCTTTCCGCGCGGAGCAAGGGGAACGGGCGGCGCGCCGGGCGGAAAATTCTAACCATTCGGTTATTTCACCTCCCGCGAGATTGACACCGGCGCGCGGATGTGGTACATTATGTGCGGAATGTATCTGCGGGGAGGAATCGAGCGTTGGAGCAGGAAATGCAGCTGTTTAACATCCTGGGGCCGGTGATGATCGGGCCGTCCAGCTCGCACACGGCGGGCGCGGCGCGCATCGGGCGAATCGCGCTTCACCTGCTGGGCGAGCCGGTGCTGTCGGCCGAGGTGGGGTTCCACGGGTCGTTCGCCAAGACCTGGCGCGGCCACGGCACCGACCGGGCGATCGTGGGCGGGCTGATGGACATGGCGACCGACGACCTGCGGCTGCGGGACAGCCTGGCGCTGGCGAAGCAGGCGGGCCTGGATATTCGTTTTGAGGAAGTGGAGCTGCGCAGCGCGCATCCCAACACGGTGCGCATCCGCGCGAAGGGCATCTGCGGCGCGAAAATCGAGGTGATCGCCGCGTCGATCGGCGGGGGCAGCATCGAGGTGCGCTCGATCGACGGCATGGAGCTGTGCTTCACGGGCAACCAGCCCACGCTGATCGTCCGGCACCGCGACGTGCCCGGCATGATCGCCACGGTGAGCGGCATGCTGGCGCAGGAAGGCATCAACATCGCGACGATGCGCGTCTCCAGGCGCTCCCAGGGCGGCGAGGCCATGATGGCCATCGAGATGGACGTGCTGCCCGGGAGGGCGCTGCTTGGACGGCTGGAGGGCGTGGAGGGACTGACCCGCGCCACGCTGCTTGAAAAAATCGGCTGAGCGGAGGAAAAGGCAGATGAGCGAGATTTCGATTGAACAGATGATCCGCGAGGCGGGAGACGAGAGCCTGGCCACCTGGGCGAGGCGCGAACAGGCACGGCAGGACGGCGTGACCGAAGAGGCGCTGGACGCGCGGATGGCGCGCTACCTTCAGGTCATGCGCGAATCGGTCGTGCACGGCATGGACGAGAACCTGCGCTCGATGTCCGGCATGACCGGCGGACAGGCGCCGAAGCTGCTTCGCCAGGTGGAAGGCAGCCGCAGCGCGCTGGGCGCTCTGGCCGGACGGGCGTGCGCGCGGGCGTTGGCCATCGCGGAGAGCAACGCCTGCATGGGCAAGATCGTCGCCGCGCCGACCGCCGGCTCCTGCGGCATACTGCCCGCGGCGCTTCTGACCGTACAGGAGGCGCATCACCTTTCGGACGACAGCCTGGTGCGCGCCATGTATCTGGCGGCGGCGATCGGCCAGGTGATCGCGGAGCGGGCCAGCATCGCGGGCGCGCAGGGCGGCTGTCAGGCGGAGTGCGGCTCGGCGGCGGCGATGGCGGGCGCGGCGGTCGTGTACCTTCTGGGCGGCACGAACGAGCAGAGCGCCGACGCGTGCTGCTTTGCGCTGATGAACAGCATGGGGCTGGTATGCGACCCGGTGGGCGGCCTGGTCGAAATCCCCTGCGTCTACCGCAACGTCAGCGGCGTGATGAACGCGCTGTCCGCGGCCGAAATGGCGCTTGCCGGCATGCATAGCCTGATTCCCGCCGACCAGGTGATCGACGCGATGAAGGCCGTCGGCGACGCCATGCCCGCCTCCCTGCGCGAAACCGGCGAGGGCGGCGTGGCGGCCTGCCCGGGCTGCGCGCGGTTTAAGTAGGCCATTCGGCTGAATGAAAAGGGAGTCTCCCGCGGGAGGCTCCTTTTCCTTATGCTTAATGAGGTGACCGCGCCGTGCGGCACTGCGGAGGGCGTATTGACTGTTCCAGGCGGTCGGCCGGCTGTTCCTCGTCGACGCTTTCCCGCAGCAGCTCAGGCATGGCCGCGTAGAGCGTCTCGAGGTTCGCCTCGTGATTGCTCAGAAGCTCATTGCAGAGAAAGGCCTCGTGCTCGCGGAGGCACGGATAGCCATCGAAGCCGCGCACGAGGACAGTTCCTTCGTCTGTGCGGCTGGCGAACTCGCCTGCGCGAATCCACTCGGCCGGGCGCTCGCCGCGCAGACCGCTGCATTCCTCCTGCCGACAGGTCACGAGCTGCTTTTCGCGGTGCTTCCAGGGAATAAATACGCAGAAGTACGCCTCCTCCGCCTCGCGGGGAACGAGCTTTTCCCACCGAAAGCACAAAAAGCGCCGGGGCACAGGCTGATAGTCCACCGTGGCCGCGCGGAAACTGCACAGCACAATCCCCTCGGCCTGCAGTTCAGGCAAATCGACGCGCAGCATATAGCTGGGTGTACGTAAGACAGTATTGCGCCGAGATTGACGAAGCGGCACGAAACCGCATGGAGCTGATCGTGCGGTCA
>CAKUFI010000073.1 GCA_934647305.1 uncultured Clostridia bacterium | reverse complement strand
AGACTGGAGAGGGTGGCAGTGGCGGGGGAGCTTGCTCCCCCGTCCACCAGCTTGTCAAAACTTTTTTGACAAGCTGACGGGTCTCCCCTTTCGGGAGACCCGTTTTCCTATGTCACTGCTCCATCTGCCGCCCGACGATTCCCGCGGTGGTTTCCGCCACCTTGAGGTCGGTATCGGTCATCTTCACGCCGCTTTCCTTGCTCAGCAGACACAGCGCGCCGATCACCTCGCCGTCGGCGATGATGGGCACGACGATCTGCGCCGAGTAGCCGCTCGGGTCGTCGTCGGCGACGATGGGCAGCATGCGCGCGCCGGACGCGGCGTTCTGGTGCACCACCTGCCGGTTGCCGATCAGGTTCTCGAGGTCGTGGCTGATGGCCTTTTCCCACAGCTCCCGCTTGGACGTGCCGGACACCGACACCACCATGTCCCGGTCGCAGATCAGCACGATGTGTCCCAGCGAGCGGTACAGCGAGTCGGTATAGTCCCGCGCGATGGCGGCGATTTCTCCGATGGGAGAGTACTTCTTGAGCACAACCTCGCCGTCGTGGTCGGTAAAAATCTCGAGTGGATCTCCCTCCCGGATGCGGAGGGTGCGGCGAATTTCCTTGGGAATGACCACGCGGCCCAGTTCGTCGATTCTGCGGACAATTCCGGTTGCTTTCATGCGGCAAAACTTCCTTTTCATATTCATTGAGTTTCAGTCTTCGCCGCTAGTATCTGGAATTTGAGCAAAATTATGCGAGCGGGCCGCCGCGGTCAGTTTTTTCCATTCAAGGCGTATTATTCGTACACGTTCGTGAAGGCATACTTGAGCAGCTTGTAGGTCGATCGGTCGTTCAGGTTTTCGGCGACGAAAATCGCCATCCCATGGCCGCTGCAGTCGAACTGCGCGCGCGCCTGGTCGATCGTCCAGACGGTGCAGTCGTTTGACCAGTTCTCGCCCATGCCGTAGCGCTCGAAGTACACCACGTACCAGTCCTCGCCCATGCGCGACACGCTCGTCGCCTGCGCGAAGCCCATGCTGACGTGCCCGCCGGTCTCAGTCCAGCGGTAGTAGCCGTCCGTAAGGTCGACCCAGCGCGAGTCATGCTCTGTCGGCGCGAAGCCGAAGTACTTCTCACACACCGGCAGGACGGCCTCCTCGGCCAGGCGCACATTGTACTCGCCGTCGTCGACCCACTCGATCTGGTTGTTCCGGTTAAACCAGATGTGGTTGATCGCGAAGTCGATCATCATCCGATCGTCGTTCATGTCGAAATAGCCGAGCGGATGGCCGAAGTCGCTTTCGGTGAAATTGCTCAGAAAGAGGTTGATGTCCGCGCGCTGCGCCTGCGTCAGCTCGGCGTCGATGGACACGGCGTTGTCCACCTCGTCCGGAAGCGCCGACAGGTACTTGACCAGCACGTAGCCCTTGCCATACTCAGTGCCCACCAGGCAGAAGCCGTTTTCTACCCGCTCGCCCAGCATCGTCACCCGCTCGCCCAGGGGCAGACGCGCCAGCTCCTCGGAGCGCTTGTCCGGATCGATGCGCAGCGTGACATATTCCCTGCAGTTGACCACTTCCATCAGCGTGCCGATGCTCGTGTCCGCGCAGGCCGGCGTGCCCAGCAGCAGGCAGCAGACCAGCGCCATGAGCGCCGTTCCAATTCCCCAGGTGCTTCCGATTCGTGCGCGTTTCATTGACTTTCCCTCCTGTTTTGTGATATGATGTCCCTAAGACGGGTATATGCGTCGTTTTGTTCCCAGTTTCTTACATTTTCTTCCATATTTCAGGAGGGCGCGCTTCATGACCGAGACCGAATGCCTGCGCAGCTGTCCGCTGTTTCGCGGCCTTGCGGAGGAAGACCTGTCTGCCGCCCTGGACTTTTTCGAGGCGCGCCGCGCGTCCTATCGCAAGGGTGAGGCGGTCATGCGGCCGGGCGAGTCGCCGACATGCTTCGCGCTGGTGCTCAAGGGCGCGGTTCAGGTGCTGCAGGACGACGTGGACGGGCATCACATGATCATGGCGCAGGCGGTCGCCGGGGACACCTTCGGCGAGTCGCTGTGTTTCCTTCAGGAGCCAGATTCCCCGGTGTACGCCCTCGCGTTGAGCGATACGAAGCTGCTGTGGCTGAGCTGCCGCCGCCTGCACGCATCCTGCACGGACGCGCTGGCCTTCGAGCTGTCCGCCCGCTTCACCGCCATGCTGGCCCGGCGCACCCTGTCCATGAACGACCGCATCCAGGTGCTCTCCCGGCACTCCCTGCGCGACAAGATCCTCACCCACCTTCTGCAGTGCGCCCGCAAGGCCGGCTCGCGCAGCTTCGATGTGCCCTTTAACCGCACCGACTGGGCGGTTTACCTGGGCGTGAACCGCAGCGCGCTGGGCCGCGAGCTGACCCGCATGAAGGCGGAGGGCCTGCTCGACTTCGAAAAGCGCCGCTTCACTCTGCCGTGAATACAAAACGCGGGGCGAAGGAATTTCCCCCGCCCCGCAGGCTTTACTGATTTAGATATTGGTCGGCTCCAGCATGCCGATGTTGCCGTCGTTGCGGCGATAAACTACGCTGGTGATGCCGGTTTCGGCGTTCTGGAAGAGGAAGAAGCTGTGGCCCAGCATGTCCATCTGCAGGATGGCGTCCTCGACCGTCATGGGCTTCATCTCGAAGCGCTTCACGCGCACCAGCTCCTGGCTTTCCTCCTCGATCGGGCCTTCCGCCTCCTCGGGCTGAATGACAACCTCTTCGTGCAGCCGCTTTTCGAGCTTCGTGCGGTGCCTGCGAAGCTGCCTCACGATCTTGTCGACGGCCTTATCGGCGCTCTTGATGATATCGTCGCTGGTTTCCTCTGCACGGAGCATGATGCCGCCCACCATGATGGTGATCTCCGCGATGTACCGCAGGTTCTTTTCCTGAGTCAGCCGAACCGTCGCGTCCACCTCCTGGCGGAAGTAGCGATCCATCTTGCCGAGCTTTTTCTCGATCCGGTTCTTCAGATCCTCGGTCACCGTGAGGTTCTTCCCAGTTATCGTGATACGCATATTCTTCACTCCTTAATATACTGTGTGGGGCCTGGTGTTTTAGCCGGGCAGACGCCCGTGTGCTTCGTCTGCCATATCGCATCGCCTCTTTCTGTAGTGGTGTGCTATATGATTTCGTCGCGCAGTTAATATTTCCTGCTTTTTCTGTGAAAAATAGAATATTTTCTTTTGATGGCGCAAGCATGTCGATTTTGTGAACGCCTCCCGGGCAGACTAGCTGGAAACAACGCTTCAAGGAGGTCTTTCCCATGCTCATTTTGAAGGCGGCGCTTCTGTCGCTGTTTTCCCTGATTACGCTGTTTCTGCTGACGAAGCTCGAGGGCAACCGCCAGCTGGCGCAGATCAGCCTGTTCGACTACGTGAACTCAATCACCATCGGCTCCATCGCCGCGGAAATGGCCACGGAGATGGAAGAGAGCGTCTGGGTATACTTCACCGCGCTGGCGGTGTACGGCCTGGCCAGCTTCGGCATCTCCTGGATCACCAACAAGTCGCTGGTGCTTCGGGGCAGGATCACCGGGCGGCCGCTGGTGTTGTTCGACGAGGGCGTGTTTTTCCGCGGTAACCTGACGAAGGCGCGCCTGGACGTGAGCGAGTTTTTGATGATGGCCCGCGGCGCGGGGTACTTTAACCTTTCCCAGGTGCAGTGCGCCGTGCTGGAGCACAACGGCCAGATCAGCTTCCTTCCCCGCGCGCAGGATCGCCCGCTGACCCCGGCCGACATGCACCTCGCGCCCGAGCAGGAATACCTGCCCACCGTAGTCGTCATGGACGGTCAGGCGCTCGCGGGCAACCTGAAAAGCGCCGGAAAGGACGAAAAATGGCTGCTCGAGCAGCTGGATAGACAGGGCTACCGCACGCCCAAAGCGGTCTTCCTGGCCACGCTGGACAAGGACATGAACCTGACCGCCTACCCCTGCGCCAGGTGACGCAGCTCCCGCTGGATTTCGCCCAGCACCCGCTTCTTGTCCGCGACCCACATCGGCGCGATCAGGCGGCTCTTCGGCCCGTCGCCGGTCAGCCTGTGCGCCACCATGTTTTCAGGCAGTATCCGCGCGCACCGGCCGATCATGCGCACGTATTCCTTCCGACTCATCAGGCTGAACTTCCCCTGCCGGTACTCCTCGGCCAGGTCGGTTCCCTCCAGTACGTTGAGCATCTGCAGCTTGATTCCCCGCGCCCCGCATTGCCCCACGTACCGCACCGTCTCGAGCATGTCCTCTTCGCTTTCGCCCGGCAGGCCCAGTATCACGTGCACGATCACCTCCACGCCGATCGCGCGCAGATCCCGCATCGCCCGGTCGAACGTGCCCAGCGGATCCCCCCTGCGGATATAGCGCGCCGTGCGCTCGTGGATGGTCTGAAGTCCCAGCTCCACCCACACGGGTTTTCGCTCATTCAGTCTCTTCAGCAGGCTCAGCACGTCCGCCCCCAGGCAGTCCGGCCGCGTCGCGATCGACAACACGCGCACCTCGGGCCGCTCAATCGCCTCGCCGAACAGCCTTTCCAGGTAATCAACCGGCGCGTAGGTGTTGGTATAGGCCTGAAAATAGGCGATGTAACCGCTTCCGTGAAACTTGCCGCCCACGCGCGCCCTGGCCCGGTCGATCTGCTCGCCCACGGGCAGGTTCGCCGCCTCGGCAAAGTCGCCCGAGCCGCCATCGCCGCAGAAGATGCACCCCCGCGTGCCGCAGGTTCCGTCCCGATTGGGGCAGGTCATGCCGCCGTTCAGGCTCAGCCTGTACAGCTTTTCTCCGAATTTCTCCAGGCAGTACTCGGAAAGCATCTTCATTCGCGCATTCTCCTTCTTGCCCGCGCCGGGCGCATGTGATATACTATTCCTAATCCTATCACAAACCGAATCGGGAGGCAAGTCATGAAAAACGGAACCTGCTGGACGGATGACCGCGGCGAGCTGATTCAGGCGCACGGCGGCATGATCCTTGAACACGAAGGCGTTTACTACTGGTACGGCGAGCACAAGGGTGCGCCCAACGTGCCCGGCACGCGGCGCGTGGACGTGATCGGCGTGTCCTGCTATTCCTCGCGCGACCTGAAGAGCTGGCACTACGAGGGGCTGGTGCTGCCCGCGCAGCCGGACGATCCCGCCTCCCACCTGCACCCCTCCCGCGTGGCCGAGCGGCCCAAGGTACTTTATCACCGCCAGACCGGCCAATTCGTCCTGTGGCTGCACGTGGACAGCCCGGACTATACCTTTGCCGGCGCGGGCTGTGCGGTTTCCGATTCCCCCACCGGCCCGTTTCACTACCTGCGCGGCACGCAGCCCAACCGCCGCGACTGCCGCGACATGAACGTCTTCACGGACGACGACGGCTCGGCCTGGCTGATTCACAGCGGCGACTGGAACCATACGCTCTACCTCTCCCGCCTGACCGACGACTATACCGGCTTCACCGGCGAGGTCTACCCCGCCTTCATCGACCAGACCCGCGAGGCCCCGGCCGTTATCAAGCGAAACGGCCTGTACTACATGATTACTTCGGGCTGCACCGGCTGGGCGCCCAACCCCGCGCTCTACGCCATCAGCCCGCACCTGACCTGCGGCTGGAAGCTGATCGACAATCCCTGCCTGGGCGAGGGCGCGCGCACCACCTACGGCGGCCAGAGCGCCTGCCTGTTCGAGGCAAACAGTCAGGTCTACCTGCTGCTCGACCACTGGAACTCCACCGACCTCATGCACTCCGGCTACTCCATTCTGCCGGTCACGCTCGAGAACGGCCGCATGGAGGTCGCCTGGCAGGACGAGACGTTCTAACCCCTTCCAAACGCAGTCCCCGCCGCGGACGTCTCGCAGCGGGGACTTTTCATGCAGAATCCGTTACTTATTCTCGAGGTACATCATCTTCGCCCGGTCCTGAATCGTGGACAGCATCTCGTCCAGCGTGACCTGTCCGTCCGCCAGCCGATAACTCATTTGCGAGATGACGGTGCTCAGTCCGCCGTCCTGATCGCTGTAGGGCGACTGGGCATTGAGCCGCAGCGGGCATTCCTCGACCGTCTTGCGATACGCGTCGATCGTCTCCTGCGAAACCACCCATTTTTCGCTCTCCTGGTTCTCGATCAGGGTCTTGTAGTAGTTCAGCTGTCCCTCCAGCTTGTCGGTGTCCTTGCCAGCGGCCTTAGCCTTTTCGATGGAGGCCTCGTACAGCTTCACCTGTTCCTCGCTGCGGCGCAGTTCATCCTCAAAGCCGGGCTTTTCGTAGGGCTCGTTGTGCTCAGGGTACGCCGCATAGTACAGGTACGGGTTCGCCGCCCGCTCGGTCAGCGCCTCCACGACCCGTATGGCGTCGCCCAGGTGCTTCGTATAGGGGTTGACCACGTACACCGACATGCGCGCGCCGGTGTAGGGCGCGGCGTCCGCCTCAAAGGTGATATTCAGCGGCGTCCAGTGCGCCTTGAGCACGCCGTGGATATAGTCGCTGTCATAGGTAAGCGTCGCCGTGCTGTCCACATAGGCCGCGTCCCGCACGTCGCACCAGAACACGATGCCCGGGCCGGTCTCGCCGGTGTCGGCAAGCAGCTCGTCGGGCACGTCGTAGGAGGTGCTGCGGCCGGCCTCTGTGCGGATTTCATACACCCGCTGCAGCTTCTCGAGCACCTCGCGCAGGGCGGGCGCGGTCAGGTCGGGCAGTTCCTCGTCCGCGTGCTGCTCCACATACAGGCTAATCAGCCGCCGCACGGTGTCGGCGTAGTCAAACTCGCCCATGAAGAACCCCACGCCGCGGTATTCCTCCGCCCAGTTTTCCTCCCACTCGATCCACGCGTCCATGACCTCGGAGAAGGTCCTGGGCAGCGGCCTGTCGGGGAACACCTGGTTCCAGTAGCCCTCATTGATGCCGAAGCGCCGCACGCGCAGGTCGGCCGGGTACGCGACCACCTGCCCCTGCCCGTTGACCAGCAGTTCCCGAATCGGCTCGTACATCGCCTCCACGTCCTCCGAAATGGTCAGCGAGGAGGACAGATCGGCGGCCAGCCCCTTCTTGAGGATGGAGTAATAGGTCGAGTCGGCGGGCAGCACGTAAATATCCACGCTGTCATCCTTCGTGTTGAGCTGGTCGGCCAGCTCCTCGCCGGTGACCTCGATCACTTCATGCACGGTGATGTCGCCGCATTCCTCCTGAAGCACCTTATCGGCCCCGTCGTAAAAATGTGGAATTCCCCCTGCCATGACCACGCGATCCACCGCGTCCGGTTCGATTTCTTCGCCGTACTCATACAGCATGCACCAGGACATGTATCCGCTGCACACCATGTAATTCGCGCACCCGATCAGCACGGTGGGCACGCTCTCATAGAAAATCACGTCCTTATAGGTATCGCAGATCCTGGGCTTTTCGCCCGGGTAGATGCGGTAAATCAGGCCGTCGCTGGCCACGACGATGCACTCCACCCCGTCGTAGCCGTTGTATGCCAATCCGCACGCCTGTTTCTCAATGTTCTCGTGGTCAAACTGGCTCAAATCGTAATCAAGGTCTGTCAGCTCTTCCGTCTCAAGGTTCAACGAGCTGATCACATACGCGCCGTTTTCATCCACGCGCTGCACCATGAATTCGCCGTCCTTGTAGGGGCACGCATTGACCATGCGGTTCACCTTATAGGTTCTGCACTTTCCGGTCGCCAGATCGAAGCGGTGCAGATCGAAATACTCCCAGTTTTCATCATAGGTCATGGTGTAAAACTGGTCATCGTCCGTCAGGAACACCCGATGCGTCGAGCGCGCCCGTATGTCGTCCGGGTCGTTTCGCAGCGCGGAAACGTCCAGCCTGACCTCGTTCCATTCCGGGCCCGCGCCTGAAATGCGGCCGAATTTTCCGCTGAAGCTGCTGAATCCATATAGGTCTCTGTCACGTATCACAATGTTAGTCACGACATTGCCCATCTGCTCGATTTCTTCGTCAGTCAGCGTGCCTTCCCTGTAGTGCTCCCACCAGTCCTTCGGGAAATCCGTCAGGTGGCAAATAAACTGAGTATCAGGGGTTTCCATACTCCGTGTGCCGTATAAATCGTTTGCGTCGGTAATAAAGAACGCTCTCTGGTTGTTGACTGCGTAGCCTTGAAATAGGGCAGTATCCGGGAAACTCGGATCAAATGACTTCATAAACGCCGGGTCGAAAAGGTTTTCTTCATTATCCAGTTTGTCATAGTGCATTTCCTCAGCCTGCGCGCTCATACAGAGCAGCAGCGTCAAAGCACAGATGATCGCAAGTATCTTCCTCATCTGTCTCCCTCCCGTCATAAAGAACAGCCCGCCCCACCCGAAGGCAGGGCAGGCAGTCTACTTAGTTGTCGGCTTTATAGCCGATTTCTCAATCAATAGCTCACCGTGACATAGTCCTTGTGAACATAGCCATAACTCTCCACTGCGTTAATCTCGTATTCCATGTCATACGCCACGGGTGCAATTACTCCGTCAGCCCAGTAGTGATAATCGTGAATGCCTCCCTTGATGTAGTAAAACGGATTAATATCAGCATCCATTCGAACAATCTTGACCGTCTGGCCGTTTTGCAGATAGCCGATGATCGTCGTGCTGGTACTTGGGCCTTTGCGGACGTTCAGCCATTTCGCGACATGCACGGTTCCGGTCGGATAGGTCTCGGCAAACGCAGGGGCAGTGATGGTGAAAACGCAGATCAGAACGAGTACCAAACAAATCATCTTTTTCATGCAAATAATCTCCTTTTATCATCGCAAAGTAAAGATTCTTCGTCGGTCGTTCATGTGCTGTCCCTACGGTCGCATTTGCTGAACCAGTTTTCCCTCCCTTCTGCGTTTTTCGGGCCGCCCGCGGACGTCCTCGCGGGGCGGTCAAAGCATGGCGGGCGTTTGCCTCCGGCCGGAAAGCGGCCTGCCCTGCAAATCCTGTCTCAAAACGGCCTGACGGTTTCGTCTGTGTATCCTTTAGACGCGTGATTGATGCGTCTTGTTCCATATTTCTCCATTTTTTCTTAAATTATTTTACATTTCACGCGAATTTTCTCGCATTTTATATCCTGCGTATCTGCCTTAACGCTTTTCATATTAATATATTCGCCCTATGTTCAATATTTCCTGCTGAATCTTCTCTCTTCGTGAAAAAATTCCGCCCCACCCGAAGGCAGGGCGGAATCGTGTGCCTTACGCGTCCGGTTCGCTCTCGTGGCCGTATTCGTGCAGCATGCACCAGGTCAGGTCGCCGCTGAAGACGAAGTAGTTCGTGCTTCCTGCCATGCTGGTCTCGGTATGCTCGTTGAACGTGATGCCGCGATAGTCGTCGCAGACCAGCGCCTTTTCGCCCGGGAACAGGCGGTAAATCAGCCCGTCGTCACCCGCCACCACGATCGCGTCCTTCTCGCCCCAGCTGTCATAGGCCAGGCCGCACGCCTTGCGCCCGGTGTGGCTGAACAGGCTCAGGTCGTAATCGAGCGCCGTGATCTCGCCGGTTTCAAGATTCAGGCTGCTGATCGCGTAGCTGCCGTCCTCCCGCACGCACTCAATCAGGTACTCGCCGTCCCTGTACACGTTGAACGCCACCAGGCCCTCTGTCTCGTACACGCGGTACTTTCCGGTCGCCAGATCGAAGCGGTACAGCTTGCCGAATTCGCCGTCCTCGTCCAGCACCAGGCAGTCGTAGTACTCCTTGGACAGCTCGCTGTGTGGAATTTCACGGGGCGTCACGCCGTCCTGCTTCTTAATGTCCGACACGTCCAGCTGTACCTCGTTCCAGGTCATTTCCGTGCCGCCGAGCGGGCCGATGTTCCCGCTGAAGGCGGAAAAGCCGTACGCGCGGTTGCCGTACACGGCGATGTCGGTCACGACGTTGCCCAGCTGTTCCTTTTCCTCGTCGGTCAGGCTGTCCGCGCGATCCTCCCAGCCCTCGGGCGGCTTGGGCAGGTTGCACACCCAGCGCGGCGGAAACGCCTCCATGTTCTGGAAGCTGTACAGCGAGTAGTCGTCCATGTAGGCGTAGCAGGAAAGCACGTCGTTTTCGGACTTCACGTCGATGTCGATCGCGTAAACCGACCGAGTCGCGCGGAAATTGCTCTTCATGAACTCAGGCGAGAAATAGCCCATGTCGTTGTCCAGCTTGCGGTAATCTTCCTCGCCCTCCAGTATCCCGGCTCCGCCCGGTGTGGCCGTCGGGGCCACGGTCGGGCTGTCTTCCTTCGTTCCCTCCGCCTGCGCAAGGCCGCACAGCAGCAGCGCCAGCGCGCAGAGCATCGCGATCAGTTTTCTTGTCATATGATTCTCCTCCTTTTCGTTCTTCGACTGGCAGGTTTCATCGTGAGGCATGAGACGACACTCCCCCCTTCCGCGCCTTTCAATCCGGGGAAAAGGCCGCGAAAAAGCGCCTTTCACGCCCGGTTGTTCTTTCTGAACACCTATTAGACGCAAAAGACGCATGAAGGGTTTTCCAGTCCTAAAATAATTTTTCTGTTTTAATCTTATTGGTCTTCCGGCGCACCTTCCATCCGCCCGACCTCCTCGATCAGTTCCTCGAAAAAGCGGCAGGTCTCGCTCTCCGGCAGCACGTACTGAGCCAGCAGCACGTTCGTGAAGAACTCGCGATACAGCCCGAGCGCCTCCTGGTGGGTAATCAGCACCTCGGAATGGCCCGCCTCCAGGTTGTAATCGGTGTCCGCCTCCAGGAAGAGCATGCCCAGGTCTTCATAGTAGGCGATTTCCACGTCGCGGATCGCGTCGTCGTCCTTCAGGAAATACATGTGCATATAGGGGTTGTCCCGCTGCTGCTCGAGCAGGCTCTCCAGGATCTCGATTCGCTCGGCGGGCGTGTAGGCCTCCATCATCCAGAAGTGGTCGGTGGTCTTGCCGGTCTGGGCGAAGCGGCGCATGGCCGAGCGCTTCATGATCGTGTAGACCGGCTTGCGCTTGGTGCAGGTATTGCGGAAGCGCCGCTCGTAGATGTCCCGAAGCTCCGCGAACGTGTCGTGAAAGGCCTCGCTGTAGACGTTTCCGACCTCCTCCGGCACGGGTGCACGCATAAAGGCCTGCGCCAGCACGTGCATGGGGATCTGATCCACGCCCACGTCCGGCTTCAGCTTCCAGATGCTGCGGTTGTATTCCAGCGCGGCGTAGTTTTCGCTGTAGCGCACATAGTCCTCCAGCGCGCCACAGTCGAAATAGGTGCGCTTGATTGACTCGAATGTCCGCGTATCAATGCCAAGCAGCCGCTCCGTCCGGCCCTGTGCGCCGCGGTAGGTCAACAGGCGGCCGCTCTGCGCCCCGGTGAACACGATGATGTCCTCGCAGGGCATGCCGTTGTCGTCGTAGTAGTCGAAAATGGCCGCGTCCGCCGCGTTGATGCCGCAGTGGCTCGCCTTTTCCTCGGGCGTGGCGGTAAAGGTATAGCCGCTGTAGCCCTTCATATAAAAGACCTGCATCAGCGTGTTAAGCGCCGACATGGTGCGCACGCCGTCCGAGTCGATGAACATGTAGTGGCGCACCTTCACGCCTTCCTCGCCCAGCAGTGCGCGCAGCAGGCTGAACAGCGCCGTGATGTACTGGCAGTTGAACACCGCCGCCTGCACCCTGCGCCCGGCGTACCTTTCCTTCAGGCTGACCGGGCTGCCCGTCAGCACGTCCGTAATCTCCAGCTCTTTCGTCTGCTCCGGCTGCTTTCCGCTCACGAAGTCCCAGACCTTCAGGCCCACCAGGTACTGCTCCTCGCCCAGGCGCGCCACCTGCACCGCCTCGTGCAGCTGAGCCTGCTCCTCCTCGGTCAGTTCAAAGGCGGCCCGCACGTTTTCCTCAAACCGTTCCAGACTCGCGTCGCGCGTGCTGCCGTTCATCAGGCGTTCGAGAGAGGTCTTGCTCCGATAGCCCAGCTCCGTCGTCAGCGCACCCATCGTGATCCCGTTTTTCCTCGCGATCCGTTTCAAAAAATCCCTGATATTCTGCATGCAATGAACCCCCGAACGTGCGGCCGGAAAAACAGGCGCGTTTCCCCAGTCCTGCCTTCTCTTGCTTTTTTAGACACAATTTGCTGTGTACTATGCATTATACACGATCCGTTATGCAATGTCACCCCCCCCCCCGATTTTTCACACTATTAACGTATATTATGCAACACGCACATTTTTCCTTGCCTTGCCGGCCGCATGATGGTACAATAGAGGTGAAAACTCACGCCAAAGGAGGAATGCCCATGTCCACCCGGGACGTCGGCCGCGCCGGCGAGGAAATCGCCGCGAAATACCTGGAAAAACAGGGCGCGGCGATCATCGCGCGGAACTTCACGGTGCGCGGCGGCGAAATCGACCTGATCGCCGAGAAGGACGACATCGTGCACTTTGTCGAGGTCAAACTGCGCAACAACCTCGCCTTCGGCCGGGGCGCGGAGGCCGTCACCAAAGAAAAGCAGCGGCGCATCTGCCGCGCCGCCGTCCGTTTTCTCGCACAGAGGGGCTGGCAGGAGCGATTCTGCCGCTTCGATGTGATCGAAATCTGTCCGCCCGACGAGCTGCGCTACATTGAACGCGCCTTCGAGGCAGGCTGAGCCTGCACCCACCTGCTGCCGCCGGTTCAAGCGACGACCCTGTCCGCCACTAATTCAAGCGGCCAGGGTCTGCGTGTTTCCAAAGCCCCGAGGCAGGCTGAGCCTGCACCCAC
>CAKUFI010000072.1 GCA_934647305.1 uncultured Clostridia bacterium | reverse complement strand
ACGCCGCTGGGCACGATTGAAAGTTCGAAAGGGCTGCGGCCCTCTCGAGCTCTCCGGGGGTTTTTTGACAGTCTGACAGGACTGCAGGGCAAAGCGCCCGGCAGTCCTGCTTTTTGTTTTCGGCCTGAGGAACAGTCTGCCCGAAATCGAATTTACACTTGACCGCGAAACACTTCGGCGAATGATCGGACGGCAGAAGGAAAGTGCGGCCGGGAATTTCTGTCCCTCCGCGTGAGCATCGGCGAAAACTATCCTCCGAAAGGAGCGGGCGAAAATCAAAAGGAGCGC
Organism: uncultured Clostridia bacterium; assembly: GCA_934647305.1. GTDB lineage: Bacteria > Bacillota > Clostridia > Christensenellales > Aristaeellaceae > CAKUFI01. Next base: position 12,494 of record CAKUFI010000072.1, on the reverse strand, counting down.
CAATCCCTGCGGATCAGCGCCCCTTCTGCGTTTTCAGTTATCGCGCGCTGATGCGCAGTACCTCCTCGATGGCCGCGGTGTCCAGCGGGTTGTAAAAGCCCACGCGGTCGCCGTTGTTGCGCTTGCACTTGGCGGCCATGGCGGGGATGTCCTCCACCCTGCCGCCCAGCTCCTGCAGCGTCGTAGGCATGCCCAGCTCGCGCAGGAAGGCGGTGTAGCGCTCGATGCCCTGCAGCGCGGTCTTCTCGGGGTGCTCGAAATCCATGTCGCAGCCCCACAGCCGCACGGCCAGCTGTGCCATGCGTGCCGGGTTATGCGGCAGCTGATAGCGCATCCAGGCGGGGAACACCACCGCCAGCCCCGCGCCGTGCGCCACGTCGTAGCGGGCGGAGAGCTCGTGCTCGATCTGGTGACTGCTGCCGTCCATCTTGCGCCCCAGGCCGCACAGGTCGTTGTGCGCCAGCGTGCCCGCCTGCATCAGGTTATAGCGGGCCTCGTAGTCGTTCGGGTCGCGCATGGCGGCGCGTCCGGCCTTGACCAGCGCCGAGAGCACGGCCTCGCACAGCCGGTCGGTCAGGTCGACGCCCTCCTCGTTGGTGAAGTAGCGCTCGAACACGTGCGCCATCATGTCCACGATGCCGCAGGCGGTCTGGTACGGCGGCAGGGTGCAGGTCAGCTCGGGATTCATCAGCGCGAATTTCGGGCGGTTGAGCTCGGTGCCGCAGCCGCGCTTGTACCAGCCGTCCTCGTTGGTGATGACGCAGCTGGTCGAGCCCTCGCTGCCCGCCGCCGCGATGGTCAGCACCACGCCCACGCCCAGCGCGCTCTTCGGCTTGGCCTTGCCGCAGAAGAAGTCCCAGAAGTCGCCCTCATACGGCACGCCCATCGCGATGGCCTTGCAGGTGTCGATGACCGAGCCGCCGCCCACCGCCAGCAGGAAGTCCGCGCCCTCGCTCCGGCAGGTCTCAATGCCCTTTCGCACCAGGCTCGCGCGCGGGTTGGGCTGCACGCCGCCCAGCGTGACGTAGGCCACGCCCTTTTCCTCGAGCGATGCGGTGACGCGCGCCAGCAGGCCGCTTTTGACCGCCGAGCCGCCGCCGTATACCACCAGCGCCTTCTTCGCACCCTGGGCGAGCACCTGTTCGCCCGCCTGGTTTTCCACGCCCCGGCCAAAAATGAACCGGGTCGGGCTGTAAAAATTGAAATTCAACATGGCTGTTCGTGTCCTTTCCGTTCTGTGAAAATGTGTTTGGCCGCGGGTGCATGCTCACGCAGCGCCGACCGGCCACAAGCAGACAAACTTCGGTGGGGGTCTGGGGGAGCGGTCGGCGGGGCCGACGGCCACAAGCTGCCGCGCATCCTATCGTCAGGCTAAGCACTATTCGAGAGCCTCCCCCAGCGGAGGTGAGTCGGCAGCGCCGACCGGCAATCCGCAAGGAACCTTGTGGATTCGCAGACCTTGGCCGCTCCAATCTATGGCGGCCAATGGTCGTCGATAGAACCGGCGGCAGCAGGTGGGTGCAGGCTCAGCCTGCCGGCAGCAGGTGGGTGCAGGCTCGGGCCTGCCCGAGTCGGCAATGCCGACCTGTGATTTCCAGAAGATTTCTGGAAATCCGCAGAATTCGGGAAGTCCGATCTATGCTTCCCGAATTCGTCGCCGGAACCCGCGGTAGCAACCGGCTGTCGGCACTGCCGACCGGCGGTAGCAAGTGGCTGTCGGCACTGCCGACCTGTGATTTCCAGAAGATTTCTGGAAATCCGCAGAATTCGGGAAGTCCAATCTATGCTTCCCGAATTCGTCGCTGGAACCCGCGGTAGCAAGTGGAACCGGGCACTGCCCGGCTAGATGAGGTCGCGGGGTAGGGCGTTCAGGCACTCGCCGCCATCCTCGGTGACGAGCATCAGATCCTCGATGCGCACGCCGAAGCGGCCGGGCAGGTAAATGCCGGGCTCGATCGAGAAGATCATGCCGGGCTGCGCGACGGTCTGGTTGGTTGCGCTGACGTCGGGAATTTCGTGCACCTCCAGGCCGATGCCGTGGCCGGTGCGGTGGATGAAGTACGGCCCGTAGCCGCCTTCCTCAATGACGCGGCGCGCGGCGCGGTCGATTTCGCACATGGGCACGCCCGGACGAACGGCCCTGCGCCCGGCCTCGTTGGCCTTCTTCACCAGGTCGTAGACGCGCTTCATCTCGTCGGTCGCCTTGCCCAGCACGACGGTGCGGGTCATGTCGCTCATCGCGCCGTCGAGGTTCAGGCCCAGGTCGAGGATCACGGTCTGGTTCGCCTGAAGCGGGGTGTTGTCGGAGCCGTGGTGCGGCTCGGCGCAGTTGGCCCCGAAGCACACCAGCGGGTCGAAGCTAGGCCCGAGCGCGCCCAGCTCCTCGGCGAAGTCGGCGTAGCGCCGACAGACCTGCTTTTCGGTGTCGCCCGCGCGCAGAGTGGGAATCAGGCGGCGCAGGCACTCGTCGTTGGCGCGGGAGCTGGCGCGCATGCGGTCGATGAACGCCGCGTCCTTGATCAGGCGCGCCTCGTCCACCGGCCTGCTGCCCACCACCGGGCGAATGTCCGGCCGCGCGGCCATCAGGCGCAGCGTGAACTGACTGGGCCAGAACTTGTCGATGCCCACCACCCCGCCGGGCAGCGCCTCGGCCAGGCAGGCAATGCAGTCGTCGGTGTCGTCATACTCGGTCAGGGGCAGGCTGTCGTCGCCGCTGAGCGCGAAGAGCCGGTTGCCGAACAGGCGCGCCTCGCCGTTTGCCTTCACCATCAGCGCCAGCATGCGCTCGCCCGGCGCGATCCACTGGCCGGTCAGGTAGGCCACCGACGCGGGGGATGTGACCAGCAGGCAGGGGATGTGCTCTTTTTCCATGTTTTTGACGACCCGTTCCAGACGTTCCCTGTTAATCATGATGCTCTTCCTTTCTGCACTGTATGACGTGATACCCGCCGCCGCGGGCGATGGTCTCGGCGTTCCCGAAAACGGACAGCAGGTGCTTCTGCGCGGAGGGCGCGCCCTGCTGCTTACGGATGACGATTGTCAGCGTGCCGCCGGGGGTGAGCCGCTCGTGCGCCTCGTCGAACATGGCGTAGATCGCCTGCTTGCCCGCGCGAATGGGCGGATTGGTGACGACGTGATCGAAGCTGCCTGAGAGCGCCGAAAACGCGTCGCTGACCACCGCCTGGGCGTTCGTCAGGCCGTTTGAGCGGATGTTCTTCTGCGCCAGGGCGACCGCGCGCTCGTTCACGTCGCACAGCACGAGCTGCGCCTCCGGGTTGGCCGCGCCCAGCGAGACGCCCACCGGCCCCCAGCCGCAGCCCAGGTCGAGCACCCGGCCGGACAGGCTGCCCATCGCCTCGATCAGCAGTCGGCTGCCCGGGTCGAGTTCGTTTTTGGAGAACACGCCCGCGTCGGTTTCAAAGGTCAGGCTGCGCCCCAGGATATTCACCTGCACCAGGCGCGTATTGTGCTCGCTCTCCGGCAGGGGGGTGTAGTAATGATCGGCCATTCAGCTTTCCTCCAGTTCGGTCAGGCGATACAGGCTCGCCCGTTCTTCCTCGGTCAAGTATCGCCACTCGCCCTCGCCGAGCGATTTGTCCAGCTCGATTCCGGCGATGCTGCGGCGCGACAGGGCAATCACCGGGTGCCCGCAGGCGGCCAGCATGCGCTTGACCTGATGATACTTTCCCTCGTGCACGGTGACCTCGCACAGGGACTCCTCGTCCCCCGCGCGCAGTATGCGCAGTCCGGCCGGCTCGCAGGTAAAGTCCTTGAGCGGCACGCCCTCCAAAAACCTGCGCACGCAGGCCTCGTCCACTCTGCCCTCGACCGTGGCCAGGTACTTTTTGTCCATCTTCCATTTGGGCGAGATCAGCCGGTGCGCCAGCTGCCCGTCGGTGGTCAGCAGGATCAGGCCGGTCACGTCCTTGTCCAGCCTGCCCACAGGCCCCAGGCCGCGCTTCCTGAGCGGCTCGGGCAAGAGATCCATGACGGTCGCGCCGCGCCCGTCCTCGGTGGCGGTCAGGTAGCCCGCCGGCTTGTTGAGCATCAGGTGCAGGTGCTTCTCGGTCGACAGCGCCTCGCCGTCCAGCGTGACGCGGGCGGTATCCGCGTCCAAGGCGTGCGCCGCGTCGCGCACCACCTCGCCGTCCACCCGCACGCGGCCCGCGCGGATGACCTGGCCCGCCTGCTTGCGGCTCAGTCCGTTTTCCGAGAGCAGCTTGTCCAGCCGCGTTCTGCGCATGCGCATCCCTCCATTCCACGCGTATATCATACCACGGTTTGCGCGTTTTCACAAGTGGCTCTCACCCCCGCGGCGGGGCGCGCATACCGTGGAGCAGGGATGGGAGGAGTTTATATGCGAACACTGAGCGACCTGCCGCTGGGAAAGCGCGCGCGCATCGGGCGAGTGTGCCTTACGGGCGCGATGGGCCGGCGGCTGAGCGAGCTGGGATTTTTGCCGGGCAGCGAAGTCGCCTGCCTGCTGGTCAGTCCCCTGGGCGACCCGCGCGCCTATCAGATCTGCGATACGCTGATCGCCCTGCGCGGGCGGGACGCGCGGCATATTGAACTGGACGAATTTCCCGAGAAGGGAGTGAACGCGCCATGAATCGCGTTCTTGCGCTGGCCGGGAACCCCAACGTGGGCAAGAGCACGCTGTTTAACGCGCTGACCGGCCTGCATCAGCACACCGGAAACTGGCCGGGAAAGACGGTCGAACGATGCGAAGGCGTCTGGCATGGCGGCGAAGAGGACTGCCGCCTGATCGACCTGCCCGGCGCGTATTCGCTGCACGCCCGCAGCGCCGAGGAGGCCGTCACGCGCGACTACCTGCTTTCGGGCGAGGCGCAGGCAGTGATCGTCGTGTGCGACGCGGCCTGCCTGAAAAGGAACCTGTTTCTGGCGCTGCAGGTCGCCGAGGCCGTGCCGCGCACCGTGGTGTGCGTGAACCTGCTGGACGAGGCGCGGCGCAGGCATGTATCGGTCGACCTTGAGCGGCTGTCGCGCGAAATGGGCCTGCCGGTCGCGGGCACCTCGGCGCGCAGCAAAACCGGTATCGGCGCGCTGATGGAAATCGCCCTGCGGGCGGAGCATCCCCGGCTGCGCATTGCCTATGACGAAGCGATCGAGCGCGCGCTCGAGGGACTGATTCCGGCGCTTTCGGGGCTGCTTCCCGAGGGGGTGGACGCGCGCTGGGCGGGGCTGCGGCTGCTCTCAGGCGACCGGGAAACGCTCGCGGCATTGAACCTGGACGCGCTGCTGGGTCTTGAGCAGGTGCGCGCCGCGCAGGAAATCGCCGGTCAGGCCGAATCGGTGCGCTCGCGCGTGACGCAGACCCTCCATGAGCGGGCGCGCCGCCTGGCGGATTCCTGCACCCGGCGGGAGGCGCGCGAACCGGCGGCTTATCGCGCCGACCGGCTGCTGACCGGGCGCGGGTTGGGGATTCCGGCGATGCTGGCGCTGCTTGGGCTGGTGCTGCTGACCACCATCGTGCTGGCCAACGCGCCGTCTCAGTGGCTGAGCGCGCTGTTTGCCCGGCTGGGCAGACACATCGACCGCGCGCTCGCGCCCGCACCCGGATGGCTGCACGCGATGCTGTATCAGGGCGTGTACCGGGTGCTGAGCTGGGTGGTGTCGGTCATGCTGCCGCCGATGGCGCTATTTTTCCCGCTGTTCACGCTGCTGGAGGACGTGGGCTACCTGCCCCGGGTGGCGTTCAACATGGATCGCTGCTTTCAGGGCTGCCGGGCGTGCGGCAAGCAGTGCCTGACCATGATGATGGGGCTGGGGTGCAACGCGGTGGGCGTGTGCGGCTGCCGGATTATCGACAGCCCCCGCGAGCGGCTGATCGCGCTGCTGACCAACAGCCTGACCCCGTGCAACGGCCGCTTCCCGATGCTCATCGCGCTGTCGGGCGCGTTTCTGGCCGGGGGCGGGCCGCTGGCCTCGCTGAAGACCGCGCTGTGCCTGACCGGGCTGATCGTGCTGTCGGTCGCGCTGACGCTGGGGTTGAGCCGCCTGCTGTCGGCGACGCTGCTTCGGGGGATGCCCTCGTCGTTCGCGCTGGAGCTGCCGCCCTATCGCAGGCCGCAGGTGGGCAAGGTGATCGTGCGCTCGCTGCTCGACCGGACGGCCAAGGTGCTGGGCCGGGCGCTGGTCACCGCCGCTCCGGCCGGCGCGCTGATCTGGCTGCTGGGGCATGTGCAGGCCGGCGGGATGAGCCTGCTTGCCCGGCTGTTTGCGCTGCTCGACCCGCTGGGAAGGCTTCTGGGCATGGACGGGGTGATGCTGTCGGCGTTCGTGCTGGGCACGCCGGCCAACGAGATCGTGCTGCCCATCGCGCTGATGGGATACCTGGGCGAGGGCACGCTGGTCGAGGCGGACAGTCTGGCTTCACTCCCGGCGCTGCTGGCCGCGAACGGCTGGAACGCGCGCTTCGCCCTGTGCGCCATGCTGTTTTCCCTGTGCCACTGGCCGTGCGCGACCACGCTCGTCACCATCGCCCGGGAGACCCGCTCGGCGAAGTGGACGCTGCTTTCCGCGCTGCTGCCCACCCTGTGCGGCATGGGACTGTGCATGCTGGCGGCGTGGATACTGTAGAGGGCATAGCGGCGGCATGCGGCTGCATACACTGAACTGTGACTGTATGAAACGGGAGGGATGGTATGCAGCCTACGCTCATTGCGGCCTCGGCGGTGCCCGGGCTGATCTACGTAAACGGCCGCCTGATCGGCGAGGTGGAGGAGGGACGGCCGCAAACGCTGCCGGTGTCGCCCTTCGGGGCGGTGTACCTGGAGCACAGGCCGCTGGGACGGTCGCACCTGCCGATGACGCAGCGCGTGACCTTTTCAGGCGGCAAGCCGGTGCCCGAGAGCCTGGAGCAGGCGCAGGGCGTGGAGGCGGTGCTCTGGCCGGGCAGTCTGCTCGAGGTGGAGCTGACCCCGGAGGACAGCGTGTGCGGCCTGCCCCAGCCGGCGCGGCGGGAAGGGTATGACTGCACGCTGTGGGGAAACCGCCTGCACGTGTCGGGCGGGGGCGCGGACGCGCTGTGCACGCTGCCCGAGGGGGCGCTGATGCCCGAGGTGACGTCCTCCGGCGCGCTGCCCTGCCTGAAGGGGGCGCTTGAGGGCGGGGGCGAGTACGTGCAGGTGTACGCGCCCGGGTTTAGACATCTGCTGCTCAGCCTGACCGGCGAGCGGGTGCAGGTGGAGCCGGGCGGCGGGGTGCAGGTGCTGGTCGACCCGCAGGATCTGGTGGGTCACGCGCAGCTGGAGATCTGGCAGGTCGGAGAGGCGGGATGCACGCTGACCCGGCGGGAGCCGCTCTGGTCGCGGGGCGCGCCTGCCTGGCCGCAGAACCCGCAGGACACTGCCCTGGCCGCGCTTCAGGCCGCCCAGCAGGGGCTGATGGACGAGGCGCGGGGATACCTTTTGCCGACCGCCTCCTGCGAGCAGGCGCTTGAGCAGGCCCGCTCAAGCCGAGGCTGCGTGCTGCTGCCCCGGCCGCTTCCCTCGGGCGAGCCGGGCGTGGGGCTTCTGCACCTGGAAAACGACCACCTGCTGCGCGTGGAGCCGGTGCGCTATCGCGCGGAGCCCTCGCCCGGGCTGCAGGGGCCGTGGCGGCTGGCGGAGCTTGCGATCGGGGAATGAGAAAACGCCCTCCAGACAGATCTGGAGGGCGATGCGTTTTTTATTCTTCGTCCGGGTTTTCGGAAAGGTCGGTCAGCAGGCGGTCGAGCGCGTCCGGTTCGCCGGTTTCGGCGCCCTGCGGCTCGGTCTCGGGGGTGAAGTCGAGGTCGTCGCCCGCCGCTTCGGTCTCGGGAGCAACCGGCGCTTCGGTCTCAGCGTCAAGCGCCTCTTCCTCCTCCTCCGCGTCGGCGCGGGCCACGCAGACCACCTTGCAGTCCTCGGCCACGCGCATGATGCGCACGCCCTGCGTGTTGCGGGAGAGAATCGGGATGTCGGCAACCGCAGTGCGGATGATCGTACCGTCGTCGGTGATGATCATCAGGTCTTCCTCGTCGCGCACCATGAGCTGGCAGGCGAGCAGGCCGGTCTTGTCGGTCAGGTTCATCGCCTTGATGCCCTTGCCGCCGCGGCTCTGGGCGCGGTATTCCTCGATGGGCGTGCGCTTGCCGTAGCCGTTCTCGGTCAGCGAGAGCACGGTGCAGTCCGCCTCGGCCGGGGACATGTCGACCACCTCGTCGCCCTCGTCCAGCTCGATGGACTTCACGCCCATGGCGCTTCGGCCGATGGGGCGCAGCTCGCTTTCGGGGAAGCGGATGGCCATGCCGCCGCGGCTGCCGATGAGCAGGTCGCTCGTGCCCTCGGTCATGAGCACGCGGATCAGGTCGTCGTCCTCGCGCAGGGTGATGGCGATCAGGCCGCTCTTGCGCAGGTTGGTGAACTCGTCCAGCGCGGTGCGCTTGATGAGGCCCCTGCGGGTGGCCATGACCAGGTACTTGTTCTCGCAGATGCCGCCGGGGATGGGCAGCATGGCGGTCACCTTTTCGCCGCCGTCGAGCTGAATCAGGTTGACGACCGCGGTGCCGCGCGCGGTGCGGCTGGCCTCGGGAATCTCGTAGCAGTTGATCTGATAGACGCGGCCGCGGTTGGTGAAGAACAGAATCGGGTCGTGCGTGGAGACCACGTACATGCGCTCCACGAAGTCCTCGTCGCGGGTGGCGGTGGCGCTCACGCCCTTGCCGCCGCGCTTCTGCGCGCGATAGACCGACTTGGCCAGGCGCTTGACGTAGCCATAGTGGGTCATCGTGACCACCATGTCCTCCTCCTGCACCAGGTCGAGCATGTCGATCTCGCCCTCCAGCGCGGTGATTTCGGTGCGGCGCTCGTCGGCGTACTTGTTCTTGATGGCGGTGATTTCGGTCTTGATGATGTCCAGCACCATCCATTCGTTGGCCAGGATCTCCTTGAAGTGGGCGATCTGGGCGAGCAGGTCGTCGTATTCCTGCTTGATCTTGTCGCGCTCCAGGCCGGTCAGGCGCTGCAGCCTCATGTCCAGTATGGCCTGCGCCTGCTTGTCGGACAGGCCGAAGGTGGTCATCAGGCCGTCGCGGGCGTCCTGCGCGGTGCGGCTGGCGCGGATGAGCGAGATCACCTCGTCGATGCGGTCCAGCGCGATGAGCAGGCCCTCGAGGATGTGGGCGCGGGCCTCGGCCTTGTTCAGGTCGTAGCGGGTGCGCCGGGTCACCACGTCCTTCTGATGGTCGATATAGTGGTGCAGAATCTGCTTGAGGCTCAGCACGCGCGGCGCACCGTCCACCAGCGCCAGCATGATCGCGCCGAAGGTCTCCTGCAGCTGGGTGTGCTTGAAGAGGAAGTTGAGCACCACATTGGCGTTCACGTCCCGCTTGAGCTCGATGACCACGCGGGTGCCGTCGCGGTCGGACTCGTCGCGGATGTCGGAAATGCCGTCCACCAGCTTGTTGTGCACCAGCTCGGCGATCTTCTCCACCAGCTTGGCCTTGTTGACCATGTAGGGGATTTCGGTCACGACGATGCGCTGGCGGTTCTGCGGCATGGACTCGATTTCGGTCTTCGCGCGCATGATGATGCGGCCGCGGCCGGTGTGGTAGGCCTCGTAAATGCCGCGCTTGCCCAGGATCAGTCCGCCGGTCGGGAAGTCCGGCCCCTTGACGAACTGCATCAGGTCGTCCACGGTCGCGTCCGGGTGGTCGATCAGGTAGACCGTCGCGTCGATGGTCTCGCCCAGGTTGTGTGGCGGGATGTTGGTCGCCATGCCCACGGCGATGCCGTTGGAGCCGTTGACCAGCAGGTTCGGGAAGCGCGAGGGCAGCACGGCGGGCTGCATCAGCGTCTCGTCGAAGTTGGGATAGAAATCGACCGTTTCCTTGTCCAGGTCGGCCAGCATCTCCATCGCCAGCTTGCTCATGCGCGCCTCGGTATATCGCATGGCGGCTGCGCCGTCGCCGTCGACCGAGCCGAAGTTGCCCTGGCCGTCCACCAGCGGGCAGCGGATGTTGAAGTCCTGCGCCAGGCGCACCATCGCGTCATAGACCGAGGAGTCGCCGTGCGGGTGGTATTTGCCCAGCACGTCGCCGACGATACGGGCGCTCTTGCGGTAGGGCTTGTCGGGCGTCACGCCCAGCTCCAGCATGGAATACAGGATGCGCCGATGCACGGGCTTGAGGCCGTCGCGCACGTCGGGCAGCGCGCGGGTCACGATAACCGCCATGGCGTAGGCGATAAACGATTTTTTCAGCTCTTCCTCCACGTGCATCGGCGTCAGCGAGCCGATGTTAAACTCATCCGGCAAAGGAAGCACCTCCTTGTTGAATACGTTGTCAGATGTCCAGGTCGGCCACCAGCTTGGCGTTGTCCTCGATGAACTTGCGCCGCGGCTCCACCTGATCGCCCATCAGCAGGGTGAACAGGCCGTCGGCCGCGATGGCGTCGTCCAGATGCACGCGGTACATCGAGCGGGTCGCCGGGTTCATCGTGGTCTCCCACAGCTGCTCGGCGCTCATTTCGCCCAGACCTTTGTAGCGCTGCACGTCCGGCTTGGCGCCCTCGCCCAGCTCCTTGAGATAGGCCTGCAGCTCCTCGTCGGTATAGACGTACTTTTCCGTCTTGCCGCGCGTGACCTTGTACAGCGGCGGCCTGGCGATATACACATAGCCGTTTTCAATCAGCTTGGGCATGAACCGGTAGAAGAAGGTCAGCATCAGGATGCGGATGTGGCTGCCGTCCACGTCGGCGTCCGTCATGCACACGATGCGGTGATAGCGCAGCTTGGTCTCGTCAAAGTCCGCGCCGAAGCCGCCGCCGAACGCGGTGATCATGGCCTTGATTTCCTCATTGGCCAGCGCGCGGTCCATGCGCACCTTTTCCACGTTCAGGATCTTGCCGCGCAGGGGCAGTATGGCCTGGAAATGCCGGTCGCGCCCGCCCTTGGCCGAGCCGCCTGCCGAGTCGCCCTCGACCAGGAAGATCTCGCACTTGGCCGGGTCGCGCTCGGAGCAGTCGGCCAGCTTGCCGGGCAGGGAGGCCGATTCCAGCGCGGTCTTTCTGCGGGTCAGGTCGCGGGCCTTGCGGGCCGCCTCGCGGGCGCGCGCCGCCGACAGGCACTTGTCCATCACCGTGCGGCCGACCGAGGGGTTCTCCTCGAAGAAGGTGGCGAGCTTGTCGCTGACCAGGTTGTCCACCAGCGTGCGCACCTCGCTGTTGCCCAGCTTGGCCTTGGTCTGACCCTCAAACTGCGGCTCGACCAGCTTGACCGACACGATCGCGGTCAGGCCCTCGCGCACGTCCTCGCCGGTCAGGTTCTGCTCGCTGGACTTGATCATGCCCGTCTTGCGGCCGTAATCGTTGACCACGCGGGTCAGCGCGCGCCGGAAGCCCTCCAGATGCGTGCCGCCCTCGGGGGTGTGAATGTTATTGGCGAAGCAGAAGATGCTCTCGTTGTAGCCGTCGTTCCACTGAAGCGCCACGTCCACCGTCGTGCCGTCCTTGATCCCCTCGATGGCGACCGGCGGCGCGAAGAGCGGGGTCTTGTTGCGGTTCAGGTACTCGACGAACGACACGATGCCGCCCTCGTAGTGGTGGGTTTCCTCGCGAACCTCCTCGCCGCGCTCGTCCCGCAGCGTGATGCGGATGCCCTTGTTCAGGAAGGCCATCTCGCGGAAGCGGGTGATCAGCGTGTCAAAGTCGAATTCGCCGGTCTCAAAAATGCCGGGCTCCGGATCCTCGCCGGTCTTTACGTCCGGCCAGAAGCGCAGGGTCGTGCCGGTGCGGTCGGTTTCGCCCACGACCTTCAGGTCGTAGAGGATCTTGCCGCGCTCGTATTCCTGCTGATAGATTTTGCCGTTCTGGTAGACGTTGACCTGCAGGTGACGGCTCAGGGCGTTGACGCAGCTCGCGCCCACGCCGTGCAGGCCACCGGAAACCTTGTAGCCCCCGCCGCCGAATTTGCCGCCCGCGTGCAGCACGGTCAGGCAGACCTCGACCGCCGGGCGGTGCATTTTGGGGTGGATGCCCACCGGGAAGCCGCGCCCATCGTCCTGCACCGAGACGGAACCGTCTTTATACAGCGTCACGACGATGTTGTGGCAATATCCGGCCAGCGCTTCATCCACCGCGTTATCCACGATTTCATACACCAGGTGATGCAGGCCGCGCTCGTCCGTCGAGCCGATATACATGCCCGGGCGGCGGCGAACCGCTTCCAGGCCCTCCAGGACCTGTATCTGGTTCTCATCGTATTTTTTATTCTGGGGATTGCTGTCCATGTTTGCACCTCGCGAAAACGAAAATTTCGTCTACATTATTATAGCACGTTTTCGCGCCATTCACCACCCCCCTCTCACCACTCTTATCCTACTCTTAACCGGGCGGGCCGCGAAAAAGCATCGAGCCGGGCGGCGCTGCCGCCCGGCTCCCCGGGGGCGGGCGGCGCCCTCCCCCATACCCCCGCCTGCCCGCGCGCACTTCGTTTGCGCGCGGAGGCCGGGCGGC
>CAKUFI010000071.1 GCA_934647305.1 uncultured Clostridia bacterium | reverse complement strand
CTCGAGAGGGTCGCAACCCTCTCGAACTTTCAATCGCGCCCAGCGGCGTGTACGGTGGGCACGGGGCGATTTTTGCGTCGGAAAATCCCATTTTCCAGAGAAAAAATCGTTTCCTTGCAGGCTCCGCGCCCGAAAAATCTTCGATTTTTAGCGGAGACTGGTGAGGGTGGCAGTGGCGGGGGAGCTTGCTTCCCCGTCCACCAGCTTGTCAAAACCTTTTTTGACAAGCTGAGGGGCTTTTCTCAGAAAAGCCGCCTCTCGATCGTCTCCTGCATGGTTTTGACAAGATGTGGGAAATGTGGTATAATAGTAGAATAGCGATTTTGCACGGAGGGAAACATGGCAAACAGTAAGTATCAGGCAAGCGACATACAGGTGCTGGAGGGGCTGGACGCGGTGCGCATGCGGCCGGGCATGTACATTGGCTCGACGGGCGCGCGCGGACTGCACCACCTGATCTGGGAGATTGTCGACAACGCCATCGATGAGGCGGCCAACGGCTACGCCACGGAGATTTCGGTGACGCTCAAGAAGGACGGCTCGTGCGAGGTGACGGACAACGGGCGCGGCATTCCGGTGGGCATTCACCCGCAGCTGGGCGTGTCGGCGGTGGAGGTCGTGTACACGCAGCTGCACGCGGGCGGCAAGTTCGACAACAAGAACTACGCCTATTCGGGCGGCCTGCACGGCGTGGGCGCTTCGGTGGTCAACGCGCTGAGCGAGTGGACGGTGGTGGACGTGTATCAGGACTACTGCCACTATCAGCAGCGCTTTGAGTCGGTGGAGGATCCCAAGACCGGCAAGATCATCTCCGGACGGCCGGTGGCGCCGCTTGCCAAGCTGGGCAACACCCGCAGGCGCGGCACGAGCGTGCAGTTCAAGCCCGACCCGCGCGTGTTCGAGACGGTCGATTTCAACGGCGACACGGTCAGGCGGCGTCTGCGCGAGCTGGCGTACCTGAACAGGGGCGTAAAATTCATCTTCACCGACGAGCGGATCAAGGAGCCTGAAAACCGGCGCGTGGAATTCCACTACGAGGGGGGCCTGAGCGACTTCGTGGCCTACCTCAACCAGGAAAAGAACCCGGTTTCCGAGATCATCTCGTTTGAGGGCGAGCGCGAGGGCGTGCGCCTGCGCGTGGCGATCCAGTATACCGACAGCTATAACGAGAACCTCTTCTCGTTCGTCAACAACATCCCCACCGCCGAGGGCGGCTCGCACGAGACCGGCTTCAAGACCGCCGTGACCAAGGCGTTCAACGACTACGCCCGCCGCATCGGCCTTTTGAAGGAAAAGGACAACAACCTCTCCGGCGAGGACTTCCGCGAGGGCATGACCGCCGTGATCGCCGCCAACGTGCGCAATCCCCAGTTCGAGGGCCAGACCAAGGGCCGCCTGGGCAATACCGAGGTCAAGCCGATCGTCGAGAGCCTGTGCGTGGAGAAAATGAGCCTGTACCTGGACGACCTCAAGCACCAGGACACCGCCCAGCGCATCGTGGAAAAGGCGGTGCAGGCGGCGCGCGTGCGCGAGGCGGCCCGGAAGGCGCGCGACGTGGCCCGGCAGAAAAACCAGCTGGAGACCGCGCCGCTGGTGGGCAAGCTGTCGGCCTGCATCGGGCGGGACTTCGCGATCAACGAGCTGTTCATCGTCGAGGGCGACTCGGCCGGCGGCAGCGCCAAGCAGGGACGCGACCGGCGCTTCCAGGCCATACTGCCCCTGCGCGGAAAGCCGCTCAACGCCGAGAAAAAGCGACTCGACCAGGTGCTGGCCAACGAGGAATTCCGCTCGATCATCACGGCGCTGGGCACCGGCATCGGCGAGGATTTCGACATCCGGAGCCTGAAGTACAACCGCGTGATCATCCTCTCGGACGCCGACCAGGACGGCGCGCACATCCGCGCGATCCTGCTGACGTTCTTCTTCCGGTACATGCGCGAGCTGGTCACCGGCGGGCACGTCTACATCGGCCTGCCGCCCCTGTACAAGGCGGCCAAGGGCGAGAAGGCGTTCTACTGCTACGACGACAGGGAGCTCGCCGAGGCGATCAAAAAACTGGGGCGCGGCTACACGCTGCAGCGCTACAAGGGCCTGGGCGAGATGAACCCGGAGCAGCTGTGGGCGACCACGATGGATCCCTCCTGCCGGAAGATGGTGCAGGTGACCATCGAGGATGCGGCCGAGGCCGAGCACCGGGTGAGCGTGCTGATGGGCGACAAGGTGGAGCCGAGGCGCGAGTATATCTACGAATACGCGAACTTTAACCGAGAGGACAGCTTCGAGCAGTTCGACCGGAAGCAGAAGGAGGTGCAGGCCTGATGGCGGGCAGGAAAAAATCCTCGCTGCCGATGCCGGAGTTTCACGAGGTGATCGTGCAGAAGTCGATGGAGCAGGTCATGCACGACTCCATCATCCCCTATTCCGAATTTATCATCATGGAGCGCGCCATACCGCGCGTGGAGGACGGCCTGAAGCCCGTGCAGCGGCGCGTGCTGTACACGATGCACGAGCTGGGGCTGACCCCGGACAAGCCGCACAGGAAGTGCGCCCGCATCGTCGGCGACTGCCTGGGCAAATACCACCCCCACGGCGACAGCTCGGTCTACGACGCGCTGGCCCGCATGGCGCAGCCCTTCTCGCTGCGCGGCCCGCTGGTGGACGGCCACGGCAACTTCGGCTCGATCGACGGCGACAGCCCGGCCGCCATGCGATACACCGAGGCGCGCATGACCCCGCTGGCGCTGCAGATGCTGCGGGACATCGAGAAGGACACGGTGGGCTTTCACCTGAACTTCGACGACACCCAGAAGGAGCCCGACCTGCTCCCCTGCCGCTTCCCCAACCTGCTGGTCAACGGCGCCAGCGGCATCGCCATCGGCCTGGCCACCAACATCCCGCCGCACAACCTGCGCGAGGTCATCGCGGGCACAATCGCCCAGATGGAGAACCCGGACGTCACGCTGGACGAGCTGATGAAGTACATCCCCGCGCCCGACTTCCCCACCGGCGGCATCCTCCTGTGCGACGAGGAGCTGAAAAACGCCTACGCGACCGGCCGCGGCAAGCTCCAGCTGCGCTCCCGCGTCACGATCGAGGAGGGCAGCGCGGGACGAAAGCTGCTGGTCATCACCGAAATCCCCTACATGCTCTCCAAGAGCGCCATGCTCGAGAAGATTCTGAAGCTGAGCGAGGAAAAGAAGAACAGCGTGCTGTCGGGGATTTACGACATCCGCGACGAATCCGACCGAACCGGCATGCGCGCGGTGATCGAACTGAAGAAGGACTCCGACCCCGAAAAGGTGCTGGCCTACCTGTACAAGTATTCCGACCTGCAGGTCACCTTCGGTGTGAACCTGGTGGCCATCGCGGACGGCAAGCCCATGCAGCTGGGCCTGAAGCAGGCGCTTTCATATTATATCCAGCACCAGAAGAACGTCGTCACCCGGCGCACGCAGTACGACCTCGATCAGGCGAAGGCGCGCGCGCACATCCTGGAGGGCCTGATCGTCGCGGTGGACAACCTGGACGAGGTCATCCGCCTGATCCGCGCCAGCAAGAACCCCAAGGAGGCCAAATCCGCCCTGATGCAGGCGTTCTCGCTGACCGACGTGCAGGCGCAGGCCATACTGGACATGAGGCTCCAGCGCCTGACCAACCTGGAGATCCTGACGCTTCGCAAAGAGTACGCCGAGGTGCTCAAGCTGATCGACCAGCTCACCGGCATCCTCAAGAGCGAGAAGAAGCTGCTCGCGGTGATCAAAAAGGAGCTGCTCGAAATCAGCGAGCAGTTCGGCGACGACCGCCGCACCGAGCTGACGCGTGAAATGGCCGCCGAGGCGCCGGTCGAGGAGGAAAAGCCGGTCGCCGACGAGGCGCTGATCGTACTCACCCGCGGCGGCTTCCTCAAGCGCATGCTGCCCCGCGTGTACGAAAAGGGCGCGTCCGGCGCGGACCAGCCGGCCGACCCGCCCCTGCGCGTCATTCCCCAGGCGCAGACCGACTGGAAGCTGCTCTTCTTTACCGATCAGGGCAGCTGCTGTCAGGTGACCGCTTCCCAGGTGCCCGAGTGCCGGTACAGGGATCGCGGTCTGGCGCTGGCGGGCCTGCTGGCGGGCCTTGAAAAGGACGAGCACGTGATCGAGATTCTGCCGCTCGCGCCGGGCGACTGGGCGGGCGAGCTGCTCTTCGCCACCGCGAAGGGACAGATCAAGAAGAGCGAGCTGGCCGAGTACAGCGTGCGCAAGCAGCGCTTCGCGGCCATCGGCCTGAAAAACGGGGACAGGCTGCTGAGCGTGACCCGGCTTTCGGGCGGCGAGTCGCTGCTGATGGTCACCAAGCTGGGCATGGCGATACACTTCAGCCTTCACGACGTCGCCTGCATCGGCCGCACCGCCGCCGGCGTGAAGGGCATGACCCTCGGCCCCGGCGACGAGGTGCTCCGCGCGCTGGTCGCGGGCTGTGAGGGCGAGCTGCTGCTGCTCACCGACAAGGGCTACATGAAGCGCTGCCTGATGGTCGATTTCGAGGAGCAGGCGCGCGGCGGCAAGGGGCTCAAGTGCATTACCCTGCTCAAGACCGGCGTGAACGGCGAGTCTCTCGTCGCCTGCGAGCTGGTCAAGGAGCCCTTCCGCTTCACGGTCGTTCAGAAGAGCGGCCTGGCTACCCCCCTTGACACCGACTCCGTGCACATCGAAATGCGCTCCGGCAAGGGTACACCCTATGTGCTCGTCACCCCCGCCGACCCCATCGTCCGGCTGGAACGGTAGGGAGGCTGACTTTCTGACCGGGCAGTGCCCGGACCCACTTGCTGCCGCCGGACAAAAGCAATGTGGATATAAAGCAAACTGTGGCCACATGACTTCCTACACCTCCCCCGCCCCCTCCCGGAAAACACTTTGATCCGCATGGCGAAACAGCCAAGAGATGTGTGATTCCCCGAATGCAGCGCAGGAGGGAAATGAGGAAAGCGAAGCGTGATTTTTTCCCCAATACGGCGCGGCTTAGCACCGACTTCACCCGACAGTCGTCGATCAAACCGGCGGAAGCGCGAGTCGGCAACGCCGACCGATAATCCGCAGGAAAACCTGCGGATTCAGCTTGTCAAAAAAGTTTTGACAAGCTGGTGGACGGGGAAGCAAGCTCCCCCGCCACTGCCACCCTCACCAGTCTCCGCTAAAAATCAAAGATTTTTCGGGCGCGGAGCCTGCAAGGAAACGATTTTTTCTCTGGAAAATGGGATTTTCCGGCGAAAAAATCGCCCCGTGCCCACCGTACATGCCGCTGGGCACGATTGAAAGTTCGAAAGGGCTGCGGCCCTCTCGAGCTCTCCCGAGTTTTTTGACAGTCTGAATCCGCAGGAAAACCTGCGGATTCGCAGACCTTGAGGACTTCAATCTATGGCACTCAAGGTCGTCGATAGAACCGTCGGCAGCAGACGGCACCGGGCACTGCCCGGCGCAGACTTCGGGAACTTCAATCTATGGTTCCCGAAGTCGCCGATAAAACCGGCGGCAGCAAGTGGCTGTCGGCACTGCCGACCGGCAGCAAGTGGCTGTCGGCACTGCCGACCGGGAACAGGTGGCAGTCGGCACTGCCGACCGGGAACAGGTGGCAGTCGGCACTGCCGGCCGGGAGCAAGTGGCACCGGGCACTGCCTGGCGAATTCTCATGGGAAATTAAGGATTTAATGTGACATTTTTTCGGCAGGCCTGTGGACTTTTGGCCGAAGATTCTTTATAATAGACCTGAGCGCGTTTTGAGACCAATCTGGCCGGTTCGCGCGCCAACCAAAGAGAGGCAGGTACACCCGTATGGACAAACCCAAGCGCCGATGGGGCGACCGCCGAGACGCCCGCTGGGTGCGAGAAGCCGATCCCATGCACACCTTTATGCCTTACCTGATGCCCAAGCGCACAGACTGTGAGGCCTTTATACGCGAGACCATCGACCTGACCCCCATCAACGCCTACCTGGAAAAGAAAAATGCGGACAGCCCGGCGTTCAAGTATACCTTTTTCCACGTGATCGCCTGCGCGCTGGCCAAGTGCTTTTACCTGCGGCCGAACATGAACCGCTTCATCGCGGGGCGGCGGCTGTACGAGCGAAACGACATCACGATGGCCTTCGTGGCCAAGAAGGTGTTCTCGGACAAGGGCGGCGAAACGCTGATCTACCTGCGCGCGCGCGAGGACGACACGCTGGACGCCATCCACGAGCGCATCTGGGAAAAGGTCAGCCGGGTGCGCAAGGCGGACGCGGACGAGGGCAGCACGATGGACGCGATGGGCATACTGGCCAAGCTGCCGCGGCCGGTCCTGCAGCTGGTGATGTGGACGCTCAACGTACTGGACTATTTCGGCCGGGTGCCCCGGGCGCTGATCGACGGCGACCCGAACTACGCCTCGATCTTCATCACCAACCTGGGCTCGATCAAGCTCAACGCCGGCTACCACCACCTGAACAACTGGGGCACGAACTCGTTCTTCACTGTGATCGGCGAGAAGCGCATGGCCCACGTGGTGGACAAGGAAGGCAGCGATTCCATCCGGGAGGTGCTCGAAATCGGCCTGACGGTCGACGAGCGCATCGCGGACGGCTACTATTACGCGAAAACCGTGAAGCTGCTCAAACACCTGCTTGCCCATCCCGAGCTGCTCGAGCGGCCCATCAAGGAGGAAGTTGACTATGAATGAAAAAGCGCCCTGGCTGAAGTTTTACTGCGGCGTGCCGGAGCATT
The DNA here is from genome assembly GCA_934647305.1 of uncultured Clostridia bacterium. Lineage (GTDB taxonomy): Bacteria > Bacillota > Clostridia > Christensenellales > Aristaeellaceae > CAKUFI01. Next base: position 6,118 of record CAKUFI010000071.1, on the reverse strand, counting down.
TGCAGTACCCGGACACGACGATGGTCGGCCTGGTGGCTGAGGCGACGAAGAAGTACCCCGAGCTGACCGCCTATACCTTTATGGGAGCGAAGACCAGCTACGCCGAGATGATGGAGGACATTCGCCTGTGCGCGAGGGGCTTTAAGGCGCTGGGCGTGCGCGAGGGCGACCGGGTGACGCTGTGCCTGCCCAACGTGCCGCAGGCGGTGTGCTGCTTCTACGCGCTTAACCTGATCGGCGCGGTGCCCAACATGATTCACCCGCTGTCCAGCGAGGGCGAAATCGCCTTCTTCCTGAAGGAGTCCGAGAGCCGGTTCTGCGTGACGCTCGACCAGTTCCTGGACAAGTTCGAGGCCATCCGGGGCAAGACGCCGCTTGAAAAGCTGGTGATCGCCCGGGTGATGGACGCGCTGCCTCTGCTCAAGCACATCGGCTACGCGCTGACCGAGGGCCGCAAGAACCCGAGGCCCGACCCGGCGCGCACAGACCTTGTGACCTGGCGTTCTTTCCTGGACGGCGCGCGCGCCTACACCGGCGAGTATGAGGTCGCCCGCAAAAAGGACGACCCGGCCGCCATCCTCTATTCGGGCGGCACGACCGGCACCACCAAGGGCATCGAGCTGTCCAACCTGAACTTCAACGCCCTGGCGCTTCAGACCGGCGCCATGAGCCACAGCATCGCGCCCGGCCAGTCGATGCTGGCGGTCATGCCCATGTTCCACGGCTTCGGCCTGGGCGTGTGCATTCACACGATGCTGACGCACGGCTGCCGCTGCATCCTGGTGCCCCGGTTCAACGTGCAGAGCTACGCTCACCTGCTCAAGGAGCAGAAGCCCAACTACATCGCGGGCGTGCCCACGCTCTACGAGGGCATACTGCGCTGTCCCGACTTGGACGGCGTGGATCTGTCCTGCCTCAAGGGCGTGTTCTCGGGCGGCGACTCGCTGTCCATCGACCTCAAGAAGCGCTTTGACGCCTTCCTGAAGGAGCACAACGCCTCCGTGCGCATCCGCGAGGGCTACGGCACCACCGAGTGCGTCACGGCCAGCTGCCTGACCCCCTACAACACCGAGCGCGAGGGCTCGATCGGCCTGCCCTTCCCGGACACCTACTACGCCATCGTCAAGGTGGGCACCGAGGAAGAGGTTCCCTATGGCGAGGAGGGCGAGATCTGCCTGCGCGGCCCGTCGGTCATGCTGCGCTACGTCAACCACCCCGAGGAGACCGCCGACACGCTGCGCCGCCATCCCGACGGCAACATCTGGCTGCACACGGGCGATTTGGGCGTGATGGACAAGGACGGCTTCGTCTACTACCGTCAGCGCATCAAGCGCATGATTATCAGCTCGGGCTACAATATCTATCCCAGCCAGCTGGAGAACATCATCGACAGCCATGAGCTGGTGCACCTGAGCTGCGTCATCGGCGTGCCCGATCCCTACCGGATGCAGAAGATCAAGGCCTTCGTCGTGCTGCAGAAGGGCGTGCCCGAGAACGACGAGACCCGGCGCATACTGTTCGACTACCTGAAGAAGAACGTCGCCAAGTACGCCATGCCCTACGAGATCGAATTCAGGCAGGAGCTGCCCAAGACGCTGGTCGGCAAGGTGGCCTACAAGGTGCTCGAGGCCGAGGAAGAGGCCAAACGTCAGGCCGCGCAGCCCCAGGGCGGCGAGGAGACCGCCCCGGCATGAGCGGGCGGAGCTTAAACTGAAACAGCCGGAGCCGACGACTTCCACGAAACACTGTGGAGGACGTCGGTTCCTTTCATTGCATTTTTTGCGAAAAAGCGGCGAAATGCTGCCAGATCCTGCAACTTCCCGGAAAAACGCCTCGTCTAACCTTTCGAAAACAGATGAGGAGGTTTGACTGACATGAAGAAGACGATTGTTTCACTGATACTCGCGCTCGTGATGGCGCTGTCCTTCGGCTTGGCGCAGGCCGAAACCAGCCCGATTGTGGAGCCTGAGGAGGGCAAGGTTACGCCCGTCGAGAGCGGCGCCTCCTGCGACCTGAACGGCGACGGCAAGGCCGAGCAGATTACCTACGAGGTGCACAACGACGACACCGGCGCGACCGAGACCTATGTCAAGCTGACCGTGGGCGATCAGGAGCTCAAGATCGAGGGCTGGTATATGGACGAGAAGGTGTACCTGCTCAAGGTGCAGTTCAACACCTACCTGCTGGTGTTCGACTACGGCCCCAGCGACGACCCTGAGACCCACTTCATCTACCTGGACGACAACGGCAAGCTGCAGGACGCGGGCTCGATCCTGGCCAATCCCAACGACATGGTCGTCAATCGCGGAATCATCACCGGCAGCGTGCGCGGCACCGTGCTGTATACCTGGTACCACGACGCGGATTACATGATTGCGAACAACATCATGGAGGGCGGCACTCGCCACGTCGTCAACCTGCCCCGCCCGTTCTACGCGATGGGCCTGGTCGTGAAGGCCAAGGTGGACATCCCCCTGTACGCCCAGCAGGGCGGCGACTCGGTCGCGCTGACCGTGAAGGCGGGCGATACCGTCATCCTCAGCGGCTCCGACGACAAGCAGTGGATCTACGTCACCGACAAGGATGGCGATAACGGCGGCTGGCTGGCCGCGAGCGGCGAGTATGGCGTCGACCTGGTCGTCAACGGCCAGACCATGTCCGGCTCCGACGTGTTCGACGGTCTGCTCTTCGCGGACTGACCCCGGGCTGGGAGAACGTTCGAGAGGCGGCCTTTCTGAGAAAGGCCCCTCTCGAGCTCTCCCGGAAAGCACTTTGATCCGCGGGGAGAAAGTACTGACAGAAGTGCTGTTCCCCGAATGAAGCGTGGGACGCTATGCGGCTCGACTTGCTGCCAACATGCAAAACGCAGTGTAATTCGTCAATGCGATAACGTACAAAGACGCAATTCCCCGAATGCGGGGCTGCTGATGTAAAGTGAATAGAGCAACCCGGCTTCCCATTGCAGGAGGCCGGGCTGCTGCATATTCAGTTTGTTCGCTGTGTCTCTTTCGACAAATGCAGGCAACACCCATCAGTATACCACTCGGGGGCAGACTTCGGCCGCTTTAATCTATGGCGGCCGACAGTCGTCGATCAAACCGGCGGCAGCAAATGGCAGTCGGCCCTGCCGACCGGCAAAGCCGACCGATAATCCGCAAGGAAGCTTGCGGATTCGCAGAATTCGGGAAGTCCAATTTATGCTTCCCGAATTCGTCGCCTGAATCGGCGGCAGCAGATGGAACCGGGCACTGCCCGGTCGTCGATAGGATGCGCGGCAGCAAATGGCAGTCGGCCCTGCCGACCGGCAACGCCGACATGAGTTTTCCGGGTCATCCCGGAAAACCGCAGAATTCGGGAAGTCCAATTTATGCTTCCCGAATTCGTCGCCTGAATCGGCGGCAGCATGTGGGTGTCGGCACTGCCGACCTAGTCCTTTACGATGCAGGCGACCAGCACGAGCGGCTCATTGCCGGTGTTTTCGACGGCGTGGCCGTGGCCGGAGGTGGTCTGCATGGAGTCGCCCGCCTTGACGGCGACTTCGCGGCCGTCGTCGTTGACCTTGCCCTCGCCGGAGACGAAGCAGAACAGCTCGGTCTCGTGCTCGTGGACGTGGTAGCCGATGGACGCGCCGACCGGCAGGGTGATGGTGGCGAACATGCGCGCGTTGGGGCACAGCCCCTCGGAGACCACCTTGGTGATGGTCACGTCGCCCTTGCCGCCGCGCATTTCGTGACGGACTTCCTGGGGATGATTTGCCTTGAAATTGACCATGACTGTTTCCTCCTTCGATTGGTGACTAAATGTTGCGCTCGTAGATAATCCTGAGACCCTTGAGGGTCAGCAGGCCGTCGAGTATGTCGATCTGCCTGGATTCGTCGGCGATGAGCAGCGCCAGGCCGCCGGTGGCGATGACCTTCGCGTCCGGCGCGCCCAGCTCCTCCTTCATCTTGCGCACCAGGTAGTTGACCTGGCCCACATAGCCGAAGACGATGCCTGACTGAAGGTTCGAGATGGTGTTGCGGCCGATGACGCGCTCGGGCTTGACCAGCTCGAAGCGGGGGAGCTTGGCCGCCTTTTCAACCAGCGCCTCGGCCGCCAGCTTGAGCCCCGGGCAGATCGCGCCGCCCAGGAATTCGCCCTTTTCCGACATCACGCCGAACGAGGTGGCCGTGCCAAAGTCGATGAAGATGCAGGGGCCGCCGTAGAGCGTGTAGGCGCCCACGGCGTTGGCGATGCGGTCGCTGCCCAGCTCGCGCGGGTTGTCGTACTTGATGTTGATGCCGGTCTTCACGCCGGGCGCCACCAGCATCGGCTCGCGGCCGAAGTAGTTCTTGCACATGTGCTCCAGCGTGAAGTTGATGCTGGGCACGACCGAGGACATGATGATGCCGTCCACGCAGTCCGTGTCCAGTCCGGCGTGCGCGAACAGGTTGCTCATGATGATGCCGTACTCGTCGGAGGTGGTGGCGCGGTTGGTGGAGACGCGCCAGTAGCGCTTCATCTCCTCGCCGTCGAACAGTGCGGTCTTGATGTTGGTATTGCCTACGTCCAGCGTCAGTATCATTCGGGTATCTCTCCTATGTCAGCTTGCTCTGTTATTTTCTGACCTTCCACAGCGCGGCGACGATCGGGGTCACCAGCAGCGCCGCCACGACCGCCTCGCTGCCGCCGCCCAGCGCACCCGTGCCCAGTATGAGCGCCAGGATCTTGCCCGCGTCCAGGCCGCACAGCGTGTAAAAGAGCCACATCATGCCCAGATAGAAGATCGTGTTGGTCAGCGAGCCTGCCGCCGCCGCAAAGGGCAGCGCGCGCACGCACTTCTCCTCGCCCCTCGACATCAGGCGATAGACGCAGTGCGCCGCGACCGGCACAAGCAGCCTGGGCACATAGCACATGGCGACGCACATGGGCGCGTTCGCGGTGAAAAGCGTCAGCGCCAGCGTGGACGGGGCGGTCATCGACAGGCCCAGCACGCTCATCAGGCTGGCCGTACCGAAGAAAAAGCCCAGCAGCAGGCCGGTCTTCAGCCCCAGCAGAATCGTGCCCACGATCACGGGCAGGCACAGTATCGTGACGTTGATGAACCCCAGCGGGATCAGGCCCAGCGGGGTCAGGCCCAGCAGAAACACCAGCGCCACGAACAGCGCGGTCAGGGACAGTTGACGGGTATTGTTCTTCATTGTGTTTTCCTCCGTTCAAGTTCTTTTAAGGATACCTGACGAAACAGGGGCGCGACGGGGTACCTGTTCGGTTCCTCGCGGATACCGACATACGGTATTATAACCTTTACGCGCCGGTTTTTCAATTGACTTGTGTAAATTATTGCGCCCAGGCGAAAAATATGGTATACTTTGTGTGGTACCAAATCGAAGGAGGATATGACTTATGCAGGTTAAGGGACTGGCGCACATCGGCATCCGCGTGCGCGACATGGACGTTTCCGTCAAATTCTATACCGAGCTGCTGGGCTTCAAGGTCACCGGCCGCCAGATGCTGGGCACGACCGAGCTGTGCTTCCTTGAAAACGGCTCCTGCCCCCTCGAGCTCATCCACAGCGCGACCCACGACGAGCGCGTGCCCGGCCAGATCGACCACTTCGCCCTCGAGGTGCAGCACATCGACGAGCTGGTCAACGACCTCAAGGCCAAGGGCGTCACCTTCCTCACCGACGGCGTCGTCGACTGCCCCACCCTCATGGACGGCGTGCGCAATATCTTCTTCTGCGGCCCGGACGGCGAGCGCATCGAGTTCTTCGACTACGTGAACAGGTATTGAGGGGGTACGCTGGGGAGGCGCCTTTCTGAGAAAGGCGCCTCCCCAGACCCCACCCGGAAAGCACTTTGATCCACGCAATCAATGATAAGAGGAAGAAATGTAGCTCCCCGAATGCGGCGCGGTTAGGAAACGGGACGAAGCGATATGGCACATCCGAGCTCTCCTGAAAACCGCCGGGCAGTGCCCGGCCCCACCTGCTGCCGCGCATTCTATCGACGAATTCGGGAACCATAGATTGGAGTTCCCGAATTCTGCTTCTATAAACCAATTGGACCGTTCCCCCGCGAACAGACAAATAAAAAAGCCCCTGTCGCAGAATAGCGGCGAATTACACGGCCTTGCT
>CAKUFI010000070.1 GCA_934647305.1 uncultured Clostridia bacterium | reverse complement strand
AGCCGCTCTAATCTATGGCGGCCGGGTTCGTGTTCTATCCGGCGGCAGCGGGTGGAACCGGGCACTGCCCGGCCAGCGGAAGCAACCGGGTGCAGGCTCAGCCTGCTCAGTCAGAAGCGGCAGCCTCATGTGCTGTGCGGTACTGCATGCAATGCAGCAACGGCTGCAGCCGCCAAAGGGACCAGGGGAGCTTGCGATTGCTCCCCTAGGCCCCCTTGGATCCCCCTTACCCTTTCTAACGCGGTCCCGTGGTTCAGTTCTGAGGTAGATACGTCTCTATCCAGCCAGTTTTTGGTAGTCGGAATGAAACGGGGCAGTTCCAACTGAACCACGAGATTCGTAGCTTACAACTGCCTCGAGCGAAGCGTGGGTGAAGCGCAAAAAGGCGCTTTCGTAAGGCAGGCGGGGTTACGGCGAGGGAGAGTGCCTCGAGTGCGGCGTTCGTCGCCCTTGTGGGGCACTGCCCCGAGTCTTCCGACCGCGAAGCACCCTGAGGCTCTGATCTATGGCCGAAGGGTACGTGCGGCTCCGGCGGAAGCCCGAGTCGGCAGCGCCGACTTGTGATTTCCAGAGAATTCTGGAAATCCGGAGACTTCGGCCGCTCCAATTTATGGCGGCCGACAGTCGTCGATAGGATGCGCGGTAGCAAGTGGCAGTCGGCCCTGCCGACCGGCGGAAGACTTGCGCAAACAGGCGCGGCGCGGTATAATATGTGTAGGTGAAACAAGGAGGCTTTTCATGAAACTGTTTGATACGCACTGCCACCTGTGCGACGAGCGCTTTGACGAGGATCGGGCGCAGGTGATCGAGCGGATGCGGGAGGCGGGCGTGATGCGGGCGCTGCTGGTGGGCGACGCGGCGCGCGACCCGGAGCCCTGCTTCCGCCTGGCGCGGGAAAACCCGATGTTCTGGGCGGCGGCGGGCGTGCACCCGCAGGACGCCTCGATGTACACCCCGGAGATCGAAAAGAAGCTGATCGAGTGGATGGCCGGGGATCGCGCGGCGGCGCTGGGCGAGATCGGCCTGGACTACTACTACGAAACCAGCCCGCGCGAGGTGCAGCGGGAGGTGTTCGACCGGCAGCTGGAGCTGGCCTACACGCTGGGCAAGCCGGTGATCCTGCACATCCGCGAGGCGCACGGCGACGCGACCGACATCCTGACCGCGCGGGAACGAGCCGGACGGCTGCCCGCGGGCGTGATGCACTGCTACACCGGCAGCTGGGAGAGCGCCAAGACCTACCTGAGGATGGGGCTGTACATCTCCTTCACCGGCGCGGTCACCTTCAAAAACGCGCCCAAGGTCTGGGAGGTGGCCGAAAAGACGCCGCTCGACCGGCTGCTGGTGGAGACCGACTGCCCGTACATGGCGCCGGTGCCCATGCGCGGCAAGCGAAACGAGCCCGCCTTCGTCGCCTACACCGCCCGCCGCATCGCTGAGCTGCGCGGGATGGACGAGGACGCGCTGGCCATAGCCGCCTGGGAAAACGGGTGCAGGCTGTTCGGCCTGCCCGACTGACAAACGACAATACGAGGAGGTATTCATATGTCCAAAATTGACGAGGTTCGCAAGGCGATGATGGAGGCGCTCAAGGCCGGCGACAAGCCGCGCAAGGAGGCGCTGTCCCTGCTGCTCTCCGCGCTCAAGGCGAAGTTTATCGACAAGCGCGCCGACCTGACCGAGGAGGAGGAAAACGCCGTCGTCTACAAGGAAATCAAGGCCGCACAGGAGACCCTCGACACCCTGCCCGCCGACCGCACCGCGCTCATCGACGAGTGCAAGCTGCGCATGGCCATTTACTCCGAATTCGCGCCCAAACTCATGGGCGAGGACGAGGTGCGTAAGGTCGTGAGCGAGGTGCTCGCCGAGCTGTCCCTCGACGCGCCGACCAGCAAGGACAAGGGCAAAATCATGAAGGCCCTCATGCCCCGCGTCAGGGGCAAGGCCGACGGCGCGCTGGTCAACCGCGTGCTGGCCGGGTTTTTGGGGTGAGGAAGCTAGTCGATACACAGCAGCCCCGCCAGCATTTCACCTGGCAGAAAGGAAGTCCCATGAGTAACAGAGCCTCAGCTAATAAATGGGAATCCAATAACCGCGATGTAATTTGTGTTCGTATGTCAGAGAATTCTTCAAGCATTATTCGCTCTGCTGCAAATGCAAGTGGTGAATCGATAAACTCCTATATCGTAGGTTCAGTTTTCAGTTATCTCGGCCTTCCAATCCCCACATCTAATGCGCGTTTTGACCCCACTCCCGCCTCCGCCTGCGTGGTCTGTGGCAATCAGCTCCCCGAAGGCAAGGCGCGTTATTGCTCCGATGCGTGCAAGAAGAAAGCCCGTGCTGCCCAGGCTCGTGAAGCCCGCCGCAAGCGCCTTGCTCAATCCCAGCCTCCCGAGGACAAACGCCCTCCCACTCTCGACCGCGCGACGATTTCGGAGGAAAAACATGAGCACAATTAAGCATCTAAGAATAGTTTTTCCTCTCGGCACCTCGGATTTGCTCAAGCAGTGTGCTAATGAGCGCAACCAGACGGTCAGCGCGCTCATCAACAGCGCACTACTTTCGCGTCTCGGCCTCACCGAATGGCCCGACGCTCCTACGCCGACGCGGAATTTTGATTACAATCCCCTTCGCTCGTGCATCATCTGCGGCAAACCCCTCCCTGAAGGAAAGATGCGTTACTGCTCTGACGAATGCAGGCGTGAAGCTCATCGCCGCGCTGCCGCCGATAGTTTTCGTCGCAAACAGGCTACGAATAAGCAGCCCCGCCGCTGTGTCATCTGCGGCGCTTTGCTACCGGATGGTAGTAAGGCACTTTTCTGCTCTGACGAGTGCAAGAGGAAGGCCCGCGAAGCCCGCCTCAAGCGTCTCGCCCAATCCCAGCCCCCCGAGGACTAACGCCCTCACACCATTTTGAACGCCTGACTTGCCTATCATAAAAGCAGCCCCCGGCCCGACGGTCGAGGACTGCTTTTGCGTTCTGTGCAGAGTAATTCGGCTTACGCCTCTTCCCCCGCAGGGCGGCCCAGCACGGCGGCCTCGCGCTCCTCGCGGAACTGGTTGGCGTAGAGGTTGTAGTAGTAGCCCTTTTTGCGGATGAGCTCGCGGTGGTTGCCCGCCTCGGTGATTTCGCCGTGCTGGATCACGAGGATCTTGTCGGCGTGGCGCACGGTGGACAGGCGGTGCGCGATGATGAAACTGGTGCGGCCCTTGAGCACGGTCTGGATGGCGTTGTGGATCTTCTGCTCGGTCTCGGTGTCGACCGAGGAGGTGGCCTCGTCCAGCACGAAGATGGCCGGGTCGGCCAGCAGCGCCCGCGCAAAGGAGATCAGCTGCTTCTGGCCGATGGACAGGCGGTTGCCGCCCTCGCCCACGTCGGTGTCGTAGCCCTTCTCGAACTTGAGGATGAACTCCTCCGCGTCCACCAGGCGCGCCACCTGCTCGACCTCCTCGTCGGTCGCGTCCAGCCGGCCGTAGCGGATGTTCTCGCGGATGGTGCCGGAGAACAGGTGCGGCTGCTGCAGCACGTAGCCCAGGTGGGACTGCAGCCACAGCTGGCTGCGCTGCTTGTAGTTCACGCCGTCGATCAGGATTTCGCCCTCGGTCGGCTCGTAGAAGCGGCAGATCAGGTTGACGATGGTGGACTTGCCGCTGCCGGTCTCGCCGACCAGGGCGACGGTCTCACCCGCGTTCACGTGCAGGTTGAAGTGCCTGAGCACCTTCTCGCCGCCGGTATACCGGAAGGACACGTCCTTGAAGTCGATCTCGCCGCGGATCTCCGGCCAGTTTTCCTTTTGGGGGTGGAAGGAGTCGCCGTAGACCGCCTTGATCTCGTCGGTGTCGTAGATTTCCGGCTCGGTCTCGATCAGGGTCATGACGCGCTCGGCGGCCGCCTGAGAGGACTGAAGGTCTGCGAAGATGCGCGCCAGCGAGGCGATGGGCTCGAACATCTGGGTGGTGTAGCTGATGAAGGCGGTCAGCGTGCCGAAGCTCATCGCGCCGGTGAACACGTTGTAGCCGCCGCGCCACAGGGCGTAGGCCGAGGCCAGCGCGCCCAGGCCGGTCACGATGGGCATGAACAGCGCGCTGAGCACCGCCGCGCGCACCGATTCGTTGCGCATGGTGTGGGTCAGCTGCACGAACTCGTCGTAGTTACCCTCCTCGCGCACCAGGGTCTTCGTGGTCTTGGCGCCCATGATGCCCTCGTTGAAGGCGCCGGTGATCTTGGAGTTGGTCTTGCGCACCACGCGGTAGCTGGCCAGGATGCGCTTCTGGAAGTAGACCGCCAGCACGGCGAACACCGGCATGACGGTGATGACCACCAGCGTGAGCTTCCAGTTCAGCCTGAACATGACCACGAGCGACATGATGACGTAGCCGAACGCCCACATCAGGTCGATCAGGCCCCAGCCCACCGTGTCGCCCAAGCGCTGAGTGTCGCTGGTCATGCGGGCGATCATGTAGCCCACGGGGGTCTTGTCGTAGAACGAGAAGGGCAGCTCCTGAAGCCGCTTGAAGCCCTTTTCGCGGATCAGGCGGCACAGGCCCACCTCCACATGCCCCGAGAGCGTGCAGAACGTGAAGATGCAGGCCACCTGCATCAGCAGCACCGCGCCGTACTTGACGAAAAACAGCCCCAGGCCGCTGGTCGTGCCCGCCTCGACGAAGGTGTCGATCGCCTCGCGGGTCAGCAGCGGAAAGATCACGTCGAAGCCGGCGCAGGCCAGCATGGTGATCATGATGCCCAGCAGGTGCTTATAAAACGGCTTGGCGTAGTGCACCAGGCGCACCCACAGCGAGGCGTCAAATTTTTTGGTATAATCCTGTTCCTCTTGATACTGCAAGGTTGTTTCCCCTTTCGTATGAAGATATTACACCGCTTCGCCGTTCAGCTCGTCCTCCAGATCGCTCTGGATCTGGTAGATGCGCTTGTACAGGCCGTCCTGGTGAATCAGCTGCTCATGGGTGCCGGTCTGGGCCACGCGGCCGTCCTCGAGCACCACGATGAAGTCGGCCTCGGCCAGGGTGGTCAGGCGGTGAGAGATGATGAAGGTGGTCATGCCTTTGCGCTTTTCCTTGAGCGCCAGGCGGATGGCCTTGTCGGTTTCGGTATCCACGGCGGAGAGCGAGTCGTCGAAGATCAGCACGTCGTTGTCCTTGAGCAGGGTGCGCGCGATGGCCACGCGCTGCTTCTGGCCGCCCGAGAGCGTCACGCCGCGCTCGCCCACCACGGTGTCGTAGCCCCGTTCAAAGGACTCGATGAACTCGTGCGCCGAGGCGGTGCGCGTCACCTCGAAGATCTCCTCGTCGGTCGCGTCGGGCTTGACGATGCCCACGTTACCGCGCACAGTGCGGCTGTACAGGAAGGGCTCCTGCAGGATCAATCCGATGCGCGAGCGAAGCCACTGCTTGCGGATCTTCGAGATGCTCACGCCGCCGATGAGTATGTCGCCCCGCTTCACGTCGTACAGACGCAGCAGCAGGTGCATAAGGGTGCTCTTGCCCGAGCCGGTCGCGCCCAGTATGGCCACGGTCTGGCCGGCCTTGACGGTGAAGTTCACGTCGCGCAGCACGGGGTTCTTCGCCTCATACTCAAAGCCCACGTGCCGGAACTCAATGTCCCGGTCGATGGGCGCGTCGATCGCGTTCGGGTCGTCGGTCTCGGGCTTTTCGCCCAGAATCTGCTGGATGCGGTCGAAGGAGACCATCGACTTGCCCATGTCGGACAGGATGCGGCCCATCTGGCGGATCGGCCACAGCAGCATTGAGATGTAGCTGACGTAGACGGTCATCTCGCCCACCAGCATCTCGCCCTTCGCGGCCAGGTACACGCCGAAGGCCAGCGTGACGCCGGTCTGTATCATCGACAGGCAGTCCGAGCCGCTCCAGTACACGGCCAGCAGGTCGCACAGCTTCTTCGACTTGCGGTGCAGCTCGTTATTGACCCTGGTGAACTTCTCCACCTCGTACTGCTCCCGGCCGAACGCGCGCACCACGCGCACGCCGGTCAGGTTCTCCTGCAGCACCGCGGACATGCGTCCCTCGGCCTCGTCCGATTCCTTGAACCAGCGGCGCACCCAGGAAAAGAACAGCCAGGCGAACGCGAACAGCGGCGGCACCAGAATCATGCTCACCAGCGTCATCTTCACGTTCATCGACAGCATGATCACCAGCGCGATCACCAGCATCAGCACCGAGCGGAACAGCTCGACCACCTGGCTGGAAAGGAATCGGCGAATGGTTTCCACGTCGGAGGTGCAGCGCTGAATCAGGTCGCCGGTCTCCGCCTTGACGTGGTAGTCGTAGCTCAGGGTCTGCAGATGGCGGTACAGGCGATTGCGCATGTTCTCGGCAATCGACTCGCTCGCCTCGGCCGACCAGCGCCCGCGCAGGTACCCGAACAGGCAGCTGATCAGGTTCAGCGCCAGAATCGCCAGCGCCATAATCCACAGATGATGAATCAGGAAATCGCGGCCACCCAGCTGCTCCACCCACGCGCCCAACGCGCCCGGTATGTGCAGCGGCCGCTTCTGGCCGATCACGCCGTCAATGGTTTCCTCCAGCACGAGCGGCGAGACAAAGCCCACCGTCACCGTGACGATGACGGCCAGTATGGAGCCCAGATAGCGAAACAGGTTCCCCTTCATGAACTCCCGGATCAGTTTGAGTTGTCGCAAATGACTTCCCTCCTTGCGTATTGGTCGAATGGAAACGAGGAAAGAAACGGGCGCGCGGCGAGGTCAGCGCCGCTTCCGCAGGCAAAAAACAGCCGCCGAATGCAATGCATTCGGCGGCTTGCGCTCAAAAGGCTTCTTCTACACGCAGGCGCAGAAGAGCGCAAAAGGAGCCTCCGAATGCGATGTCTGGTTCAAACTGAGAGTGAATCCGTTAAACATTTCGAAGCCTCCTTTCTTTCATTCTATTGCCGCATTTTGCCACACAGCATTCACAGTATAGCACGTTTTTCGCAAAAAGCAAGACCCTCCGCCACATTTAATCCTCCCTTAATGCGGGCCGCTGGGCAGTGCCTGGTTCCACCTGCTGCCGCCGGACAGAACACGAAACCAGCCGTCATAAATTGGAGCGGCTGGTTTCTTCGAATCTGCGGACTTCTCCGCAGATTATTGGGCGGCGCTGCCGGTCGGCAGGGCCGACACCCACCTGCTGCCGCGGATTCTATCGACGAATTCGGAAACCATAAATTGAAGTTCCCGAATTCTGCGAATCCGCAGGCTTCCCTGCGGATTATTGGGCGGCGCTGCCGGTCGGCTGGGGGAGGTTCCGCTTCGCTTCACGCTCCCCCAGACCCCCACCGAAGTTAGTCCGGCAGGCATTGCCTGCCCCCTGCTACCGCGCATCCTGACGACGAATTCGGGAACCATAAATTGGAGTTCCCGAATTCTGCGTTATTGAACCCCTCCGTCCGCTTCGCGGCCACCTCCCCTTTCAGGGGAGACACGTTCGGCATCGGTCGAGGCTCCCTTGAAAGGGGAGCTGTCGCCGCAGGCGGCTGAGGGGTTCCGCCTTGCCTGCGCCGCATTCGGGGAGCCGCATCTCTTTTCCCCTATAGTTCCCGCGGATCATCGTGCTTTTCGGGAGAGGTCTGGGGAGGGGCTTTTCTCAGAAAAGCCGCCTCCCCAGCGTAACCCCAACGTCTCTCCCCTACAGCGCGGCGAAACGGGCGCTGCCTCTCTTGCGGAGCCAGGCATAGAGTGCGGCGCTGAGCGCGAGCGGGAGCGCGGTAAAGCAGGCCATGTAGGCAATGAAGCCGATTTTCCATCCGACGAGCAGGAAGCCGCCGCCCAGCAGCAGCGCGTAGAGCCAGCCGCCCAGCAGGGCGATCATGACGCTTGCGCTCTGCTTGATGGGGGTGATTTCGTTCGTCCAGGTCAGATTGGGCATTTTCACGCCCAGGAACAGGCCAAACAGCGCCGAGAACAGCACGAAGGCCTGACTGGCCAGCAGCACGAACATTCCTTCAACCAGGCTCATCGGAGACACGCACAGCAGGCAGACCGCGCACAGCAGCATGGGCGGCGCGGTCAGGATGACCTGCATGCGCGCCTTGGCCCAAAGCGCCTGCCAGGGCGTGACCGGCAGCGACTGAATCAGGTAGAGCGTCCTGCCCTCCAGCGACACCGACGGCGCGGTCATGTCGTTCATCGAGGCGACCGTACACAGCGCCGCGCAGATCAGCGCCTGAAGCGCGCCCGGCCGGTCGGCAAAAAACGCCTGAAGCGGGGCGATGATCTCCGCGCCCTTCCAGAATACCGCGATCACCAGCAGCGGCGAGATCAGCAGCGCCATGCCGCAGTTGAGCATGTAGTTCGGGCTGCCTGCAAAGCGGGAGAGCTCCCTGTGCAAAAGCGCCGAGTCCACGCTCCGGCACTTCGCGGCCTTTTCGCGATAGGCGCGCCTTTCGCTGCGTCCGGTTGCGGTCGCGATCTTCAGGAAGCTGCGCGAAATCAACGCCCACATCAGCGCGAACAGCGCCAGCACCACTGCCGACACGATTGCCATCGCCGCGCCGTCGCCGGTCGCCACCCGGCCCAGCAGGTATACCGGGTAGGCCGCGCCCTTGATTCTTTCGCCGTACACGGCCGCGTGGGTCACCAGGTCGGCGATCACGCTCTGCGCCTTGAAGTAGAAGAAGTAGTAGACGCCAATGAACACCAGCGACGCCAGCACCGTGATGAAGCTTTTGTTCTTCAGCTTCAGGCTGATCTTCGCCACCACCCAGCCCAGCGCGCAGGACAGCGTCAGCACGAAGATCGAAATCAGCGCGACCAGCAGTATGGAGCCGAGCACCACCCCCGCCGAGCAGCTCACGGCGGCCATGTACACAATCACCGCCGGCACGATCACCACGCCCGAGTACATCAGGCCCATCAGGTACACGCCCAGCAGCCTGGCCGTCATGATGACGCTCACCGGAATGGGCATCGACAGCAGCAGATCGTTGTCCCTGGCCAGGTACAGACCGGAATAGGTGTTGAACACGCTGCCGAACGCGCCCAGAAAAACGGCCAGCAGGCTCATCAGCGCGAAGTACAGCCAGTCCATCCCGGCCTCGGCCATCGGCGTGCACAGCGACATCGAAAGGAAGGTGAACATCCCGCCCAGCAGGCCCACCATGAGCAGCACGAAGAGCACAATGTAGCCGATCGTAGCCGCCTTCGAGCGCGCCCTGTTCTTTTTCGCGTCATAGAAGTAGCTGCGGAAGATCTCCGCCAGCTGCTTTTTCAGCAGTACCTTCAGCATTCTTCTTCCTCCAGTTCGAGGAACACGTCCTCCAGGGAATCGTCGCCCTTGACCTCCTCCATGGTGCCCGAGCGAATCAGCCTGCCGCCCTTGATGATGGCCACCTTATCGCACAGCTTCTCGGCCACCTCCAGCACGTGCGTGGAGAAGAAAATCGCGCCGCCCCGGTCGCACAGCTCGCGCATCATGCCCTTGAGGATGTGCGCCGCCTTGGGATCCAGACCCACGAACGGTTCGTCCATCAGGATCAGCCGGGGGGCGTGCAGCCAGGCCGAAATGATCGTCAGCTTCTGCTTCATGCCGTGGGAATAGGCCGCAATGGGCTGGTTCAGGCTGTCCGTCAGTTCAAATCGCCCGGCGTAGTCCCGGATGCGCGCCTGCCGTTCTTCCGCGCTCACGCCGAAAACATCCGCGATGAAGTTCAGGTACTTCACGCCGGTCATGTACTCGTACAGGTCGGGATTGTCCGGAATGTAGGCCGTCTCCCGCTTGCAGGCGATCGGCTCGGCCTTGATCGATTTGCCGCCGATTTTGATCTCGCCCTCGTCAAACTGCAGTATGCCCGCCGCAGACTTGAGCGTCGTGGTCTTGCCCGCGCCGTTGTGGCCGATAAAGCCGTAAATCTCGCCCGGAGCGATGTGCAGGCTCAGGTCGTCCACCGCCTTCTTCTCTCCATAGGTCTTCGTCAGGTGCTCGATCCGAAGCATTTCATTATCCTCCTCGCTGCGCCAAATGGCAACAGTTCTACTTTACCGTTAAATTATAGCACGCCGAGCCTGCTCTGCTCAAATAGATAACGATTAAAACAATTCCTTTCGATGTAAAAATTCGATGAGAGCCGGGACACGCTCCGCCCCGCTGGGGGAGGCTCCGCATTCGCTTCGCGCTCCCCCAGACCCCCACCGAAGTTTGTCTGCTGACGAACGATATGCCTGCTGTCTCATGCCGCATGCATCGAGACGAAGCAATGCGAAAAACCGCCTCAGACAACTGTCTGAAGCGGCGATGAGTTTTCTTTCGGCATTCAGCCCAGAAGGCGCTGCAGCCTGCCGACGATCTGGCCGCGCGGGACTTCCTCCTCGGCGCTCGCGTCCATATCGCGCAGCTTGACCACGCCGCGGCTGAGCTCGTCCTCGGCCAGCACCAGCACGCGGGACACGCCCACCTTGTTGGCATACTTGAACTGAGCCTTCAGGCTGCGGGCGGCGTGATCCATATCGGCCTTGATGCCGGCCTCGCGCAGCTCGCGCACCAGCCGCGCCGCCTCATAGCGGGCCTGATCGCCCAGCGTGCAGACGAACGCGTCGTAGAGCGCCGGCGCCTTGGGCGCGCAGCCCCGCGCGTCCTGCACCATCATCATGCGCTCCACGCCCATGGCGAAGCCGATGCCGGGAGTGGCCGGGCCGCCCAGCTCCTCGACCAGCCCGTCGTAGCGGCCGCCGCCGCACACGGTCAAGGGGCCGTTTTCGGTGTCGGTAATGATCTCAAAGACGGTCTTGGTGTAGTAGTCCAGGCCGCGCACGATGCGGGGATCGACCGTATAGCCGATGTCCATCGCATCGAGATAGGCCTTGAGCCTGTCGAAGTGGGTGCGGCAGTCGTCGCACAGATTGGCCAGCATCTCGGGCGCGTCGGTCAGCTTGTCCGCGTCCTCCTTGCAGTCCAGTATGCGCAGCGGATTGCGCTCAAAGCGCTCCTGGCAGGTCTTGCACAGCGTGCCCAGCCTCGGGCGCAGGTACTCCCTGAGCTTCTCGTGATAGGCCCTGCGGCAGGCCGGGCAGCCGATCGAGTTGATCGACAGGCGCAGATCTCCGATGCCGTTGGCCCTGAGCATGTCCATGGCCAGGGAGATGACCTCCGCGTCCACGCTCGCGTCCTTCGCGCCGAACACCTCCACGCCGTTCTGGTGGAACTGGCGCAGGCGGCCGGCCTGGGGCTTTTCATAGCGGAAGGCGGGGCAGGAGCAGTAGTACATCTTGCAGGGCAGCGCCTCGGCGTACAGATGCGCCTCGATGAAGGCGCGCGCCGCACCGGCGGTACCCTCGGGCTTGAGGGTGATGGAACGGCCGCCCTTGTCGTTGAAGGTGTACATCTCCTTCTGCACCACATCGGTCGTGTCGCCCACGCCGCGCTGGAACAGCTCGGTATGCTCGAACATGGGGGTGCGCACCTCGCGGTATCCCGCCAGGGACGCGATGCGGCGCATGTTTTCCTCGATCGCCTGCCAGCGATAGCTGTCCTGCGGCAGCACGTCCTGGGTGCCCTTGGGGGCCTGAGTCAGCATCATGACCACTCCTCTTTGTCTGTATTGGAAAAGCCGGGCGCGCCTCGAAGGACACGCCGGGCAGTTTACCGATCTTTACGGATTATACCCGCCGTATGCGCGCCTGTCAAGCGGTATGGGAAATGCTTTTCACACTTTTGACGATTTCACCGTTTTTCACGACACGATTTTACGCTATAATATATCTGTATATCATGCAGACAAAACCTGTGAGGGAACGCGTCATGGACGAATTAAAGCAGCTTATCGCCGCCAACCTGGCCGCCTTTCGCAAGGCGAACCGCCTGACCCAGGCCGAGCTGGCGGAAAAAATCAACTATTCGGATAAGGTCATTTCCAAGTGGGAGCGCGGCGAGTCCACACCCGACGTGCTGATCCTGCACCAGCTGGCCGAAATCTACGGCGTAACCGTCGACCGCTTCCTGATGACCGAAGCGCAGGCCTCCGAACGGGCCGCCGAGCCCGAGCAGCCCGCCCAGCCCGCCCCCGAGGAGCCCGCGCCCAAACCCCGCCGCATGGATCACAACCAGCGCATCATCGTCGTGCTGTCGGTGATCCTGGTCTGGTTCATCGCCATGCTGGGGTTCGTCATCTGCTGGGGCGTGACCGAGCCGCACGTGTATTACTGGTACGCCTTCATGTGCGCCGTGCCGGTGTCGCTGGTGGTGTGGCTGGTGCTCAACTCCATCTGGGGCATCGTGCGAAACAATGTCTACATCATCTCGCTGCTCATCTGGTCGGTGCTGCTGACCGTGTTCTTCGGCCTGTGGGAGCGCAGGCTGTGGCTGATCTTCCTGCTGGGCATCCCCGCGCAGCTGGCCGCCGTGCTCTCCTTCGGCTTCCGCCTGCCCACCAAAAAGCCCAAGGCGCCTGAAAAGGCCAAGGATGAAAAGCCTGAGGACAAGCCGGTAGGCTGAGGCAAGTCGGCAGGGCCGACACCCACTTGCTGCCGGTCGGCTGAGCCTGCACCCACCTGTTGCCGGTCGGCAGGGCCGACTGCCACTTGCTGCCGGTCGGCAGGGCCGACTGCCACCTGCTGCCGCCGGACAGAACACGAAATCAGCCGCCATAAATTGGAGCGGCTGATTTCTTCGGTTTTCCGGAATTTCCGGAAAACTCATACCGGGCAGTACCCGGTTCCACCTGCTCCCACGCATCCTATCGACGAATTCGGGAACCATAGATTCAAGTTCCCGAATTCTGTGTGATTGAACCCCACCGCCTGCTTCGCAGTCACCTCCCCTTTCAGGGGAGGCCAGCTTGTCAAAAAAGGTTTTGACAAGCTGGTGGACGGGGAAGCAAGCTCCCCGGCCAGGTGCCGCGCCTCAAAT
>CAKUFI010000069.1 GCA_934647305.1 uncultured Clostridia bacterium | reverse complement strand
ACATGCCGCCGGGCACGATTGAAAGTTCGAAAGGGCTGCGGCCCTCTCGAGCTCTCCTGGGTTTTTTGACAGTCTGGACCGGGCATTGCCCGGTTCCACTTGCTGCCGCCGGTCGGCAGGGCCGACTGGGTCGGGCGGTGCTTTGCCGCTGAGGGAGAATTCAGCCTGCTGGGCATGTGAACTGCACAACAAACCGCGCCGGACAGAGGGAATATTCCTTCCGTTCGGCGCGGCTTTTTGCGGTTACACCGTTAAGCTTGCCTGAATACCGGGCTTTTCGGCGGTTACAGACCTGCTCGCTGCTCCACGTACTCGAACAGGCGCGTTTCGCCCTTTCGCATGTCAAGCACGAGCCGGTCGCAGGGCGCGTATACCTGGCCGGAGAAGACTTCGCAAAGGGCGCGGCGCGAGGGCAGACGCAGCGTGAACGGGCCGTCCTTGACCGCGTGCAGGCCGACGTAGCTTTCGCAGGCGTACACGACCGCGTCCTCGTGCGCGTACAGGAACACTCCGGCCTTCCGGGCCAGCGCCCGCAGCACGCGCGCCGTCAGCGCGATCGAGCCGAAGTAGACCAGCGTGCACTCCCCCGCCTGCTTCATCGCGAAGGCGGGCAGGCCGTTTTCCTTATACACGCCCAACACGATTGCGTCCGGATCGTCGACCACAAAGGCCGGATCGGGCGCCTGTGTCGCGACGGGGACAGGCACGCCGCCGCTTCGATAGAAGCTCATGCCGCCCTCAAGCGGCTTGTCGTACTCGCCCGTTTCCTCTCCCGGCTCAAGGCCCAGCGCCCGCGCCGATTCGGTCAGCACGATGCGCCCGCTCGAAAGCCCCGGAGCCTCGCGCACCCGGATACCGGTCAGCTCGCTGACGTTTTCCGCGCTCGCGGTCGGCTCATCAGGCGACAGGAAGCCCTGCGCATACGTGAACACCTGCATCCTGGCCCGACTGCGCAGCCCGATGACCGCCTGTCGCTCCCGGGCGGAGAGCAGGTAGGCGTTCAGGAACAGCTGCATCGGATAGGTCAGCCGCCCCGAAAGCGCGTCGTGCAACTCGCAGTGGTCGATGGGCGCGCCCAGGTAGGGCAGCTCGAAGACGCGGCTTTTCTCGATGGCGCAGGCGGTCAGGCTGCTGTGCGTATTGGGCACGGCGAACAGGCTGTTTTGCTCCACAAAGGCGGCGATCTGCGCCGCACTGCCCAGCGGCTTTTCGGCCGACTCCCGCCCCACGCGCTGTATCCGCCGCCACAGGGGCAGAAGGCCGGCTTCCTCATACTCGGCCCTCCCGGACGGCCAGTCGATCCGCCAGCCGTTGACCCCCTCGGTCAGCGTGTAGGCGAACTCGCGCTTGAGCACCTCCGCGTCCAGCGCCGGGTCGGAAATGACCATGCCCTGGCGGCGCAGCTGGGTCTCGCGCGAGGAGGTGATCGTGGTGTCCACCTCGTGGAAGAAGAGCTTGCCGTGCGCCTGCAGCGAGCGGGTGAGGAAGCGATTCGTGACCGCCATGCCGGGGTTCTTGTTGTCATAGGTGAACGGGCTGGCCCAGAAATCGATGAACGGGCTGTCCATCATGCGCCTGAAGAAGCTCTGGCCGCCCCAGAGTGTGTCGTTGTGAATCAGGTAGCCCCAGAAGGCGCCCACGACCTGCCTGCCTCCGCAGGCCTCCTTGACCGCTCGGCCGAAGCACTCCAGCGTTTCCTCCCACACCCGGCTGCGGCTCTCGGCATAGTCGATCACCCGCTGGGAGCGCGCAGGATCCCAGAACAGGCCGCGGCTTCCGTTTTCCCGTTCCCCGCGCCCGGGCAGCCCGGCGTTTTCGAAGGTGACGCGATCGTCGTGCCAGGCAGCGCGCAGCAGCGAAAGCCGCCCCGCGTACTTTTCGATCAGGCCGTTTCGGAATGCCTGCTTCATCGCCGGACCGTAATCATCCAGCCTCTTTGCGTGGTCATAGTCGTAGAAATAGCAGGCCTCGTGGTGCAGCGGGAAGAAGAACCATCCCACGAGCACACGCGAAAGCAGCTCGTCCGCCAGCGCACGCTCCGCCAGGCGGCGAAGCAGGCCGCTGACCTCGCATCGCCAGGCCAGCGAGGCATGCGTGTGGCGCGGGGCGTTCGGGTCGGCGATTCGGCCGCTCAGGTCGCTCAGGTACCCGCCGCGCGTGCCGTCGTCAAAGACCTGCACCTCGTTCGGATACTTGCGGTGAAAGTCCTCATACGGCCCGATGATCAGCCAGGGCATGGCGTACGCCCCCGGCGCGCATCTGTCCAGCAGCTCGACCGAGCGGCGCAGCTTGCTGAAGACCTCGTCCTCGCGCTCGGGATCGTTGACCTCCAGGCGGATGAAGTACAGCCTTACGCCCGCGGAGTACATCGCCCGCAGCTGCTTTTCGGAGTCCATCTCGGGCGGGCAGGGGATGTTGTTGGTCAGCTCCGGGTCGGAGGGCATGAACTGATAGGCCATCGGCGGAACCTGCCGGCCATCTATGAAAAGGCGCGTCGTGCCCAGATACGTCCTCACTTCACTGGTATGCATGGCGTCACTTCTCCTTCTTCAGCAGCAGCCGCTCGCCCAGGCGGTAGACCGGCTTCTCCACCGCGTAGGTCAGCAGGGTCGCCAGCGCGATCGAGCCGAGAAAGCACAGCCAGGTGTACTGGGTCATCCAGGGCTGCTCGCCCGCCATCTGGGGCATGGTTTCGGAGACGTAGGGCGGGATGCGCCAGTCCTTGAGCCGCAGCGACAGGTACTGGTGCCACATGTAGGCGTTGAACGAAATCGCCGAGAAGAAGCTCATCACGCGGTTGGACAGCAGCCTGCGCAGCCAATAGCTCGCGTGGCCCCCCGCAATCAGGAACAGCGCGCCGCACACGCTCAGCCGCCAGCGCCAGTACACCTGGCCGGGCTGGATGCCGATCTGGCCGGCGGTCTGGTTCTGCTGCTTCATGATCGCGAAGATCAGATAGCCGCACAGAAGCGCCACCGCCGTGAAGAACAGGCCGCTGAAGCGGTCGGTTTTGCCCTTCAGGCGCCTGCACAGGCTCACGTACACCAGCGAGGCCATCATGCCGTTGGCGTACACGTCCAGCATGGCGGGCAGGCGGTTGAAGTACATGCTGAAGTTGTCCCGCGTGGGCAGGTACCATCCCCGGTAGACCAGCGCCAGCGCCGTCATGACCGTCCAGGTCAGCGCGGGCCTTTCCTCGAACGCGCGCCCGAGCAGCGGCAGCAGCAGGTAAAACTGCACCTCGACCGCCAGCGTCCACAGCGAGCCGTTCAGGTGAGTGCCCAGATAGCCCTCGTAAAACAGGTTGTGGGTGAAGGTCAGGTGGCTGAGCAGGTCGATCCACAGGTGCCGCATATTGCCGCCGTACTCGCCCCGGGGCAGCGCAAACCCGAACAGCACCACAAACACGCACAGGTAATAGCAGGGCACGATGCGCAGCGCCCGCTTGATATAGTACTTTTTCGGGCTTTCAAGCGGCGTGCCCAGCACCCGGTGCCGGGCGAAGGGCAGAAACAGCAGAAAGCCGCTCAGCAGCAGCATCAGGTCGACCGCCATATAGCCGGTGCGCACCTGCGGCTCAATGCTGATCGTCAGACCGCCCAGCTTCCACGTGGGCGACAGCCAGCTCTGCTGCCAGATATGAAACCACATCACCAGCAGCACGCAGATCACCCGGAACCCGTCGGCCGAATCCACATGGTATGCGCTCGCCTCGGGACAGCTCGTCCAGCGCCGAAGCTGCTTCCTGATCGCTTCCATCATGCCCTCTCTCCCCTGTCAGCTCCGCGCGCGCCAGGCAAGGCCCATGCGGATGTCGTTGAGCAGTGCGCCGTCCGCGCCCAGTGAGGCGATTTTATCCAGTGAGGCCTCTGTGCCGTCCATGCCGCGTTCCGGCGTGTTGCACATCACGAACACCTGCCTAGCGCCCGCCGCGCGCACCTGCTCGATCAGCCGGTCGTCCAGCCACTGCTCCCACAGCCGGATCACGCCCGCGCCGCCCGCGATGAACCGCGGATACAGGCTCCTGTCCGGCATGAAGGCCAGGATGTGGTCGGGATCGGTGCGCCCGGCCGCCTCGCGCAGCATGTCCTCCGACTGCACGCCCCAGATATGCTCAAACGGCGCGCGGTCAATCGCCTCGATCAGCTCCCGGTCGTCCGAGTTCTCCTTGATGTGCAGCAGGATGGGCGTTTTCTCGCGGTAGTTTTCGCACAAGAACTCAAACGGCATCAGCGACACGCCGTCCCGCGCGCAGTCCCGCGACAGCTCGTCGAAGGTCAGCTCGCCCACAGGCACCCGCGCCCCGTCGTGCTCGATCGCCTCGTCGTGAAAGATCACGAACCGCCCGCCTGCAATCCGCCGCACGTCGCACTCCACCCAGTCCGCGCCCATTCGCGCGCCGTTCACCAAGCTCGCAAGCGAGTTGCACGGGTACTCCAGCGACGCGCCCCTATGCGCGACCAGCTTCAGTTTCTTCTCCATGTGTCTTCTCCTTCTTTCCGGGACTTGTCAAACCGCGCCCTCGGCGGTATAATGTATAATAATGAGGGGAGATGTCGGAGCGGCTTTCCGCCCCGACAACAGGTTGTGGGGTATTGCCTCCAAGCTTCCGCACGCGAAGCATCCTCCGACCAGTGCGAGTCGGCACTGCCGACCCTTATGGGGCAGTTCCCTCGAGTTTTCCACAGACGAAGCATCCTGAGGCTTTAATCTATGGCCAAAGGATGCGCTTGGTCCCCGCGGCAGCAGGTGGCAGTCGACCCTGCCGACCGGCAGCCAGTGGGTGCAGGCTCAGCCTGCCGGCAGCGCCGCCCCATCATCCGCAGGGAATCCTGCGGATTCGCAGAAATCAACCGCTCCAATCTATGGCGGTTGATTTCGTCGCCAGAACCCGCGGAAGCCAGTGGAACCGGGCACTGCCCGGCGGCGGCAAGTGGCTCCGGGTACTGCCCGGCGGCGGCAAGTGGCTCCGGGTACTACCCAACACGAAGAATCTGGAGGCTCTAATTTATGGCCGACAGATTCGTGTTCTATTCGGCGGCAGCTAGTGGCAGTCGGCACTGCCGACCTGGCTCAGCCTGCCCTCGAGGTTGTCGTGATCGGTCGCGTAGACCACCTGCGCGCCCACCTCGTCCAGGACGGCGCAGAGTATAGCCGCGCCGAAGGCGATCACGTCGGCCCGGTGTGCGGGCAGGCCCTTGATGTCCTTGCGCTGCTCGACGGTCAGACTGCACAGCCGGTCGAGCCACGCCCTCGCGCCCTCGCGGGTGATCGGGCAGTTCTCGATCGCGTCGGGAGTGTATTTGCTCACGCCCCAGGTCATGGCGGCCAGCGTAGTGATCGTGCCGCCCACGCCCAGCCATTTCCGCTCGCCCATCTCCCGTGCAGGCGCGGCGACCGGATGAACGACCTCCCGCGCCGCCTCGATCAGCCGAACCGGATCGGAATCGTCGCCCGCGAGCCGGTTCATCAGCCGCACCGCGCCCATCTGCGCCGACGCGGCGAAGCGCACCTGACCATCCCGGCCGCACAGCACCTCGCTGCTGCCCCCGCCGATGTCGATCACGCCGCACTCGCCCTCGGGCGCGCACCCGCCATAGGCCATCTGCGCCTCCTCCTCGCCGGAGAGCACCTGAATTGTCACGCCGCACATCTCGCGCGTGCGCTCAATCAGCGCGCCGCGGTTTTTCGCGTCCCGCATGGCGCTGGTGCCGAACGCGAGCACCTCCTCGGCGCCCTTCTCCCGTGCCTCCCCGGCCAGGCTGGCAATCGCCTGCGCGTTGCGCTCGATCGCCTCCCCGGTCAGGTAACCGTCCACGACGCCCAAAATCATGCGCGTGGTGATCCGGCGGGTTGCGAGAACCTCCACCTTATGATCCGCCACGCGCGCGACCATCAGCCGGATGGAATTGGAGCCTACGTCTATCGCGCCCAGTATACGAGCCTGCATGTGCATTCCCCTCAATCATTCGATTCGAACAGGATTTCGTCCTCGCGAATCAGCCCCAGCTTGCTCCGCGCCTCCCGCTCGATGTATTCGTCGGTGTAGGTGAAGTCGATCTTGCGCTGCAGCTCCTCGTTCTCGGCGGTCAGGAGCGCCTTCTGGGCGCTGAGCTCGTCGATGAGCGCCTGCTGCCGGTTCATGTAGCGCTGCTGCGCGCAGTAGACCGCCAGAACGGCCACGAAGAACGCCGCGAACAGCCAGCCCCAAAACCGCGGTCTGACCCGCCTGTAGCCCTGTCTCATGCGCACGCCCCCTTCCTCCGGACACGTATTTTAATACGTATCGGTGTTTATTTCGCCGCGTAGCGACCCGTTTCCTGCCTCGCCGAAAGATTTTCCGGTCGGCAGGGCAGGCTGAGCCTGCACGCACCTGCTGCCGCCGATTCTGGCGACGACCATTGGCCGCCATAGATTGGAGCGGCCAAGGTCTGTTAATCCGCAGGATTCCCTGCGGATTGAAGGCAGGCGCTGCCTGCACCACCTGCTTCCAGCCGGGCAGGCTGACGACGAAAGCGTTGGAGTGCCGCCTTTTTGAAAAAGGCGCCTCCCCAGACCTCTCCCGGAAAACACTTTGATCCGCGTGGCAAAATACGGCGTACAGGCGAGACTCCCCGAATGCAGCGCGGGGACGAACGACAAGAACGCTGGAATGCCGTCCTTTTGGGGCGGACAAGTTGGCGAGAAGAACACCGGGAAGGTCGCCATAGACTGGAGCGGCCGAGCAAAGCGAAATCAGGCGGAATGTGCGCGCAGGCATTGCCTGACCTTGCGCGCCAGAAACCGCGCGGGCGGCAGCACGGCTCCGCGAAACAGCAAGCAGCCGCATACCGCACCCAGTATCGAGTACAGCCGCAGCTCGCCGTAGCAGATTCGCATCGCGCCCCAAACGATCAGTGCGGCCGCGCCCACGCCGAAGAGCACATCCATGGCCAGGGAAAGCGCCGCGCCCGCCTGCTGGAGCCTGCGCATGACCTCGAGCAGACTGTACCACGCGCCGATACCCATCCCGACGCACAGCATCATCAGGAACACGCGGCTCTGCCCCACAGTGTAGAACAGCATTACCTGAACAGGCGGGACAGCGCGTTTCCCTTGCCGCGCGCCCGCTCGTCGTACTCCAGCGCCTGAATCGTGCCGTCGACCGACAGCTTCCCCTCTTCCAGGTTCAGGCGGCCCACGTGCAGTCCCTCGCCCAGTATGGTCAGCGTTCCCTCGCTGGTCACCATGACCACCATCTGCTCGCTGCAGCCGGTCAGCTCGCTCACGCCGCTCACCACCGCCCGTCTGCGCCCCTCCAGGCTCAGTTCATGCGGCCGCGCGCCCTGTCCTCTGCCCTGCGCCTTCTCCATGCGCGTCCCCCCTTTCAGGCACAGTCTATGCGCCTGCCGCGCGGTTTAGGAACGCCGCCTCACATCCATCGACTGACCCGCCCCTGCGGCGGGAGAACGGAGGAAACTCATATGAACCTTGCCATCATCACCGGCGCGTCCTCCGGCCTTGGACGCGAATACGCCCGCGTCGTGGCCGAAAAGTACCCCCAGCTGGACGAAATCCTGCTCATTGCCCGCCGAAGGGAGCGCCTGGAGGAGCTGGCGCTGGCCTTTCCGAATCGCCGCGTGCACGTGCTGCCGCTCGACCTGACCGCGCCGAATTCCATGGACGTGATCGACCGCTGGCTGACCGAGCGGGGCGCGCGCGTCGGCCTGCTGATCAACAACGCGGGCATGGGCGTGCTGGGCAACGTGGCCGACTCCACGCCCGAAACCCAGGGTCACATGGTTGACCTCAACTGCCGCGCGCTGGTCATGCTCACCACGCTGTGCCTGAAATACATGGACAGGGGTGCGGTGATCGTCAACGTCTGCTCGATCGCCTCGTTCGTGCCCAACCCCCGCCTGAACACCTACAGTGCCACCAAAGCCTTCGTGCTCTCCTTCACCAAGGGCCTGCGCTATGAGCTCAGGCCGCGCGGCGTGAACGCGCTGGCGGTCTGCCCCGCGCCAATGAACACCGAGTTCCTGCCGGTCGCAGGTATCGGCCAGGGCGCGTCCCACACCTTCGACGTGCTGCCCCGCGTCAAGCCGCCCGTCGTCGCCGAGCGCTCCCTCAGGGCCGCGTTCAGGGGTCACTGCGTCTATACCAACGGCCTGTTCTACAAGGTCTTCCGCGTCCTGGGCAAGCTCCTGCCCCACAACTGGCTCATGCGCTTCACCGCGTGCTAAGGGGAGGAGACGCTGGGGGAACGTTCGAGAGGCGGCTTTTCTGAGAAAAGCCCCTCTCGAGCTCTCCCGAAAAGCGCTCTGATCCACGCAATTAATAGCGGATACAGGCGTAATTCTCCGAATGCAGCGCAGTACAGCAGTCGGCAGCGCCGCCCGGTAATTTGCAGAGAAACTCACAGATTCGAAGACCCCAGCCGCTCCAATCTATAGCGGCTGGGGTCATGTTCTATTCGGGGGGGCAGCAATCGGCTGTCGGCACTGCCGACCCGGCGGCAAAGCAGGTGGAGGCAATGCCGACCTGTGATTTCCAGAAAACTTCTGGAAATCCGCAGAATTCGGGAACTCGAATTTATGGTTCCCGAATTCGTCGCCCGAATCGGCGCTAGCAGGTGGCTGTCGGCACTGCCGACCGGGAAAAGCGCAGGGTGAGCCGCTGTCCGGCCGGCAGGGCGACCTCTCCCTGGGGAACGCCGAACGCGGAGACGCGCACGCGGGTCTCAATCGGCGCGCACAGCGCGGCCTGGCCGCCGTCCTCGTCCCAGGCAAGCTCGACCCGTATGCCGTCCGCGGCGAGCAGCGTGCCCAGACTGCCGCGCGTCCACTGATCCGGCAGCGCGGGGAACAGCTCGATCTCGCCCGCGTCCGACTGCAGGAGCATCTCATGCACCGCCGAGGCATAGCCCATGTTCGCGTCGATCTGGAAGGGCGCGGGCGGCAGCACCATGCCGACGCCCATGTTCCGCCAGTCGTTGTGCACGGTGAACAGGTTATTCATCACGAAGCAGCGCAGCAGCAGGTCGAGGCACCTGCGCGCCTCCCCGCCCCGCCCGAGCCGCGCCCACACGTGCGCCATATGCGCCAGCGACCAGCCGGACTGCGCGCTCAGGCCGACGCTCAGGCGCTTCTCGATCGCCTTGACCACCATGGCGCAGCGCGGGTCGTCCCGCTTGATTTCGTGGCCGGGGAAAAAGGGATAGATGTGGCTCTGGTGCCTGTGAGCGTAGCGGTCGTCATAGTAGGGGTGCATCCACTCGCGCAGCGCGCCGTCCTCGTTGGCCTGGTAGGGCGGGATGTGAGTCAGCGCCTCGCGGTACTCGTCCGCGCGCGGCACCGGCGCGACCCGACTGGCCGAAACCAGGTTGCTCAGCAGCTCCTTCACCGCGGCGAAGTCCATCGTGGCGTTCATCGTGACCTCGGGATGCCGCCCGCCCAGCGCGCCGTACTCGAAATTGCCCGGCGTGTTTTCCGGAGACGAGCTGGGGCTGCTCAGGTAATAGCCGTCCTCGCCCAGGGTGAAAAAGTCCAGGTAAAACGCCGCACACTCCTCCATGAAGGGTATCGCGCGGTTTTTCAGGAAGTCCTCGTCCCGTGTGTACAGGTAATACTGATAGTAGTGCTGCGCCAGCCAGGCCCCGCCCGCCGTCCAGTGGATGATGTGGTTCTGCAGGTCGGGCAGCAGGCCGTTGCCCGGGGTGGTGATCGAGGGCACGAAGATTCCCCGGCAGTTAAACAGCCTGCGCGCGTTCTCGCGGAAGTCGGGCAGCAGCGCGTCGAAATAGTCAAACAGCGGCAGGAGCAGCCGCGGCAGGTTGCCTGAAAGCGCCTGCCAGTGGGTCATCTGCAGGTTCTCGTTGAGCATGTTCAGCGCCCAGTCGGCGTGATAATCGCCGTGCCACAGGCCGAGCAGCGAGCAGGGCAGGCCGTACTCGTCGCAGGCGGCGATCAGCAGGTATCGGGCGAAGGCGTACATCTTTTCGAACAGCTCGTCGGAGGCGTGCTCGGAAAAGGCCTCGGTCAGCAGCTCCTCATTGCAGCGGTCGCTCCGGCTGCCCAGGTCGAAACGGCAGCCCTCGAACAGCGGCCGGTGCTTCTGCTCGTGGGCAGCGAGCAGCGCCTCGTAGTCGCCGGGAAGCTGTGCAAGACGCGCCTGAGCCGCCTCAAGCGCCGCCTCGATTCCGTCGTCCACGCAGGGAATCAGCGCCGCGACCGCCTTTTGGCAGTCCCTGAGCACGATCCGGTTTCCCTCGACCGCGTACTCGCCCGCGAGCACCCGCAGCGCGGCGCCGAAGCGGGGCGCCTTCCGGGCGCGGGCCTGGAAAAACAGCGCGCCGTCCGCCGTCCGGCGGATGACGTCCGTGGGCAGCTCGCCGCCCTGTCTGCCGAAGGGCCGGGTCGCGTTCAGCGGGTCGTGCACGTCTATTTCGAGCGTCACATTGCGCAAATCGCCCGTCAGCTCCAGAATCAGCGCGCCGTCCGCGCGGGACACAAAGCAGCGCCGCACGTACTCGCCCCGGTCAAAAAAGCGGACGACCGACTCGCCGCGCGCCATGTCCAGCGTGCGGGAATAGTGGGTAAAGCCGTCGCGCACCGGCGTCTCGATCAGCAGGTCGCACAGCGGCGCGGGCACGGCCACCTCAGGATGGTATCCCCTCGCCTTCAGCGCATCGCCCATGACCTCCTGCGCCTCGTAAAAGCGGTTTTCCCGCAGCAGGCGGCGCACAATGGGCAACTGATCCGACACGTCCGGCAGCGTCAGGCGCGTGTTGCCCGTCCACAGATCCTCGTGATTGACCAGTATGCGCTCGTGCGCGGCGTATCCGTACACCGACGCGCCGATGTGCCCGTTGCCCAGCGGCGTCGCCTCGCGCCAGGCGGCGCTGTAAAAGGACGCGGGCGTCTTATTCGTCAGCTTCTCGCGGTACATCTCCATTCTCCTTTCGGTATTGCAGCGGCGTGCAGCCGGTACAGTCGCGGAACTGCTTGATAAAGTTGCTGGCGGAGCGATAGCCGCAGGCCGCTGCCACCTCGGCGATCGTCCACTCCATCCGGTGGGTGAGCAGCCCCTTGGCCTCGTTCATGCGCAGCTCGATCACGTATTCCTTGAAGGTGCGCCCGGTCTGCGCCTTGATCAGGCGGCTGATGTAGTCGCCGGAGAGCGAAAACTCGTCGGCCAGCGCGCCCAGGCTGAAGTCGCAGTCAAACACGTTTTTGTAGATAAACAGGATCATGCGATGCACCGTGTCCGCCTGCTCCTGCTGCGTGCCGCACACGCCGCTCTCCCCCGCCTCGAACAGCCGCCGGGAAAACTCGCCGAAGTCCTCCGCCTCCATCAGGTCTGCGAAGGTCTTCACGTCCATCCGCCCGGTCGCCGCCTGATCGTGCTCCAGGCACAGCAGCATCCGCTGATAGACGTGGCTCTTGAGCCAGCCCGTGCCCCCGTCCTCGGTCACCAGCTCGCCCAGGCCGGCCATCGCCGCGTCGTAGGCTCGCCGGTCGCGCAAGTGAAAGGCGCTCTGCGCCTGCTGCAGGAAGTAGGCGGCGCGCTCCTGCTGAGACTGCTCCGGGGCGGCGGTCTCCTCCCCGATACCCGCCGCCTGGCAGGCCTGCGAATAGGAATAGTGCACGTCCAGCGGGCTCTGGCACACCGTGCCGCACTGCAGCGCGCCCTCCCGGCCGCCCGACAACGCGGTGAGCAGCTCAGCCGCCTCGCCGTACAGGTACTCGTCCTTAAAGCACACCAGTATCGCCACGCAGCTCTCCTCTGGGCGGGGCACGGCGTAGAAGATCGAGTCCTCCTCGGTGAAGGCCTCGATTTCCTCGCACAGCTTTTTCGCCTGCTCGTCCTGCCAGGGACTCAGCGGCATAACGAACGCGCTGCACATCTCATAGGGGAAGCGCACCCCAAAGTGCTCCCCGTGCGAAAGCGCCCGCTCCGGACAGCCGCCGCTGAGCAGCAGACGCAGAAGCTGCTGCCGGGCCGTCTGAAGCGCCTCGCGGTTTTCCTGCTCCAGCGTCAGAAAAGCGTTCTCCAGGCGAAGGTACTCGTCGTAGTCATGCATGCCGATGCCGTACCTGGCCGCAAGATCGCGTATGGGCCTGCTGGTGTGCTTGGCCAGCAGGAACGATAAAAAGGAGAACAGCGCCACCATGCCCAGCACCAGCGCCACAACCAGCGGCAGGTTGTCCTCAAGCGCCTGCGCAAAGGCGCTTGGATAGCCGGCCACCGCGACGGTGAACCGCCCGTCCGCCGTCTGGGCGCGCATGTTGATCCGCGCCAGATTTTCGGGCGGCAGAAGCGTCGTCTCGCCGCAGAAAAGCGCGTAATCCTCAAAGGAATAGGCCGACAGCGCCTGCATCCGGTTCCTCAGCCGCCATTTGGGCACGGCGAAGGCCAGCCGCGCCTCCGAATGCGATGCGCTGCCCGGGAAGCGCATGGGGTACACGAAGAGTATCACGTCCGCACCGCCATACTCAGCCAGCCCGAACAGGGCGTTTTCGCCGCTGAGCATGATCTGCTCCTGCAGCGCCTGCGCGTTCTGCGCCGTCAGACCGTACCGCGCCTGACAGAAGCGCGAAAAATCGGTCTTGTGGCCGTCGGTCTGGTAGACCATGCTCTCACCCTCGTAAAACAGCAGCGCCGTATCGGACAGCGCGGTCGTCTGCGCAAAGTTGGCGAAGTGGCGCAGCATCTCGACTTCGTTGTACTTGTTGCTCTTGAGCACCGAGAGCCGGTACAGGTTGTTGATCAGGATTGACTGGGCGGCGCGCTCCATCGCGTCGGTCTGCGCCTGCACGTCCACCGCCAGCAGATCCAGCGCCGCCTGCATGGAATGCAGCTCCAGCCGGTTTACGCTGCCCGAGGCGGCCGACACCACCAGTGTGCCCACCAGCAGCGCGCAGATGAGCAGCAAAACAAAGTACAGCGCGGTGAAACGCTGCAGAATTGAACGCTTTTTATGCTTCATCGCATTTCACCTCGCTGTACATGGTTGAGCGAGAGAGGCCTTGAAAAAGCCCCTCCCACAGCTTGTCAAAAAAGTTTTGACAAGCTGGTGGACGGGGAAGCAAGCTCCCCGGCCAGGTGCCGCGCCTCAAATCTA
>CAKUFI010000068.1 GCA_934647305.1 uncultured Clostridia bacterium | reverse complement strand
GTCGCCCAAACCCGCGATTCCCCTCAGGTAATCGCTTCCTTGCGCCCCCCTTGGGGGCGTGGGTGGGGTGCGGGGAGGCGCGGCCGTTCAGGCCGCCCTCCCCGGGAATCCGCCCAAGGGGCTCGCCTCTGGCGGGCCCCTTGGGCGGCGTACCCCGCCGGAGACGCTATTTGACCACCATCAGCGGTGCGTCCTGTGCGTCGGAAAGTGGCTGCAGCGCCTCGGGCGGCACGCGATAGCGCTTGGCTAGACTCCAGAGCGAGTCGCCTTCCTGCGGGTAGCACAGCGCCACGCCGCGCCGGGAAGCGGCCGCCTCGACCTGCCGCGCGTCGGTAATCAGCGTCACCTCGCGGCTGACGCGCCCCTCGCCCCGGGCAGTCAGGCGGCACCTGACCTCCAGCCGGTCGCTCATCAGGGCGCTGGCCTCCGCGTCGGAAGAAGTCACCTCAACCCAGGCGTTCTCGTCCAGCGCGCCGGGCAGCTCAATCTCGAAGGGTATTTCGCCCCTGGCTGAGGCCATCTCGCCGCCGGGCGCGGCCAGGTACACCACCGTGCTCTCCAGCACGCCCTCCACGCGGGTCTTGTCGCCCTGCGCCTGCCAGTCGCCGATGACCGGCAGCACGTGCGTCGCCAGCACCGTGCCCGCGGGCGCCGCGCCTTCGTCAAGCGTCATCGTGTTTTTGCAGGTCACCTCCGCCTCGACCGCCGTCTCCTGCACGCACACCTCGACCCTCTCCCCGGTCAGCTCCAGGTCGCTCTCCCCGGTCTGGTAGGCGTCGGCCAGCACCTCGGCCTGATCCCGGCCCAGCACGCGCAGGGACAGCTGCACGCCGCACTCAATGGCCAGCGCGCTGTCCTGTCCCTCGCCCGCCTCAACCGTCAGGCGCAGCGAACGGGTCTCGCCCTCGGCGCGGTACTCGCCCTGCAGCCAGTCGGGCAGCTCGACCAGCTGTTCAAAGGGCAGCCTGTAACGAATCAGAATCACCGGCCGGTTTTTCACCCCGCTGAGCACCAACGCCTCCACTGCCGTCTCGCCGCTCACCCGCACGCCGCCCAGGTCGCGCGTCAGGCGCTGCACGACGGGCCTTGCCCAGTACATCAGCGGCACGCGCGCGTCCAGTTCGGCCGGAAGCGACACGCTGCCCTTCAGCGAGCACATCGCGCCCGCCTCGGCGTTGAGCTTGAGCGAGGTCAGCTGCTCGGTCTGCTGCTGCACAGGCTCGCCGGCAATCGAGGTCACCGGCTCCACCGTGCTCAGGCTGGACACGCTGACCTGCACCCCCAGCGTGACCGAGAACACCATGTGTCCCACCTCGTAGGCGGCCTCGACGTGCTCGACCGTCGCCCGTGCCCGCGCGGTCATCTTGGGCCGCACGCCCTCCATATCGAAGATCTGCTCGAAGGGGGCCTGCGCAGTCAGCGCGCGCACGCTGCCCTCCTGTCCCTGGGCGTAAATGCCCTGACACTGCACGCTGCCCGTGACCACCACCCGGTCGGCGCGCACCTCGACCTGCTCGACCGCGGCGGCCGCGTCCTCCATCAGGATCTCCACCGACTCGCGTCCCGCGCCCGAGGCCAGCGCCTCCGCGCGCACCGGCAGCTGCACGCGCGCCTGCGCCGCCAGCCGCTCAACCTCCATGGCCTGCCTGTTCAATGTAATGGACATGCTCATTCCCCGCTTTCCGCTTTTTGCTTACAGCGTATGAGGCCGGGACCAGTGTTATGCCGCACGGAAACATAACTTGACTTCCGCCGGGATTAGGCTATAATGAAAGACATTATATACAAAATTTCATGGGAGGAATACTTCATGCTGGGTACGATTCGCGAGGGTCTGACTTTCGACGATGTGCTGCTGGTTCCCCGAAAGAGCGACGTTCTGCCGCGCGATGTGGATTTGAGCGTGACGCTGACGGAGGGTATTCATCTGAACATTCCCATGCTCAGCGCTGCCATGGACACCGTCACCGAGGCGCGCATGGCCATCGCCATGGCCCGCGAGGGCGGTCTGGGCATCATCCACAAGAACATGTCCATCGAGGCGCAGGCCGCGCAGGTGGACAAGGTCAAGCGCTCCGAAAACGGCGTCATCTCCGACCCGTTCTTCCTGGCCCCGACCGATCTGCTCTCCGACGCGCTGGCGCTGATGGAGCGCTATCGCATTTCGGGCGTGCCCATCTGCGAGAGCGGCAAGCTGGTCGGCATCCTGACCAACCGCGACCTTCGCTTCGTCACCGACTACACCCAGGCCATCGGCGACGTGATGACCAGAGACAACCTGGTCACCGCCCCGGTCGGCACCACCCTGGAGGAGGCCAAGACCATCCTGGCCCGCCACCGCATCGAAAAACTGCCCCTGGTGGACGAAAACTACATGCTCCGCGGCCTGATTACCATCAAGGACATCGAGAAGTCCATGAAATATCCCCACTCCGCCAAGGACGCAAACGGCCGCCTGCTGTGCGGCGCGGCCATCGGCGTGACCAAGGACACCTTCGAGCGCGTGCAGGCGCTGGTCGCCGCCAAGGTCGACATCGTGACCCTGGACACCGCCCACGGCCATTCCTCCGGCGTCATCCAGATGGTCGAGCGCGTGAAGACCGCCTTCCCGTCGCTGAAGGTCATCGCGGGCAACGTCGCCACTCCCGAAGCCACCCACGACCTGCTCATGGCGGGCGCGGACGTGGTCAAGGTCGGCATCGGCCCCGGCTCGATCTGCACCACCCGCGTGGTGGCCGGCATCGGCGTGCCCCAGGTGACCGCCGTGTCCGACTGCGCCGAGGCGGCTGACAAGCTGGGTAAGCGCATCATCGCCGACGGCGGCATCAAGTACTCCGGCGACATCACCAAGGCCATCGCGGCGGGCGCCTCCGCCGTCATGATGGGCAGCCTGTTTGCCGGCACCGAGGAGTCCCCCGGAGCGATCGAAATCTATCAGGGCCGTTCCTACAAGGTCTACCGCGGCATGGGCTCCCTCGCCGCGATGAACGACGGCTCCAAGGATCGCTATTTCCAGGAGGGCCAGAAGAAGCTGGTGCCCGAAGGTGTCGAAGGCCGCGTGCCCTACAAGGGAAGCGTGTCCGACACCATCTTCCAGCTCATCGGCGGCCTGCGCAGCGGCATGGGCTACTGCGGCACCCCGGACATCGAGTCCCTGCGCCACGACGCGCAGTTCATCCGCATCACCAGCGCTGGCCTGATCGAAAGCCATCCCCACGACATCAACATCACCAAGGAAGCGCCCAACTACTCCATCCGCATGGGCAACTGATTCGCATAAAAACGCCGCCTCCCGGAACGTCCGAGAGGCGGTGTTCATTTTGTCAACATTCATCGACAAAATGAACGGGTTTTCAGGCAAACGCTGCGCGTTTGCCTGAAAACCCCGCGCCGCTTCGCGGCGCGGCCAGCCGGGGAGGGCAGCCTAAACGGCGCGCGCCTCCCCGGACCCCACCCACAGCCCCAACGGGGCTGCAAGGAAGCGATTCCCCCGAGGGGAATCGCACAGACTGTCGAAAACCCCCGGAGAGCTCGAGAGGGCCGCAGCCCTTTCGACCGGGCAGTGCCCGGCTCCATTTGCTGCCGCCTCTCCATAAGATGGGCAGTGCAAATACACAGCGTAGGCACGGAACGGTTTTTGCGCCCGAAAAATCTTTGATTTTTTGCGGAGACTGGAGAGGGTGGCAGTGGCGGGGGAGCTCGCTTCCCCGTCTACCAGCTTGTCAAAACCTTTTTTGACAAGCTGAGCGATTCCCCCGAGGGGAATCGCATTGAACGGGCGGCTGCGGCCGCCCGGCAAATCGGTAACGCCGCATGCGCATTCGCCGTATAGATATGCGCTCAGCGCGTCTTCAGCTGACTGACAACGATGCCGTCAGATTCATACGAGCCTTCGATCGTCATACGGCGGATATAGCACCCATCCGCGAAGGCCTGCCTCAGCGCCCACTCAATTCGCGGCTGCTGCGCGGAATGCGCCTGGGCAATCTGCCTGAGCGCGGCCACCGCAAAGGATACGTGCTGATAGTACGCCACATTCATGCAGCCGTTGACGCTGAGCGGAACGAAAGGCTTCAGGTAAAGGTGGTACATCGGCCGGTCATATTCGGCCTCCTCCAGCATGCCGAGCAGCTCATCCACGCTCGCCTCGTCGGCAAAGCGCCCCAGATAGCAGATGGCAATCACGCTTCGGAACTGATTGGTGCGGCGGCAGTCCTTGAAGAAATACGCCGAGCGGTTCTTCAGCAGCTCGCGCAGTATGGGCAGACTTCGCTCGTCCTTCAGCGCGGCCAGCGCCAGTCCCGCATTCAGACGCAGTTTCTCGTGCTCCCGCTGCTGCGTCCAGGTAAACAGCCGCTCGCGAATCACGTCGCCCAGCAGCCGGCACGACCACAGCGCCACGCCCGGGCAGTCGGTGTCGAGCGCCCGCTCAATGGCCTGCGGGTCGGTCAGCCAGCAGACCGGCTGATAGGGCGGCTCGGCCTTGGGATCGACGAAGCCCTTGGTTTCGCCCGGCCGGGGATCGAAGCAGCCGCGCGACTGCACCTTCGCCCGAAGCCGCGGATAGTCCACCTGCATCAGGCTGTCCGCACCCGCCTGCACAGCCATGGCCAGCGCCACGCCCGCCGCCTCGCCCAGGCGGTACATGTCCCGGTTCATGCGCACGGCCGCGGAGGCATAGTTGTCCATCGACAGGCAGCGGCAGACCGAAACCAGGTTTTTCCAGCCCTTCGGGATGATCGCCCCCAGCGGCACGCGGATCTTCATCGTCACCGTGCTCAGGTTGCTCAGCACGTACCAGTCCTGATACAGCGCCGCGTCAAACGCGCGATCCACGCCGTGTCGGTCGATGTCCGAGTAGGCGCACACCAGCGTGTCGCCGAAGTCGCGCTCGGCCAGTATATCCGCCAGAGTAAGCGTCTCCTCGCCCTGCATCAGCATGCCCTCGCGTATGCCGATCTGCGGGGCCAGAAAGACCAGGCGCTCCCTGTGCGGGGCGCAGCGCTCGTTGTAGCGCGCGTTGGCCTCGATGGTGCGCCAGGAAAAATCCGCATCGTCATTAGGATTGATATAGCCGCAGTCGTCATTCGTGCGCTGAAGCGCCGTTTCTCCCTGCAGGCGGAACACGCACACCGAGGAAAACGGCTGCGTAGAGCCATCCGTCTCGCGCCCCAGGCGCATGGGCACGCCCAGCATGCACAGCACGTATCCGTTGCCGGTGCTGTCGGCCAGAAAGCGGCAGCCCGCATCGTACACCCGACCGTTCTCCAGCAGCCGCACGCCGCGCACGTGTCTTTCCTCCTCATACACACCCAGCACCACCGTTCGATACCCAAGGCATACCCCGGCTTCAAGCAGCGCCTGCTCCAGGCAGATTTTCTTCGCGTCCGGATGGTTATGGAAGTCGGCATACACCGTGCCCACCAGCCCGGCCGTCTGCGCGTCGATCGCCTCAAACGCACCGCCCGGGTATCCGTTGTAATACCCGTTGATCACGCCCTGCACCGACATGCCGCCCGCGCAGCTGCCGCGCTCCACGCCCAGCACGCGCAGTCCCTCCTGCGCCGCCGACAGTGCGCAGAAGCTGCCCGCCGAGCCCAGCCCGACCACAATCAGGTCGAATTCCCGCTCAAAGCAGGGCTGCACGCATTCGGTCACACGGTGCGCGTTCTCGAAAAGCTCATGATACCTCATCGCGCGCACACCTCCTTCGCCCATGCCGCGCCCCGCTCAAAGGCGGCAATCGGCGTGTCCGTATCGTGCGGCGGCAGCCAGGGGCAGATTCCCTCTCCCCCATCGGACACGGCCACCGCGTCGAAATCCGGGCTCATCGCCTCAATCAGGCACTCTCCCGAGGGAAATGCCGCCTGCCAGCGCCGCTGCACCGACAGTCTGGCCTCGGGCAGCGAGACCTCGGGTGCAAAGCGGAAGCTGACGAACCACTCGCGAGGGAAAAATCCGGCTGCGGCCTCGCCTCCCTCCACGCGGGGCGCTTCCTCTCCCGCCGACAGGCAGGTCACGTGCAGCCGGTTCTCCATCACGCGCACCGCTTTCCGGTCGGATACGCGCAGAAAGCCCGCGTCCAGCACGCGCGCGGCATGAATCTCCCTCAGGCCGCTCACTGTCTGGCAGGTCGCCAAAAGGCCGTCCTCGCGCTTTTCCAGCGACACGAGCGGCGCGTCCAGCAGCACCCTCAGTCCCTTTTCCCGCACAAACCGGCATACCGTCGTCGCCGACCGCAGCACGTCCAGTCGTCCCTCCGCATCCAGCACGCCGTTCTCCTCAAAAAACGCGTACAGCTCTTTCCCGGCCGCATCAGTCGCCTCGCAGCGCGCACTCGGCCGCAGCACGCCCGAATAGTCCTCCCCCAGCGACTCGTGCTCGATCAGCAGAATTGAGTCGCCCGCCGCGCAGGCGCAGCCGATCGCCGCATAGCTCCCGCCCAGTATCAGCGTCCCCGTTTGCAGCATCCTTCCGTCCCCTTTCGTCTCTTCGTCTTCCAGTATTCTACCATACCTCCGCCCCAAAAGCAAAGTCCCCGAGGCTTTTCCTCAGGGACTTCCCGGGCAGTGCCCGGTTCCACTTGCTGCCGCGCATCCTATCGACGACCATTGACCGCCATAGATTAAAGCGGTCAAGGTCTTCGAATCCGCAGGATTCCCCGCGGATTGTAGGTCGGCGTTGCCGACACCTATTGCCGCATGGGCGACCGTATTGCTTTTGCGTGATAACAGCCCCGCGCCAGATTCGGGGTACAACACACCTTTCCCCGCCCTGAAATGCGGATCATAGTGCTTTTCGGGAGAGCTCGAGAGGGGCTTTTCTCAGAAAAGCCGCCTCTCGAACGTTCTCCCCTCGTCTCCCCTACCCCTTCAGCGCGCCGACCATGACGCCCTTGACGAAGAAGCGCTGCAGGAAGGGATACAGGCACAGGATGGGCGCGGTGGCGATGACGATCAGGGCGTACTTGATCAGGTCGCGGAAGCCCTGTTCGCCGCCGGTATCGCCCGCGAGCATGTCGCTGTTCTGGTTCTGGATGAGGATGTTTCGCAGCACCAGCGCCAGCGGATACTTGCCCGGGTCGGTGAGGTAGATGGACGCGCCGAACCAGGCGTTCCAGTGCCCCACGCCGTAGTAGAGCACCAGCACGGCCATGGTCGCGCCGGTGAGGGGCAGCATGACCTGCCGAAGGATGGTGAAGTGGCTCGCGCCGTCCAGGTGCGCGGCCTCGACCAGGCTGTCGGGCACGGCGGCGAAGGCGGAGCGCAGGATGAGCATGTTGTAGGTGCTGATCGCTCCGGGGATGAACAGCGCCCACAGCGTGTCCAGCATGCCCAGCTCGCGGATGTTGAGGTAGCCGGGGATCATGCCGCCGCTGAAATACATGGTGAACAGGATCAGCATGCCGATGGGCTTGCTGAGCATCACGTCCTTGAGCGACAGGAAGTACGCGCCCAGCGCGGTCATGATCAGGTTGACGGTCAGTCCGCCCGCCAGGATGAGCAGCGTGTTTTTGTACCCGGTGAGCACCTGCGAGTTATGCAGCACGCGGCTGTAGGCCTCGACGGTGTAGGGCTTGATGGGCAGCCAGATCACGCCGTAATTGACCGCCAGGCCGGACGGACTGGAGAACGACGCGATCAGCACGTAGTAAATCGGGTACGCGGTCACGAACAGCACCAGCAGGAAAAACAGGTTGTTGAACGCCTGAAAGACCTCGTAGCCGCGTCCCTCCTGGGACAGGTTTTTCTTCTTTGTCATACGCGCCCTCCTCTTTAGAACAGACCCATGCCGGACACGCGCTTGCTGACGGCGTTCGCGGTCACGACCAGTATGACGTTGATCAGCGAGTTGAACAGGCCGATGGCGGTGGCGTAGCTGTAGTCGCTCTGCACCAGGCCGCGTCGGTAGACATAGGACGAAATCACGTCCGCGTATTCGTAAATGCCCTCGTTGTAGAGCAGGATAATCTTTTCATAGCCCACGCTCATCAGCGAGCCGATGCGCAGGATGAGCAGCAGGATGACCGTGCCCATGATGCCGGGCAGGGTGACGTGTATGGTCTGCTTCCAGCGGTTCGCGCCGTCGATGCGCGCGGCCTCGTAGAGCTGCATGTCGATGCCGGAAAGCGCGGACAGGTAGATAATGCAGTCCCAGCCGGTGTTCTGCCAGATGCCGGAGCCGACGTAAATCGGCGTGAACAGCCGGCCCGAGTTGAGCATGTCGAAGCGGGTATCGTAGCCGAAGAGGCCGAAGAAGCCGGCGATCAGGCCGTTATGCGCGGTGAACAGGCGCACCAGCGAGCAGATGACCACCAGCGAAATGAAGTGCGGCATATAGGAAACGGTCTGTATGACCTTTTTATACCGGTTCGAGCGCACCTCGTTGAGCAGCAGCGCGAACAGGATCGGAATCGGGAAGCCGAACACCAGGCTGGCCAGACTGATGCTCAGCGTGTTCTTCATCAGCCGCCAGAAGTAGTAGGAGCTCAGAAACTCCCTGAAGTACTGCAGTCCCACCCACGGGCTGCCCAGTATGCCCTTGCGGATGCTGAATTTCTTGAACGCGATGATCACGCCGTACATGGGCTTGTAGTGAAACAGGATAAAGTAGACCAGCACGGGCAGCACCAGCAGGTACGCCGACCAGTTCTTCTGAAAATCCCGCTTCAGTCGTCTGCCGAAGGAACGCTGCACGCGGATCTCTCCTTTGCTGTAAAATGGATTAAATGGGAGAGCTCGAGAGGGCCGCAGCCCTTTCGAACTTTCAATCGTCCCCGGCGGCATGTACGTCGGGGACGGGCTGTTTTTCCGGCGGGGATTCGGGGCGCTTCCTCCGCCTTTCGGTTGAAGAAACACGCCCGAAGCCCCAGAGGAAAAACAGATACCCTGCAGGCTCCGCGCCCGAAAAATCTTCGATTTTTAGCGGAGACTGGAGAGGGTGGCCGCGGCGGGGGAGATGTCTTCCCCGCCGCAGTACGTCTTACTTTCCGTAGTACGCATCCAGCGCGTTCTGCTGAATCTCGATGTAGCGATCCATGCCCATGCTCTTGAGCTGCGCCAGGTACGCGTCGAAGTCGCCCTCGAGGTTCTTCTCGCCGGTGATGAACTTCGCGGTGCTCTCGGAGATGTAGGTGCTGATGTCCGTCCACAGCGCAGCGGCCTCGGTCGCCGCGTCCGCGTCCAGCACGGAGTAGCTGGGCAGCAGGTAGGTGCGGGACTGAGTCTTGTCCCAGGTCTGCATGGCCGCGAGCTGCTCGGGCATGGCGAAGCGCTGCAGGCTCAGGGCGCTCAGCGACAGCTCCGGACGGTTACCCATGGTGTGCACGTAAAGCATCTGGTCGAGGGACAGGCCGTTTTCGTTCTTGGTCATGTACTCGGTCAGGACGGGATTGCCGTTCTCGTCGGGCGTCCAGCACAGACCCTCGGGGCCGAA
Source organism: uncultured Clostridia bacterium (assembly GCA_934647305.1). Classification (GTDB taxonomy): domain Bacteria; phylum Bacillota; class Clostridia; order Christensenellales; family Aristaeellaceae; genus CAKUFI01. Next base: position 3,843 of record CAKUFI010000068.1, on the reverse strand, counting down.
GTTGGAGATGATCTTGCCCTCGTCGGTATACAGCCAGTTGAACAGCGCCACGGCCAACTCGGGCTGCTTGCAGTCGGCGGTCACATAGGCGTTGGCGCGGGAGGGAGTCAGGGTGTCGGTCTGGGTGAAGTAGGCGGTGGTGCCGTCGGAGCCGTTCAGCGAGCCCAGGCCGGCCAGCTTGAATTCGGGGTTCTCGGAGCGCGCCCAGATGGTGTTGATGCGGGCGCAGGAGGTCGGATGCGCGCCGGTCTGGCCGGAGAGCAGGCTGGCCTGAGAGGTGGGCTCGTCGGTGGTCTGGAAGTTCGGGTCGAACAGGCCCTCGGTATAGAGCTGGTTGAGGTAGCCCATCAGGCCGCGATAGCCCTCCTCATACGCGCCGTAGTGATACTTGCCGTCCACCTGATAGCGTTCGCCGCTCACCAGGCCGTACTCGGTCGAGCAGAAGCCGTCGGTCACCAGCACGCTCTTCCACCAGTTGCCGCACAGGGGTGCTTCGCAGCCCAGCTGCTCCTTGAATGCGACCAGCATGTCGTGGAACTCCTGATTGGTGGTGGGCGCTTTCATGTTCAGCTTGTCCAGGAAGTCCTGACGAACCACCATGCCGCGCCAGTGCGTCGTGATGTTGCCGGGCTCGATCAGGTTGGCGAAGAAGTAGATGTTTCCGTCGGTGTAGGTGACATAGGGGCGGTAGCTGGGATCCAGATCCAACGCGGCCAGATAGTCGGGCATATAGTCGGCGTACTGCGTCAGGCTGACGGCCAGCTCGTCGTTGATCATCGCGGTCAGGCCGTCGTTGTAATAATTCTCATACGCCATGACCATGTCCGGGTACTCGCCGGAGGCCAGGTTCAGCACGATTGCGGCGTTGTCGGCCACTTCCTTCACCGTGAAGTTGACGCCGCTCTTCTCAATCCAGGTCTTGACGAACTCGGTCTCGTTCCAGTTGGCGTAGCCCGCGTTGGGCGCGTTGCCTTCGACGCCCATCAGGATGGTCAGCGGCTCGTTGCCGCCGTCCAGCGGATAGCTCACGCCCTCCGCGCCGGCGCTCAGCGCGCAGCCCAGCAGCAGGCACACGGCCAGACACAGGGACAGCATTTTCTTCATCATGGGTTTCCTCCTTCTTATTCGGCGGCTTGCTGCCGTCACTGTGCCAAGGATACTTGAAATTCCCGTGAAAATCAAGGGACAATCGGTCGAAATGCGGGTGACAAATGGTCGAAAACCGGCAAAACTGCCCAATTCACCTTTTTGTCCGCCCGTTTTCGACCTTTTGTCCCTTCCCTTTCGCCTCCCCGCGCGGTATAATGACGGTATAAGGGCGTTTTTTACCCTGCACTTTTCCCGCCGCAAGGCGTTTTGAAGGAGTCCCGATCGCGATGAAAAAGTGGAACATCCGCGGCAACGTGCTGCGCAAGTGGCTGCTTTCCTATCTGCTCGTGCTGCTGGCCCCGCTGGTGGGCACGGTGCTGACCTATACCTATACGCATCAGACGCTCGCCCGCGAGGTCGCCGCCGCCAACCGGCAGACGCTCTCCGGCGTGATGACCGGCGTGGACGACGCGTTCCGGCAGATGGTGTACACCGCCGAGTCCCTGGCCACCAATACCTATTTCAAAAACGCCATGAACGCGCAGGCCGACACGAAGAAGCTGATCGCCGCCGACACCCTGAGCAGGCTGACCGGGCAGATCGCAAGCTATGAACGCCCGCTCAACGGCGCGGAAATCCTGGCCTACCTGCCCCAGCCCGACTACCTGATCACCAAGGGCACCGCCAACTCCCGCGCCCTGCTGGCCGAGTCCGTGCGCGTCATGCGGAAACAGGATCTGTCGGAGGGCTTTTTCCCCGGCATCGAGGAGCCGTACTACGGCGGAGCCTTCCTGTACTCCGGCTGCTATTCCTATAATATGTACGGCCGCGGGAACGTGGTCTACCTGCGCTCCATCCGCACCGGCTTCGGCCAGCCCGGCGCGCGCTACGCCACCGTCGTGGTCAACCTGGCCGCGGATCGCCTGCTGAGCCAGTTCGGCGAGATGGAGGGGCGCGTGCTGCTGGTGTTCGACCCGGACGACAGGCTGCTCTTCTCCGCCGGCGAGGACGCGGGCCGCCTGCTCGATTCCTCGCTGCACGAGAGCGATTCGGACGGCATGGTCAGCTATCAGACCGGCGAGCAGCTCTACCTGGGCTACCGCACCCGTTCCGCGCTCAGCGGCTGGACGTTCGTGCTGCTCTCTCAGGAGGCCCGCTTCTGGAAGAGCGCCCGCTATATCGCCGCCATCTGCCTGAGCATGCTGGGCACGGCGCTGCTGACCGGCCTGCTGCTGACCTTCTTCCTGCTGCGCATGAACTACCGCCCGGTGCGGGAAACGCTCAACAGCGTGGCCCCCAAGGGCGTGCCCAGCGGCAAGAACGAGTTCGAGGTCATTCAGCAGTCCTATACCGACCTGCTCAGCCGCCACACCGACATCCGCCGCAAGCTGGCCATCCAGCAGGAGGCGCTGGTGGGCAATTACCTGTTCTCGCACCTGCACGGCTCCCGCGAGACGCTGACCGGCGCGGACTTCATGTCCTTTCTGCAGCTCGACCTGACCGGCAAGTCCTTCGTCATCATCAGCTTCATGCTCGCCGAGGGACAGCAGCCCTCGATCGACCCCCGGCTGGCCGAGGCTGCGGGCGACCAGGACGCGGCCTCCTTCCTGATCGACAGCCTGTTCGCGCGGGTGTTCATCGACCGCTACGTCGGCTACCGCATCCCCTGCGACCAGCTGTACACCTGGCTGATGGTGCTCTCCCCCGGCCAGGAGGAGGACTTCCTCGAAATCGCCGCCGAAAAGCTGGAGGGCATGCTCGACCGCCTGAAGAATACGCTCAGCGTGCCGGTTTCCGCGCTGCTCAGCGAGGTGGTCGCCAGCTTTGACGCGCTGCCCAACGCCTATCAGGACATCGAGGACTTCAGCAAGTATCAGTGCGCCGTGGGCGGACAGGGCGTGGTGCGCGTATCCTCCTACAAGCGCCGCGTCGAGCGTCAGGACATGCGCCGCCGCGAGGATGAGGAGCTCGAGCTGCTGTGCGACGCGATCTGCGCCCGGCGCCCGGGCGACGCCTGCGCGGTCGTCTCCCGCATGCTGGAGCGGCTGCGGGCGCAGGCCAAGGGCAGCGCCTGGCTGGAGCGCATGCGCGTGTGCGGCTGGATCTGCCTGCTGCTGGACACCGAGGAAATCATGGATCACGCCGACCACGCCGCCGTCGAGAAGCTGCTGCTCGCCGTCAGCCGCGCGGGCTCGCTGGACGAAACCGGCGAGCACTTCCTGGCGCTTATCCGGGTGCTGTGCGGCGAAATCCAGACCCCCGCCAGGGACGACGGCTCCCGCCTCTCCCGTCGCCTGCAGGACTACATCGACCGGCACTATACCGACCCCAACCTCAGCCTGTTCGAGCTGGGCGAGGTATTCGGCCTGACCCCAAAATACCTTTCCCGCCTCTACCGCTCCGAGACCGACGGCTCGCTGCTCGAGTACCTCAACACCGTGCGCGTGCATGCCGCCCGCGAGCTGCTCGAGAGCCGCAAGGCCACCATCGAGGAGGCCGCCGAGCGCGTGGGCTACACCAGCGTGCGCACCTTCCGCCGCGCGTTCCTGCGCATCGAGGGCATAACCCCCGGCCAGGCCGGCGGCATGGACTCGCTCGACGAAGAGCTGGAAACGCTCAGCGACGTGCTGGGAATCCCGATTTATCCCCCCAAGTAACCCCAAACGCCCTCCGAAGCATTGGACCGTTCCCCCGCGAACAGACAAATAAAAAAGCCCCTGTCGCAGAATAGCGGCGAATTACACGGCCTTGCTC